>NZ_BCUS01000019.1 GCF_001591345.1 Variovorax boronicumulans NBRC 103145 | reverse complement strand
CGACGGGGGCCGGCGCCGCCGGACGTGCCGCCACGGGCGCGCCGGCCGAGGAGGCCTGCGGTCCGAACGCGCTCACGCGTTCTTCGGCGGTCATCGACTGCGGGCACTTCGAGCCGGTCATCTCCAGGGCCGCCTGGGCCGCCGGGTCCATGCAGTCCATGGCCAGCGACGCTGCCTTCATGCCCTTGTTCCAGAGCTCGCGGCTCATCTTCAGGCGCTTGCAGTGTTCGTCCGTCCAGGTGGTGCCGAAGCTCAGCCCGACCCCTGCGCCGTTGGCGCTGGCGCTGGTGCTGCCCATGCAGGTGTCGTTGCTGGTCGTCAGGTTCGGGCCGCTCACGGAGGGCACGTTCTTGACGGTGTAGCTGCCACGGTAGTCGACGGTGCTGGTCGTCGCGCCCGTGTTGTTGATGTTCTGGGTGCTGTTGCTGTCCACCGTGGCCCGGGAGGTGACTTCCGAGGGGGCGGAACTGTTGAAATTCACCGCCTGGGTGTTGCCCTGGGCGTTGGTGGTGGCTGAACTCTGCGACTGGTTGTTGGCGCCACCCGCCGTGGTCTGCGCCAAGGCGCCGGCGGACAGGCCCAGCAAGGTCAGGGCAATCAATGTTTTCATTTTTTCGACTCCTTTGGGAAGCAGGGGAGGGGCGTGCCCCTCCCCGTTTCTGGTCCAACAACCGATGGTCCGGATCGCTCAGGGAGCGTTGGCCGTTGCGCCGGAGATCGCGCCACCGGCGGTGCCGCCACCGTTGCTGAAGCCCGCTGCGTTGCCCACGGCGAAGTTGATGACGCCCGTGGAGCCACCGGTCGAGCCCGACGTGGCCGAGGTCGTCGTGCCGTTGACGATGCCGTTGACCGCGCCCGAATTGGCGCTGAAACCGGCCGTCGTGCCCGAGGTGCGCGTCACCACGGCCAGACCGCCGCCAGGACCTGCAGCGGTGGCTGCGGTGTTGTTGGTGGTGGAGCCGGCTGCGCCGCCTGCAGAGCCGCTCACGGGGTTGGCGCCGCCGCCGGCGTAGTTCGCATTGGCGCTCGAGGTCGCATTGGCCTGTGCATTCGCACCGCCTGCAGCCACGCCGTTGCCGGTCGTTGCTGCCACGCTGGTCACGCGTCCTTGCGTGGTGGCCGAGCCGCTGGCGGTGGCGCCGCCGACGCGCAGGAAGGCATTGCCTGCTGCGCCGCCCGCCGCGTTGGCCGTGGCCGACGAGGTGGAGCTGGCTGCGTTGTAGCTCAGTGCGCTGCCCGTTCCGGAGCTGGCGGCGACCGAGCCTGCCGAGCTGGAGGAGCCGGTCGTGGTGTTGGTGACGGCGAGCGCCACGCTGCTGCCGGTTGCGGTCCCGATGCCAGCCACGAGAACCACTGCCATGGCGATAAGAGTCTTCTTCATGATGCTTCCTCGATAGTGTTGAAACGAACCCGATCGCCGGGGAATCCGGCCATCAGCGACGGTCAGCGAGCACGGATTGAATGGATTCCGTTGCGACCGGGATGCAGTTTCAGCGGGGGGAAGGGATCGAAAAATGCCTCAGGCTGGGTAGTGCAAGGCTATGGCGAAAGCAATGTCCGAGGGCGTTTTGGGCGTTGGCAGAGAGCCGGTTCTAGGCCCTGTTCCCCTCGTGGGAACTATCACTTTGGTTCACAATCTGGCAATATTGCAACCGAAAGAAACCAAGGTAATCAAAAAAGCCGATAGCCGGAAAAAGAGTAGAAATCGATTAACTTTTGTTCACGAAGTCGCGACTTTTATCTGTGACAAGGGGGCTTAAATGGAAAACGATCTCGACATTTCATTGACCGATGTCGGTGGTGGCGCTAGGAAATTCTCCAATCCCGGCCAGTTCGGCGGGCTGCTGGCTCCCTCGGCGGATACCCTGCCGTGGCCGGACTACCTCACGGGCCAGGAAACCAAGCCCGTTCGTGTCCTGCTCGTCGACGACGACCCCTTTGTCCGCCGTGTCATCGCCCAGGAACTGCTGGGCGATCTGCGCATCCAGCTCGAAGGCCAGGCCGGTTCCCTGCGCGAGGGAAGGCGCCTCTTGATGCAGCATGAATTCGATGTGCTCATGGTCGACATCCGCCTCGGAGACGGCAGCGGATTCGAGCTCATCGAAGAGGCCAAGAAGCACCGCAGCGCCGCCGAGATCATCGTCATTTCCGCGCTGGAAGACGAGCCCCAGGTGCTGCATGCCTTCGAGCTCGGCGCCTCGGGTTACCTGGTGAAGAACGCCTGGTTCCAGAGCTATGCCCAGGCCGTGTTGCAGGTGGTGAATGGCGGGGCCGCCATCACCCCCCGGCTGGCGCGCCGGCTGCTCGTTCACCTGGACCATCAGCGCGCCAATCCGAGCCCGGTGCGCCCGCCGGACAGCAAGGCGACCCTGTCGGCACGGGAGCGCGAAGTGTTGCGACTTGTAGCCACGGGATATGTGACGGAAGAGATCGCCCTGCAGCTCACCATCAGTGCCCAGACGGTAAACGCGCACGTCAAGAACATCTACCGCAAGCTGCACGCCCACACCCGCGCGCAGGCCGTGAGTTTCGCCTCGCACCGGGGGCTGCTCTAGGGCGCGCTTCGGGCGCGCCGCGTTCGCAGCGGAGCCACCCATGCGCGCGCCCGCGCCCCCGCTCCCGCCGTATTTCCTGGAGGACCAGTTCGTGTGGCTTTCGATCGCCGCCTGGTGTGTGCTCCTGATCTGGCTGTGGCCGCGTGCCTCGCGCCAGCGGATGTTGCTGTGGGTGGGGCTCGCATTTGCGCTGCACCTGACGCCGGTGGTCGGGCAGGTGATTCGCGCGACCTCGGCGATCACCACGCTGGGTACCGAGGTGCCGGCCGCCTTCTGGGCCCTGCAGGGGGTGAACGTCGCTGTGCTCTGCATGATCGTGGCCACCTGGTATTTCACGCGGCGCCGTCTCGTGCGCTACCGCCAGGCGCAGGCCGTGCTCGCCGAGCGCCGCCGCATCGCCAGCGACCTGCATGACGGCGTCGGCTCGCGGCTGGTGGCGCTCATGGCCAGCTACGACCCGCGCTCCGCCGACGCCCGCGAGCTGTCGATGGCCCTGCAGGCCTGCCTGCTGGAGCTGCAGCTGACGGTCGACTCCCTCGACGACCAGGCTGACACCAGCATCGGCGAGCGCCTGGGCCACTTGCGTTACCGGCTGCAACCGGCGTTCGACCGGCTCGGCATCACGCTCGTGTGGAACGTGCAGGACGTGGTGCTGTCGCCGCCGCTGTCGCCCGAGGCCGCGATGCAGCTGTGTCGCATTGCGCAGGAGGCCTTGTCGAACGTGCTGCGCCATTCGCAGGCGACCCGCGTAGAAGTGCGCTTCGGCCCGCGCGAACGCTCGCACGGCCTGGTGCTCGAAGTGCTCGACGACGGCCGCGGCCTGGATGCGGCGGCCGGCGAGGCCGGCGGCAAGGGCCTGCGCAGCATGCGCGAGCGCGCCGACGCGCTGCATGGCGAGCTGGCCGTCATGGACGCAGCGCCGCACGGGCTGCGCATCCGCCTCGTGATGCCCGGCGAAGTGCTGCCGCAGTCGGCGGTCGCGGCGCCGGCCGAGAGCACGTTGTAACCATCCCGCGCCGGTGCCCGGCGGGGGGCCTCGTCGCCTATGGCAAACTTCCGCGCTTTGCCAGGGACGCGCTCAAGACATGCAGAAAATCATTCGCCAGCTCGCCGTTGAAATCAAGGTCGGCGAGCACCAGGTGAAGGCCGCCGTCGAACTGCTCGACGAAGGCGCCACGGTTCCGTTCATTGCCCGCTATCGCAAGGAAGTCACGGGCGGCCTCGACGACATCCAGCTGCGCGAACTGGAAGCCCGGCTGTCTTACCTGCGCGAACTCGAAGACCGCCGCGTGGCGGTGCTCAAGGCCATCGACGAGCAGGGCAAGCTGACCCCCGAGCTGCGCGCCGCGATCGAATTCGCGCCCACCAAGCAGGAGCTCGAAGACCTGTACCTGCCGTTCAAGCAGAAGCGCCGCACCAAGGGCCAGATCGCCCGCGAATTCGGCATCGAGCCGCTGGCCGACAAGCTGCTGGCCGACCCCACGCTCGACCCGGCCGTCGAAGCCAAGGCCTTCCTGCAGCCCGCCACCACGCTGGACGACGGCAAGCCGGGCCCCGATTTCTCCACCGTGCCCCTCGTGCTCGACGGCGTGCGCGACATCCTGTCCGAGCGCTGGGCCGAAGACGCCGTGCTGGTGCAGCGCCTGCGCGAATGGCTCTGGAACGAAGGCCTGCTCAAGTCCACCCTGATGGCCGGCAAGGACGAGAACAACGCCGACATCGCCAAGTTCCGCGACTACTTCGACTACGACGAGCCCATCGGCCACGTGCCTTCGCACCGCGCCCTGGCCGTGTTCCGCGGCCGCGCGCTCGAGGTGCTCGACGCCAAGCTCGTGCTGCCCGTCGAACCCGAACCGGGCAAGCCCAGCATCGCCGAAGGCAAGATCGCGCTGCACCTGGGCTGGAGCCACGCCGCCCGCCCGGCCGACGACCTGCTGCGCAAGTGCGTGGCCTGGGCCTGGCGCGTGAAGCTGGCGCTGTCGACCGAGCGCGACCTGTTCACCCGCCTGCGCGAAGACGCCGAGAAGGTCGCCATCAAGGTTTTCGCCGACAACCTGCGCGACCTGCTGCTGGCCGCGCCCGCCGGCCGGCGCGTTGTGATGGGCCTGGACCCCGGCATCCGCACCGGCGTGAAGGTGGCCGTGGTCGATTCGACCGGCAAGCTGGTCGAGACCGCCACCGTGTTCCCGCACGAGCCGCGCAAGGATTGGGAAGGCTCGCTGCACACCCTGGGCAAGCTGTGCGCCAAGCACGGCGTGAACCTGATCGCCATCGGCAACGGCACCGCCAGCCGCGAAACCGACAAGCTGGCCGGCGACCTCATCAAGCTGCTGGCCAAGATGGCTGCGCAGGCCGGTGCGCCCGAAATGACGGTCGACAAGGTCGTGGTGAGCGAAGCCGGTGCCTCCGTGTATTCCGCCAGCGAATTCGCCTCGCAGGAAATGCCCGACGTCGACGTGAGCCTGCGCGGCGCCGCCTCCATTGCGCGCCGCCTGCAGGACCCGCTGGCCGAGCTCGTGAAGATCGACCCCAAGAGCATCGGGGTGGGTCAGTACCAGCACGACGTGAACCAGAGCGAACTCGCGCGCACCCTGCAGGCCGTGGTCGAGGACTGCGTGAACTCGGTGGGCGTCGACCTGAACACCGCCAGCGTGCCGCTGCTCAGCCGCGTGTCCGGCCTGTCGACCAGCGTGGCCAAGGCCGTGGTGCGCTGGCGCGAGGCCAACGGTGCGTTCTCCACCCGCAAGCAGCTGCTCGACGTGACCGGCTTCGGCCCCAAGGCCTTCGAGCAGAGCGCCGGCTTCCTGCGCATCCGCGACGGCGCCGACCCGCTGGACATCACCGGCGTGCACCCTGAAACGTATCCGCTGGTCGAGCAGATCATCGTCAAGACCGGCAAGCCGATCGCCGAGCTGATGGGTCGCGCCGACATGCTCAAGACGCTGAAGCCCGAGCTGTTCGCCAACGAGAAGTTCGGCGTCATCACGGTCAAGGACATCCTGGGCGAACTCGAGAAGCCCGGGCGCGACCCGCGCCCCGACTTCAAGGTGGCGCGCTTCAACGACGGCGTGGACGACATCTCCGACCTCACCGAGGGCATGATCCTCGAGGGCACCGTGAGCAACGTGGCCCAGTTCGGCGCCTTTGTCGACCTGGGCGTGCACCAGGACGGCCTGGTCCACGTGAGCCAGCTGAGCCACAAGTTCGTCAACGACGCCCGCGAAGTCGTCAAGACCGGCGACATCGTCAAGGTCAAGGTGATGGAAGTGGACGTGGCTCGCAAGCGCATCGGCCTGTCGATGAAGCTCGACGCCGCGCCCGCACGCCGCGACGGCCCGCGCGACAACCGCTTCGAAGGGGCAGGGCGCGGCCAGCAGCAACAAGGCCGACGCGACAACTCGCCGCAGCCGGCGGGGCAGATGGCGAGTGCGTTTGCCAAGTTGCAGGGGTTGCGCAAGTAAGCAGCCCACGGACCGCACGTTTCTTGCAATCACCGTCGGCATGAAAGCCCTGCGCATCTACGCCGGCCCCGCGGCCCGCCAGCACATCGAGCAGCACGGCCTGCGTCCGCAGGACGTGCGCACCATCCCCGGCGCGGCCGGCGGGCCCAAGGGGCTGATCCTCGGGCCGCTCGATCGCTTCATCTTCGGGCGCTGGCTCACGCAGTCGAACCAGCCGGTGGACCTGGTGGGCGCGTCGATCGGGGCGTGGCGGCTGGCCACGGCGTGCCTGTCGGACCCCGAGGCGGCCTTCGGGCGCTTCGAGCACGACTATGTGCGCCAGCAGTTCGAAGTGCCGCCGGGCCAGAAGCGGCTCAGTCCGCACCAGCTCAGCGAACGTTTCGCGGAGAGCCTCGACACCTTCTATGGCGGACGCATCGGCGAGGTGCTGGGCCATGCGCGCTACCGGCTGCATGTGGTGACCTCGCGCGGGCGCCACATCCTGGGGCGCGAGGGCAGGGCGCGCACGCCGGTCGGCTACCTGGGCGCCTTCGCGAGCAACAGCCTGCACCGCAAGAGCCTGGGCGCCTGGCTGGAGCGCTGCGTGTTTTCCACGCCCGGCGCGGCCTTGCCCTTCGGCACGACCGACTTCCGCACGCGCCAGCACGCGCTGAGCGAGGCCAACTTCAACCGGGTGCTGCAGGCCTCGTGCTCCATTCCGTTCCTGCTGGCGGCGGTGCACGACATTCCGGGCGCGCCGCGCGGCGCCTACTGGGACGGCGGCATCACCGACTACCACCTGCACCTGGACTACCAGCCCGCCGACGAAGGCATCGTGCTGTACCCGCACTTCCAGCAGGCCGTGGTGCCGGGCTGGCTTGACAAGGGGCTGCGCTGGCGCCACAAGTCGACGCGCTTTCTCGACCGCATGGTGGTGCTGGCGCCGAATCCCGAGTGGGTGAAGACGCTGCCGCACGGCAAGCTGCCGGACCGCAAGGATTTCATCCGCTTCGCGAACGACGCGCAGGCGCGCATCACAGCCTGGGGCCAGGCCACGCGCGAGGCGATGCGGATGTCGGACGAGTTCGAGGCCTGGCTCGGTGACGACGGACGCTCGCGCGACATCCTGCCGCTCTGAGCACGCCAAAGTACCGTTGTCCCGTCGGGGACAAACCCTGAGCGCCGGCGCAGGAGCGCGCTTCGAGAATGGTCCGATCCATGCCATCCGAAGGGTTCCCGACCATGCCGCACGCCACGCTCTCCCGCCGCCGTTTTTCTCTTGCCACGGCCGCCGCCGCAGCCAGCCTCGCCGCGCCGTCTTTCGCGCAGAGCGCCTGGCCGAGCAAGCCGATCCGCATCGTCGTGCCCTACACGCCGGGCGGCTTCACCGACCAGATGGCGCGGCTGGTGCAGGCGGGCCTGCAGACGCGCCTCGGCCAGCCGGTGGTGATCGACAACAAGCCCGGCGCCAACAGCCTGATCGGCGTCGATGCCGTGGCCAAGGCCGCGCCCGACGGCAGCACCTTCGGTGTCGTCATCGCGGCCTACACGGCCAACACCACGCTGTACCCCAAGCTGCCCTACGACCCGCGCAAGGACCTCGTGGGCGTGTCGTTGATGGGCGTGTCGCCGCTGCTCGCAGCGGTCAACAACGACGCGCCGTTCAAGACCGCGCGTGAACTCATCGACTACGCACGCAAGCACCCCGGCAAGGTGAGTTTCGGCTCGTCGGGCAACGGCTCGGCCGCGCACCTCACGAGCGAGCTGTGGAAGTCGCTCACGCAGACCTACATGATCCACATCCCGTACCGCGGCGCGGTGCCTGCGCTGACCGACCTGATGGGCGGGCAGATCCAGCTGTTCTTCGATGCGCCCACGGGCCTCATCAACCAGGGCAAGGCCGGCAAGGTGCGGCTGATCGGCGTGGCCGGCGACAAGCGCCTGCCGGCCGTGCCCGACGTGCCCACCTTCATCGAGCAAGGCTTCGCGGGCTTCACCGGCAGCACCTGGGCCGGCATGCTGGCACCGGCGGGCACGCCGCGCGAGATCGTCAAGCGCATGTCGGAGGAGGTGGCGCGCATCATCAAGAGCGACGAGACGCGCGCCAAGCTCGATGCCATGGGCACCTTCCCCGCGGGCAGCACGCCCGAGGAGTTCGACGCCTTCGTCGCGTCCGAGACCACCAAGTGGGGCAAGGTGATCCGCACGGCGGGCGTCAAGCTCGACTGAGCCTCCAGCGCTGTTTCAGGGGGCCAGCACCAGCACCTTGAACTGGCTGGGCACGATGCGCATGCCCACGATGTTGCAGCGGTTCTGCACCGCCAGGCTGGTCATGCGCGTGCAGGGCGTGCCCTTGAGCAGCACCGTGAACGCGCCGGTGATGTGGCGCGACGGCCCCATCACGGTCTGCGACACCACGCCCATGAGCACGCCGGCGTTGTCGCCGTTGGTGATCGGCGTGGTGGTCGCCATGTTGTGCACGGGCGTGCCGCCGTACAGGATGTTCCAGGCGTTGGGCAGGGCCGTCGGCCCTAGTGCGATGTTGGGGTAGGGCACGGGCAGCGCGGGCGGTGTCTTGCAGACATCGGGAAACGCGAGGTCCATTCCCATCATCTGTGCGTTGGCGAACATGGTTCTGGCTCCTTGTCGATATCAACCCATGTGGATCTGTTCGGCGTCGACCTTCACCAGCGCCTGGCTGGTGACGAAGGTGTTCTTGGCGTGCAGTCGCAGGCTCTGCGAGGCCTGCATGTCGATCTGGCCCGCGCGCACCTGCTCGACCTCTTCGGTGAGGCGAAAGCTCGAGCGCGTGAGCAGGCTCAGTCGGTCGAGCACGGTCTCGAGCGTGCGGCCCACAAAGCGGGCGACCAGCGTGGTCACGCGCACTTCGGCGCCGCGGTAGGCCATGTCGGTGATGTCGACGGTCGCTTTGTCGGCCTGAAGCGCGAAAGACGACGCCTGCAGCGCGATGCCGCCGCGGCGCGAGCGGATCGTGAGGTCGCCGTCGGCCACGAGTTGCGACTGGCTGGGGTCGGCCTGCGTGACGACGGCGATCAGGAACAGCTGGTCGCGCTGCGGACCGGCCACGAGCACGACATCGCCCACGGCGGGCTGCAACAGGCAGCTCGCGGCGCGCGGGCAATGCCAGGGCGCGCCGCTCGGCTGCGGCTCGACGACGAAGCGGCCGTCGGGCAGCGATTGCACGACGGTGCCGAGCGCGCTGCCGGTCCAGGCCGGTGCGGCTTGCGCAGGCAGCGGCTTGCGCAGCAGTGCGTGCAT
The DNA here is from genome assembly GCF_001591345.1 of Variovorax boronicumulans NBRC 103145. Taxonomy (GTDB): domain Bacteria; phylum Pseudomonadota; class Gammaproteobacteria; order Burkholderiales; family Burkholderiaceae_C; genus Variovorax; species Variovorax boronicumulans. The sequence continues at coordinate 60,916 of NZ_BCUS01000019.1, read as the reverse complement.
CTCGGTCTCGGGCGTATTCGACGGCGGCGAAACGGTTTCGCGAACGGCGCGGTGGTTCATGGCGGGGTGTCCTGTGGATCGGGCGGCAGCGGCCGGCCGAAGGTGTCGCGGCCGGCGCGTTGCGGGCGGTTCGCGCGGGCGGCGGAAAAGCGCTCGGCCTCGAACAGCGCCGGGTCGCTGTCGAGCACGCCGAGGCGGTCGCTCCAGCGCACGCCGGTCTCGATCGCGCGGTGCATCTGGGTGCGGTGGAAGGTGGCGCCGCGCAGGTCGGCATCGGCGAGGTCGGCGTACGAGAAATCCGCGTACACGAGGTGGCTGCGGGCGAACACGGTGCGGCGGCAGCTCGCGCGGTGGAACACGCACTGTTCGAGCCGCGCGTCCGACAGGTCGGCGTCGTCGAGCCGGGCACCGACCCACAGGCTCTGGTCGAAGTGCCCGCCGCGCGCATCCACCCGGCGCAGGTCGGCTTCGGGAAACAAGCACTGCGGCGCCTGCACGCCCGACAGCACCGCGCCTTCGAGCTTCGCGCCCTTGAAGTTGCATTGGCTCAAGCGCGCGCCGGCGAAGTTGCAACCCGTGAGGTCGGCATCGATGAACTGGCACAGATGGAACGACTGCGCCGAGAAGTCCTGCCCCGCGAGGTCGGCCTCGCCGAAGATCACGTTGTGGAAGCTCGCACCTTTGAAGCGCGTGCCGCGCAGCGCCGCGCGGTAGAAGACGGTGGTGTTCAGCGCCGTGTCGTCGAAGCGCGTGCCGTCGAGGCGGCATTCGCCGAACACCGCCTTCGTGAGGTCCGCGCGCTCGAAGCCCGCGCCGTCGAGCGTGCTCTGGTGAAAGGTGGCCTGGCCCGCCTGCGCCGCGCTCATGTCGACGCCGCTCAGGTCGGCTTCGGAGAAGACCGCGTGGGCCATCGCCGCAGATTGCAGGCACGCGCGGGGCAGGGCGCAGCGGTGGAAGGCGGCGTGCTGCAGGTCGGCGGAATCGAGTACTGCGTCGTCGAAGCGGCAGCTGTCGAACACCGATTCGCCCAGCCGCGCGCCACGCAGGTTCGCGCGGCGGAAGTCGCAGGCACCGAAGCTGCCACCGCGCAGGTCCATGCCATCGAAGTCCATGCCCTGGAAGTCCTGGTCCTGGATGTGGTCGCCGCCGCGGATCTTCGCTGCCAGCTCGGCCGGTGTCATCGCACCGGGTCCGCGGCGCGGCGCGGGAGGGTCTTGGCCTGTTCGAGGTGCGCGCCGTGCGTGTCGGTCACGCTGTCGATCAGGGTCTGCGAGACGTCGGCGCGGAACAGGTTGGCCTCGCGCAGGTCGGTGCGGACCAGGCGGGCTTTTTGTAGGCTGGCGTGCATGAGGTTGGCGCCGCGCAGCGAGGCCTGCGTGAAGTCGGCGCGGATGAAAAGGCTTTCGGGCGCATCGCAGCCGCTGAGGTCGGCGCCGGTGAGGCTGCAGGCCGACAGGTCGCAGGTGTCGAGCGTGGCACGCACGAAACGCGCGCCGTCCAGCGGCATCTCGCGCAGGCCGCATTGCACCAGCGTCGCGTCTTCGAAGTCCATGGTGCGCAGGCTGCTGGTGCCGACGAAGCAGGTGGTGTGCAGGGTCGCGCCGCGAAAGACGATGCCGGTGTCGCCCGGCGTGTGGGCCCAAGCGCAGGCTTCGAGCCGGGCGCCGCTGAAGTCGAGCCGCTCGGCGATGCACGAGATCAGGCCGACCTTGTGGAGCACGGCGTTGCGAAAGCTGCAGTCCTGCAGGCGCGTCTGCTCGAGGAAGGTCACGTAGGAAAGGCGTGTTGCATCGAAGCGGCAGTGGTCGACCTGCAGGCCGAGCACGGTCAGATGCTCCAGCGAGGCCTGCGAGAAGTCGCAATGGTCGAAGTGCGTCTGCTCGAGCGCGGTGTGGTGCAGCTGCGCGCCGGTGAACACGGTGCGGACGCAACGGGCCAGGCTGAGGTTCGCGCGGTGCAGCACGCAGCCCGCGAGCGAGGCCCGCGAAAGGCGCGCACGCACGAGCACGGCCTCGGTGGCATCCGCGCCATCGAGCCGGGCGCCTTCGAGGTTCGCGTGTTCGAGCAGCGTGCGGTGCAGGCGCGCACCGCGCAGGTCCATGCCCGACAGGTCGGCGCCGGTGAGGTCCATCTCCGAGAGGTCGCGCGTGGTGGTCATTGCCTCCTGCACGCGCCGGCGTGCTTCGGCGGCACGTTCGCCTTCGAGCACGTCGGCGGGCGACTGGTGCTGCGCGCCCATCCGGTACATGTCGATCAGCCCGCGCTGGCCTTTCTCGACGACCTCCGCGAAGGCCTGCTGCTGCGCGGGCGGCAGCGCGGACGTGCCCGTAGCGGCGGCGATGCCGAACATGCCCTGCAGCACGGTCTGCGCGTCGAAGGCGGGCGGGCCCTTGGTCGTGGTGCGGTCGATGTTCGAGACCAGCTCTGCGGAGTCGAAGCCGACCTGGCGTGACTCGGCCGCATTGAGTTGCCCCGCACGTTTCAGCTCGCGCCGCCCGTCGTCGAGCGCCTGGCGCTGGTCCTGCGTGAAGCGCCGCGTGCGCTCGATGAACTCGGGCAGCTCGGCGAGCGTCGGTGCCTTGCGAAAAGGCTCGGGCAGCGGCCGTTCGCGCAGCAGACGCGGATCGTGGCCGGCCTCGCGCGCCTGCTGCATCAGGTCCGCGCGCAGCCGGTCACCACGCTCGCGCATGTTGCGCACCAACGCGGATTCCTCGCCGTCGTCCAGCGTGTCGAGCCAGGGACCGATGGCCTGCGCGGGCAGCAGCTCGTCGTCTCGGGCCGCATGCAGCGCGCCGGTCTCGGGATCGCAGCGGCGCTGGAGGAGGGCGAAGTAGTGCGCCAGCGGACGCGGTGCATCGCCCGCGGCTTCGATGGCCGGCATCACATGGGTCACGTCGTCGGCGTCGTCTTCCACGATGTCGATCTCGCCCTGGTGGATCAGCGCCACCTGCCCGCGGTGCGGAAAGAACCACGCCGTGGTGAGACGCATCGGCACTTCGTCGAACTGCTCGGGTTCGCGGCCGGCTCCGCTTCGGCGTGCGATGAAGGCGCGCGCACGCCAGTTGGGCAGGCGCCCGCGCTGCACCGGCTGCGTGGGGTGCATGTGCCAGATCTCGTAGGGCGTGCCGCCGGGAATGTAGTCGCGCGCGGGCCAGCGCTGCGGCGACGGTGCGGCGTTGAAGAAGCGCCAGTCCATGTCTTCCGCAAAACCGGGGAACAGATGCTCGCGCCAGTGGCCGTCGTACTGCCGGCCGATCAGGCGCATGCGGCTGGGCCGGGTCAGCTCGATCGGGCCGAAGCCGGCCGGCTCGGTCTCGCGCTCGGGCCGGTCGATGCGCTGCTGCGGGTCTTCGATGTTCGGCAGGCGCTGCACCTGCAGGCCGTTGACGGTCTCGTGCGCGTGGCCGATGCCCTGCGGGTTCTCGGCAAAGCCGGGGCCGCCGTAGGCGCGCGTGGCGTCGAGCCGCATCAATTCGAAGGGCTGCGGCGCGGTGGCGCGGCCGTCGAGCCAGAAGCGGTCGCCGAACACCAGCAGCTGGCGCGCCAACTCACCCACGCGCATCGCGACGGCGCAGGCGGTCTTGTCGTCCTGATGGTGCGTGTAAGCGTGGCCGGTGGCCAGGAACTCGGCGTGGGGTTTGGGAATGCCCAGGTCGATGGCGCCCGTGGGGCCGAGCTCTTCGGCGGCGATCTTCCAGAACTCCGGCTCGGGCAGCAGCACGGGCGCGGCGTCCATCGACACCATGCCCATCAGCGTGACGCCGAGGCGTTGCTGGCGGCCCCGCAGGAAGGGGCGTGTGATGACGCTCAGCCGCAGCGGCTTGACGGTTTTCAATGGGGGTCAGCTCCGTGCGGGTGCCACTTCGAGCGGCGTGCGCTGCCGGTCGACCGCCACCACGTCGGGGTGCGCCGGGTCCTGGACCAGATGCAGGGTCGCGCCCGGCACCGCGAGGCGGGGCAGCAGCAGTTCGTCGACCAGCGTGCGCAGCACCACGCTAGGCACCGGGGACGACGGCGGCATCTGCAGCGTGAATTCGAGCGCGACCATGCACTGGCCATGGCTGCCCGGGCTGGTGAGCTGATGTTCGGAGCGCCGCACCTGCGCCACCACGCCGTGCGTGGCCACGCCGGCCCCGCCCAGGCGCTCGCCGATGCGTCGCTCCTGCGTGTACCTGCGCTGCTCGCGCGTGGCGGTGACGACCACCGCGACGCCGGCCAGCAACGCCCCGCCCATCATCACGGCGAAGACGCTCCAGAGGACCTGTTCCCAGATGGCCATCGATGGGGCGATCGGCTCAGACCTTGACGGTCATCGCCTTGGCGGCGAAGGCCAGGCCGCCGCTGGCGATCTTCATGCCGATGTTCGCGACCTTGAGCATCTTTCCCTCGATCTCGGTGGCCGAGTTCTGCGAGCGGAACACCGCCACGTCGAGCCGGATGCCCGAGAACTGCGAGTTGAGGATGTAGTTCTGCTGGCGCAGCCCCCACAGGTCGAGCGCCAGCCCGACCGCCGAAAAACGCGCCCCCACGCCACCCGCGCGGTACCAGCGCCAGTCGTTGCTCTTGGCGTAGTTGTTGATGTAGGTCTTCGAGTTGTTCGTGTAGTCGTTCGTGATGTTCTTGTAGACCTTGGACGTCGTGTTGTAGACGTTGGTGTTGATCACGTGCTGCGTCGTGTTGTGGATGTGGTTCGTGGTGTTGAAGGTCACGTCCGGCGAGGTGTGGACCGTGGGGCCGGTCACCGTGGTGTTCGACGGACCGTTCACATGCACGGTGTTCGACGTGTTGATGGTGTCGTTGCGGCCCGCGCTCACGAAGCGGATTTCCTGCCCGTCGATGGTGCCGTTGAAGCCGCCGCTGATGGCGAGCGTCACGCCGCCGGAGATGGTGTCGCTGAGCCCGCCGCTGAGCGTGCGCGTCTTGCCGCCCGTGATGCGCTGCGTCACGCCACCGCTCACGGTTTCGCTGAAGCCGCCCGTCACGTCGCGCGTGTCGCCGCCGGTGATGGTTTCCGTCGCGCCGGCGGTGATGTCGCGGGTTTCTCCGTCCTGGTAGGTGGCCGACTCGTGGCCCTTGATGAGGGTGGTGCGGGTGCCGTCGGTGGTGTGGGTCTCGTCGGCTTCCACTTCGACGTCGAGGTTGCGCTCGGCGTGCAGCAGGATCTGCTCGGCGCCCGTGCGGTCCTCGAAGCGCAGCATGTTGGCCTGGTTGGCCGCGCCGCCGGTGCTGGAGCGCGTGAGGATGCCGCTGGCCGTGGCGTTGGCGGGCAGCTCCCACGGCGGCATCTGGTCGCTGTTGTAGACGCGGCCGGTGATGATGGGGCGGTCGGGCTGGCCGCCGATGAAATCGACGATCACTTCCTGGCCCACGCGCGGCATGTGCATGGTGCCGTAGTTGGCGCCGGCCCAGTTGCTGGACACGCGCACCCAGCACGAGCTGTTCTCGTCCGACTGGCCGTAGCGGTCCCAGCGGAACTGCAGCTTCACGCGGCCGAAGCGGTCGGTCCAGATCTCTTCGGGGCCGACCACGGTGGCGGTCTGCGGGCCGTTGGTGCGCGGGCGCGGCGTGGTGCGCACGGGGCGGTAGGGCACGGCCGAGGGCAGCACGGTGAAGTCGAACTCGCACACCGATTCGCTGCTGCCGCCGGTCGAGTACTCGGGCTCACGCAGGTCGTAGCGCGTTCCGGTGACGAGGTACTCGCGGTTGTCGGCCTCGCGCGGGCAGTGCGTCATCTCGAACAGATGGCCCGGCGCCATGCCCACCACGTTGGTGTGGCCCGAGGCCAGCTCGTGCGCGCACTGCAGCTCCTGCAGGCGGATCTTCGCGTAGGCGTCGCCTTGCTGGTGCTCGCTGTAGCCGCCGAGCCATTCATAGACTTCGTAGGTCGCGTGGTCGTGGCCCTTGGGGTCCTGCTGCACGCTCTGCAGCGAGGCGCGCGACTTGCGAAAGTCGAAGTCGTCGAGCATCACGCGGCCCGAGGTGATCTGCTCGGCCACGCGCCAGCGGTCGATGCAGGGCTCCAGCGCATTCACCACGCGGTCGCGCGGGCGGTAGGGAATGCGGGCGTGGCCCGGCAGCTTGGCGTAGCCGCCCGCATCGTCGGCCAGCACCAGCAGGTGCGAGCCGTTGCTGTGCTCGAAGTGGTACGCGATGCCTTCGTGCTCCATGAGGCGGCTCACGAAGGCGAAGTCGCTCTCCTGGTACTGCACGCAGTACTCCCACGGACGGTAGCTGCCGGTGAGGCGCTTCTCGAACTGGAAGCCGTACTTGCCCAGCACCGCGTCGAGTACCTCGGGCACGCTCTGGTTCTGGAAGATGCGGCAGTCGGTGGTGCGCGTGAGGTACCACAGCCAGGGCTGCACGAGCGCGCGGTAGATGTAGTGGCGGCCGGTCTCGTTGGCGCGCCCGACCAGCTCGAAGCGCACCACGGTGCCGTTGAGGTGGCGCGTTGCGCCGTCGTCGGCAATGGCCAGCGTGAGCGAGGTGCCGAGTAGGCGCTTCAGGTCGAGGTTGAAGCTGGTGCTGACCATGTCGACCTCGAACTCGAAGAGTTGCGAGAGTCCTTCGTGTCCCCGCATCGCGCGGAACTTGAGCTGCTCGGCGCTCAGGACTGTATGGACTTGGACGGTACGCGGCATTCGACACTTCCCTGACCCCTCGGGCTTTCACGGATGCGAAGCCTCTGCAGATGGGGCCAAGCCAGTATGAAAACGCCGCGTGTCACATCCATGACGCGTCACATGCAAAAGGCCGTCGAAACGGCCTTTTGTGAAAGCGAATGCACGCCTGCGCAGCAGGAGTGACGCAAAGGTTTTACATCGACGCTTCGAGCATCGCCTTGTAGTCGTCGCGCGTGGCCAGCCGCGGGTTGGTCTTGTGGCAATGGTCGGCCATGGCGCCGTCGATGATCTGTTCGAACATCGCGGGCGTCACGCCCACCTCGGCCAGGCCCTTGGGCAGGCCCAGGCGCGCGTTCATGTCGCGGATCGCGTGGCCGAGGTCGCCGGCCGAGTCCAGGTGCATGGCCTGCGCCATGCGCTGCAGGCGCTGTTCCTTCTGCACCGACTCGGCACCCGAATTGAAGTGGATCACCGCCGGCAGGAAGAGGGCGTTGAGCGTGCCGTGGTGCAGGCGCGGATCGACGCCGCCCAGGCTGTGGCTCAGCGAGTGCACGCAGCCCAGGCCCTTCTGGAAGGCCATGGCGCCCTGCATCGAGGCGCTCATGAGGTTCAGGCGCGCCTCGCGGTCGCTGCCGTCTTTCGTCGCGCGCTCGATGTGGCCCCAGGCGCGCTCCAGGCCGTCGAGGCCGATGCCGTCGGCCGGCGGGTTGAAGGCGGCCGACATGAAGGTTTCCATGCAGTGCGCGATGGCGTCCATGCCGGTGGCGGCCGTGAGCCGGGGCGGCAGGCCGAGCGTGAGCTCGGGGTCGCAGATGGCGGCCTTGGGCATCAGGAACCAGCTGTGGAAACCCAGCTTGCGGTGGTCGTCGACGATGACGATGGCGCCGCGCGCCACCTCGCTGCCGGTGCCGCTGGTGGTGGGCACGGCAATGAGCGGCACCGCGCGCTCGGTGATCTTGGGCGAGCCGCCTTCGATGGTGGCGTAGGTCTTGAGCGGGCCCTCGTGCGTGGCCGCGATGGCCACGCCCTTGGCGCAGTCGATGGCCGAGCCACCGCCCACGGCGATGAGGCCGTCGCAGCGGCCGCTGCGGTACAGCTCGACGGCGGCGCGCACCGCGGCCTCGGTCGGGTTGGAAGGTGTCTGGTCGAACACCGAGACCTCAAGATCGGCGATGGCGTCGAGCGCCTTCTGCAGCACGCCGGCCGCGCGCACGCCGGCGTCGGTGACGATCAGGGGGCGGTTGATGCCGATGCGCGCGCACTCGCTCGACAGGAGCTTGATGGCGCCGAATTCGAACTGGATCTGGGTGAGGTATTGGATGAGGGCCATGAGGGGGAACGCCCGAGGGCAGTACGATTGCTGACCGTTCGAATCTAACAAGAGGGGACATTCTTGCCCACCAACAAAACCCTTGCGTCTGTCGCACTGGGCTCAGCGCTGCTGGCCGCCTCGGCCCAGGCCGCCTGCCTCAGCGACACCCAGGTGGCCGACTTCGCCGCCGCGCAGGCGGCGCGCACGCCCGCCGCCGACATCGAGAACCTCAGCGAGGCCGACGCGGCCTGCACGCGCGCCAAGCTCAACGTGCTGCATGCGCGCAACCTCGGTGACGTGGTCGGCTACAAGGCGGGCCTGACCAACCCCGCGGTGCAGAAGCGCTTCAACTACGACCAGCCGGTGTGGGGCGTTCTCTACCAGCGCATGCTGCTGGACAGCGGCGCGGTGGTCGATGCGGCCTTCGGCGCGCGGCCACTGTTCGAAGCCGACATGCTGGTGCGCGTGAAGAGCGCCGACATCCACAAGGCGAAGACGCCGGCCGAGGTGCTGGCCAACATCGACCAGCTCATTCCCTTCATCGAGCTGCCCGACCTCGCGGTGCAGACGCCCTCGAAGCTCAACGGCCCGGGCGTGGCGGCGATCAACGTCGGCGCGCGGCTCGGCGTGCGCGGGCTGCCGGTCGATGTGCCGACCACGGCCGACGGCCAGTCCTGGATGCTCGAAAGCCTGCGCGACATGCGCGTGGTCATGAAGGACGGGCAGGGCAAGGAGCTGGCGACCGGCAAGGGCTCGGACATCCTCGAGCACCCGCTCAACGCGGTGGTGTGGCTGGCCGGCGCGCTGGCCAAGGAAGGCATCGCGCTGAAGCCGGGCGACCTGATCAGCCTGGGCTCGTTCTCGCCGCTGCTGCCGCCCAAGGCCGGGCAGACGGTGGTGGTGAGCTACGAAGGGCTGTCGCGCATGCAACCGGTGGTGGTGTCTTTCAAGTGAGCACGACCACGACAGCGAACCGCCTCGCGCAACCCGCGCTCACCCCGAAGATGGCCGGCGTGGTCGAGCGCATGGCGCGCGCGGGCCATCCGCCGCTCGACCAGCTCACGCCCGACGAAGCCAAGGCTTCGTACGAAAAGGGCGCGGGCGTGCTCGAGGTGCCCAAGCCCGAACTGGCGCGCATCGAAGACTTCCACATCGCCGCGCGCGACGGCCACGCGATGCCCGCGCGGCTGTACGCGCCGTCGGCCGAGGTGCTGCCGGTGCTCGTGTACTTTCACGGCGGCGGCTTCACGGTCGGCAACATCCGCACGCACGACACGCTGTGCCGCGTGCTCAGCCTCAAGAGCGGCTGCGCGGTGGTGTCGGTCGACTACCGGCTCGCGCCCGCGCACAAGTTTCCGACCGCGTCGAACGATGCCTGGGACGCGTTCCAGTTCGTTGCCACGCAGGGCGCGAGCCTCGACCTCGACGGCACGCGCCTGGCGGTGGGCGGCGACAGCGCGGGCGGCACGCTGGCGGCCGTGTGCGCCATCCTGGCGCGCGATGCCGGCCTGCCGGTGGCGCTGCAGCTGCTCATCTACCCGGGCATGGCCGCGCACCAGGACACCGAGTCGCACCGACGCCACGTCGACGGCCCGCTGCTGACCAAGGCCATGATCGACTTCTTCTTCGCCCAGTACGTGAACACGCCCGCCGACCGCGACGACTGGCGTTTCGCGCCCTTGCTGGCCGACGACGTCGACGATGTGGCGCCGGCCTGGATCGGGCTGGCCGAGGCCGACCCGGTGGTGGACGAAGGCATCGCTTACGCCGACAAGCTGCGCGCCGCGGGCGTGGCGGTCGACCTGGAAATCTACCGTGGCGTGATCCACGAATTCATCAAGATGGGCCGCGCGATTCCCGAGGCGCTGCAAGCGCAGAACGACGCGGCCCGCGCACTGAAAGAGGCATTGAATCCATGAGCGAGAACAACAACACCCCGGTCCACCGCGAGGACTTCCACTACTTCCACCGCCTGCGCGTGCGCTGGGCCGAGGTGGACATGCAGAAGATCGTCTTCAACGCGCACTACCTGATGTACTTCGACACCGCCATCGCCGACTACTGGCGCGCGATGGCGCTGCCCTACGAAGAGGCGATGCATTCGCTGGGCGGCGACCTGTACGTGCGCAAGGCGACCATCGACTTCCGCGCCTCGGCCCGCATGGACGACGTGATCGACGTGGGCATGAAGTGCGCGCGCATCGGCAACTCGTCGATCATTTTCCAGGGCGGCCTGTTCCGCCAGGACGAGTTCCTGGTGGGCTGCGAGCTCGTCTACGTGTTCGCCGACCCGGCCACGCAGACCTCGAAGCCGGTGCCCGCGGCCCTGCGCGAGACGCTGACGGCCTTCGAGGCCGGCGAGCCGATGCGCACCGTCGAGACCGGCGACTGGGCCACGCTCGGCGAAGGCGCGAGCGCGCTGCGCCGCGCCGTGTTCATCGAGGAACAGAACATTCCCAAGGAACTGGAGTGGGACGCGCACGACGCGGTCGTGCTGCATGCGGTGGCGCGCAACCGGCTCGGCCAGGTCATCGGCACCGGCCGGCTGCTGCCCGCCGAGGACGGCGTCTCGCACATCGGCCGCATGGCGGTGCACCGCACCTTGCGCAGCGGTGGCCACGGCGCGGCCGTGGTGCAGGCGCTGGAAGACGCGGCCCGCGCACGCGGCGACCGCGAGGTGGCGCTTAATGCGCAGCGCAGCGCCGAGCGCTTCTATGCACGGCTGGGCTACGCAGTGCACGGCCAGCCTTTCGAGGAAGCCGGCATCGCGCACATCGAGATGCGGCGCGCGCTGCGCTGAGCGCTCCCGATCAGTAGCGGGCCGGCGGGTCCGGCACGTAGCCGGGGTCCGAGCCGGGGAACGGCGACGGGCCCGAGGGGCGCGGCCAGCGCTGCGGCACCGGGATGACGCCCGCGGCGACCAGGTTCTCGCGGCTGTCGTAGCGGATGCGGATCACCTCGTCAGGCTGCGAGCTGGCGCGCTCGAAGGTCGTCTTGCCGACGTAGGAGGTCTCGCGCCGTCCGTGGGCCGTGCCCAGGCTCGGGCTGGGCGCCGACTGGCGGGCCATGGCGCTGGCCGACGACTCGGCGGCCATGTCGGCATTGCCGGCGCTGCCTGCGGGTGGGGCCGCCTTGACGCGCGCATCGCCCATCGACGACGGTGCCGGCGGCGCCTCGCTGCGCCGTTCACGGCTGCTGTTGCCGCCGCTGTACTCGTCGCGCGACGGATAGGGCGTCACGACCGGCGGCGGCGGTTCCGGCCGGCGCTCGCGGAACATCGCGACGCCGATCACGCCCACGTCGTCGGGGCGGCCCGTACGGCTCGCGTAGGAGTTGCCGGCGGCGGCGAACTCGAAGGCCGCGATCTGCGAATCGCTCTTGCGCCAGCCCGCGATGTCGCTGCGCTCGCGCGGGCCGAACACGTAGCCGTTCTGGCCGACGCCGGCGGTTTCGCCCGTGACGACGTTGACGCCGTCCACCGACATCACGGCCATGATGCGTTCGCCCATCGCGTTGCGCGCCCGGATCGCATAGCGCGCGCCAGGGCGGCCGGCCACCCAGTACTCGCCGCGGTGGCGGTAGATCGGCAGCTCGGCGCCGCTCGTGCGGTCGACGATGCTGATGTTCATCAGCCCGCCGATGCGGCTGGCACCGGAGGGGTACGGCCGCATCGGGTTTTCCGCCCCCGCCGACAGCGCGGTCAGGGCCAGGACAGTGGTGAGGAGAAGTCTGCGCTGCATCATGGTGGCTTCCTTGCCAGGAGTGGATCGATGCAGGCTTCTACGGCGGGGCCTCGCGAACGGGGTTAAGCGTCGCGCAAAAAAATGGCGCTGTCGGTGAGACAGCGCCAAGCGCCCCCGGAAAGAAGGCAGGGACGCAGGGGAAATCAGATGTCTTCGAGCAGCGGGTAGGGCAGTGGCTCGACCGACAGCGCCGGCCCGCCGGGCGCCCCCGCATGCAGGCCGCCGGCCTCGAGCGCGGCGATCTGGATGGAGATGAGCGCCGACCAGCCGCCATCGGGCGCGGGCGCGGCCTGCGCCACGGTGCCCACGGGCTGTTCGGCGTCGTTGGCTGCGAACACCTCCTGGCCCGCGGCCAGCGGGGCATCGGTCTGCGCGAGGTAGGTGCGGCGCTTGAGCGTGCCACGGAACTGGCTGCGGGCCACGATTTCCTGGCCGGGGTAGCAGCCCTTCTTGAAGTTCACGCCACCCACCGACTCGTAGTTGATCATCTGTGGCACGAAGGCCTCGATCACCGGCGTGGTCAGCGTGACGATGCCGCTGCGCACCTCGCTCCAGGGCCACAGGGCGGCGTCGAGCGTTGGGCCCACGGGCGCCTTCTGGTCGGCCGGCGCGATCCACAGCGCGCGCGGCACGCCGTCGGCCGGGTACAGCGACACCACGCTGATGTCTTCGCCGATGGCCGTGCGGCGACCGGGCGGCAGGGCCGCGTCGAGGCCGTTGGCGGTCAGGGCGGTGCCGGCCACGCCGTGCAGCGCGAACTGCTCGGTGGCGTCGGTCAGCTTGACCTTGGCGCGCAGCACGTACATCGACAGGCGCTTGAGCGTGGCCGCCAGGATGTCGTGGCTGCACACCAGCAGGATGAGTTCGGGTTGCGGCCGGATGCCGATGAAGCTGGCGATCACGCGGCCCTTGGCCGTGCAAAGCGCCGCCAGGCGGGCTTCGGTGGCGCCGAGCAGCGAGAAATCCTGCGTGAGCTGGCCGTGCAGGAAGCTGGCGGCATCGGGGCCTTCGGCGCGGATCACGCCGAGGTGGGGCAGGGTGCTCACCCCGTTGAGAACGACTGTGGTCATCGCTGAATTATCATGGCCGTGCCTGTTCCTTCGGGGCGGCAGGGATTCCCCGTCGCAGCGACGGGGCCGGCCGTTCCCGCGGGTCGGTGTCCATCTGCTTGCCAGCCCTTTTTCTTCCTCCGTCTTTTCCTCGGATTCGTGCGCAGCTTCTTCCTCACGCTCTTCCTGCTCGTGGCCCTGGCCGTCCTGGCGCTCGGCGGCGCCGGTCTCTGGTGGGTGCACCAGCCGCTCAAGTTGCCGACGCCCAGCGTCGACCTGTCGGTGGAGCCCGGCACCACGCCGCGCGGCATCGCGCAGGCCGTGGCCGACACCGGTGTCGACGTGCAGCCTCAATTGCTGTACCTGTGGTTCCGCGTCTCGGGGCAAGACCGCCAGATGCGCGCCGGCAGTTACGAACTGGAACGCGGTGTCACGCCCAAGCTGCTGCTCAACGTCCTGGTGCGCGGCGAGGAAGCCACGCGCAGCGTGGTGCTGGTCGAAGGCTGGAACATCCGCCAGGTGCGCGCCGCGCTCGCCAAGGCCGAGCAGCTCAAGCCCGAAAGCGTGGGCATGAGCGAAGACGCGCTGATGGCCGCGCTGGGCAAGCCGGGCCTGCACCCCGAAGGGCGCTTCTTCCCGGACACCTACACCTACTCGAAGGGCTCGACCGACATCGCGCTGCTGCAGCGCGCCATGCGGGCCATGGACAAGAAGCTCGAGGCTGCCTGGGCGGCGCGAGCGGCCGATTTGCCGCTCAAATCGGCCGACGAGGCGCTTATTCTGGCCAGCATTGTCGAAAAGGAGACAGGCAAGGCCAACGACCGCGCGGAGATTGCCGCCGTCTTCACCAACCGGTTGCGCATCGGCATGCCGCTGCAGACCGACCCGACCGTGATCTACGGCATGGGCACCGCCTTCGACGGCAACCTGCGCAAGCGCGACCTGCAGACCGACACGCCCTGGAACACCTACACCCGCGGCGGCCTGCCGCCCACGCCGATCGCCATGCCCGGCAAGGCCGCGCTGCTGGCGGCCGTGCAGCCGGCGCAGAGCAAGTCGCTGTACTTCGTCTCGCGCGGCGACGGCACGAGCCAGTTCAGCAGCTCGCTCGACGACCACAACCGCGCGGTCAACCGCTACCAGCGAGGCGGTGGCAGCAGCTCCCAACCCAAGGCGACCCAATGAGTTCGATCAGCAATGGCGGTCTGTTTCTGACGCTGGAAGGCATCGACGGCGCGGGCAAGTCGAGCCACCTCGACGCGCTGGAAGCCCGCTTCAAGGCGCAGGGTCGCACCGTGGTGCGCACGCGCGAACCCGGCGGCACGCCGCTGGCGGAGACGCTGCGCGGGCTGGTGCTCGAACAGCCGATGAACCCGCTGACCGAATCGCTGCTGGTGTTCGCGGCGCGCTGCGATCACATCGCCCAGGTCATCGAACCGGCGCTGGCGCGCGGCGAGGTCGTGCTGTGTGACCGCTTCACCGACGCCACCTTCGCCTACCAGGGCGCGGGACGCGGCTTCGACACCTCTGTGCTGTCCACGCTCGAACAGTGGGTGCAGGCGGGTCGGGCAAGTTTGCCTGAGTCGCAACTGCTGCAACCCCAAGTGACTGTGTGGTTCGACCTCGCCCCCGAGATCGCCGCCCAACGCCTGGCCGGCGCGCGCGTGCCCGACAAGTTCGAGGCCCAGCCCGTCGAGTTCTTCCGCCGCGTGGCGCAGGGCTATGCGGCCCGCGCCGCCGCCGATGCCTCGCGCTTCGTGCGCATCGACGCGAGCCAGGCCCGCGACCAGGTCTGGCAGCAGATCGACACGGCGCTGGTGGCACGTGGCGTGCTGACGCCGGCGCAGGGAGCCGCGCGATGAGCGAGCCGGTGAACACGCTGACTCCGTGGCTGCGCCAGCCCTTGGCCGAGCTGCTGCGCCAGCGCGGCCATGCCTGGCTGCTGCAAGGCCCGTCGGGCATCGGCCAGTACGAACTCGCGCTGGCGCTCGCCGCCGCCTGGCTGTGCGAACAGCCGGTGGAGGAGGGCGGTGCCGCCTGCGGCCACTGCGCGAGCTGCCACGCCATCGAGGTCCGCACCCACGCCGATTTGTGCGTGCTGATGCCCGAGGTCGCGATGCAGGAACTGGGCTGGCCGCTCGACGAAAAGGCCCAGTCCGACATCGACGACAAGAAACGCAAGGCCAGCCGCGAGATCCGCGTCGAGGCCATGCGAGACGCGGTCGGCTTTGCCCAGCGCACCAGCGCGCGCGGCCGCGGCAAGGTCGTGCTCGTGTACCCGGCCGAGCGCATGAACACCATCACGGCCAACGCGCTGCTCAAGACGCTCGAGGAGCCCGTCGGCGACGTGCGCTTCGTGCTCGCGAGCGAGGCCGCGTGGCAGCTGCTGCCGACCATCCGCAGCCGCTGCCTGGGCTTCACGCTGCCCTGGCCCGAAACCGCCGAGGCCGAGGCCTGGCTGGCGGCACAAGACGTGCCCGTCGCCGATGCCGCGCAACTGCTGCGTGCCGCGGGCGGACGGCCCAGCGATGCGCTGCGGCTGGCGCGCTCAGGCCAGTCACCCAAGGCGTGGTCGCTGCTGCCCAAGGCCGTGTCGCGCGGCGACGTGGGCGCGCTGGCCGACCAGGCGCCGGCCCAGGCCGTGGTCTCGCTGCAAAAGCTCTGCCACGACCTCATGGCCGTGGGCCACGGCGCCGAACCCCGATTCTTCGATGCGGCCGACCTGCCGCCGGCCCCGCACAAACTGGCGCTGGCGCGCTGGTCGAAGTCGCTCGCCGCCGCCGCGCGGACCGCCGAGCACCCGTTCAACGCGGGCCTCATGCTCGAAGCGCTTGTGAGCGAGGCGCGAAGCACCCTAAACTCTGCCGCTCGCCGCCCATGAACCAACCTGTCGCTCCCGCCGCCGCTTCGTCTGCCACGCCCGCCCGGCCGAGCGTCATCCAGCTCGCCATCAAGGAAAAGGGCGCGCTCTACGCGGCCTACATCCCGCTGTTTGCAGAGGGCGGCATCTTCATTCCGACCACGCGCGAATACCGGCTGGGCGACGACGTCTACGTGCTGCTCACGCTGCCCGAAGACCCGCAGCGCTATCCGGTCGCCGGCAAGGTCGCCTGGATCACGCCGGCCCGCGCCGCCGGCAACCGGGCGCCGGGCGTCGGCGTGCGCTTTCCCTCGGACGAGAAGTCGCGCCAGCTGAAGGCGCGCATCGAAGCCGCGCTCGGTGGCTCCATGGCCTCCGACCGCCCGACCCAGACCATCTGAGTTCTTTCTCCGCCGCCGTCCCCGTGACGCGGAACTCCGGACACGGCGCGATCTCCCACAGGCGCGCCGCACTTCATCCTTTCCGATGTTCACCGACTCCCACTGCCACCTGACCTTTCCCGAATTTGCGGACCAGATGCCCCAGATCCGCGCCGCCATGGCCGCCGCCAAGGTCGACCGGGCGCTGTGCATCTGCACCAAGCTCGAGGAATTCGACGACGTGCAGGCGCTGGCCGCCAGCTACGACAACTTCTGGGCCAGCGTGGGCGTGCACCCCGACAACGAGGACATCGCCGAGCCCACCGTGGAAGAGCTGGTGCGCCTGTCGGCGCGCCCGCGTGTCGTGGCCATCGGCGAAACCGGCCTCGACTACTACCAGATGGAAGAGCGCAAGGGCGGCCGCAGCATCGCCGACATGGAGTGGCAACGCGACCGCTTCCGCGTGCACATCCGTGCCGCACAGCAGACCCGCAAGCCGCTGATCATCCACACGCGTGACGCCTCGGCCGACACGCTGGCCATCCTCAAGGAGGAGGGCGAAGACGGCGCGGGCAGGGCGGCCGGCGGCGTGTTCCATTGCTTCACCGAAACCGCCGAGGTGGCGCGCGCCGCGCTCGATCTGGGTTTCTATATCTCCTTTTCGGGCATCCTGACCTTCAAGAAAGCCCAGGACCTGCGCGACGTGGCGGCCTTCGTGCCGCTGGACCGCATGCTGATCGAGACCGACAGCCCCTACCTGGCGCCCGTGCCGTACCGCGGCAAGACCAACAACCCGTCGTACGTGCCCTTCGTGGCGCAACAGATCGCCGAACTGCGACAAATGCCCGTAGAGGACATCGCCAAGGCGACAAGCGACAACTTCGAAACATTGTTCAGGGAAGTCAAATCATGAAAAACCACTTTAAGAAGTCGATATATCTTGTTGTCATGGCTGCATCTTTTGCAGCGCATGCCGGTTCGTTCGAAGACTTTTTCCGCGCCGTGCGCGGCGACAACGCCAGTGGTGTGCGCACCCTGCTGAACCGCGGTTTCGACCCGAACACGCGCGACGAACACGGCCAGACCGGCTTGATGCTCGCGCTGCGCGAGCCGTCGCCGAAGGTCATCCAGGTGCTGATGGAGTCGCCGCAGCTCAACGTCGATCTGGCCAATGCCAAGGACGAAACGCCGCTGATGCTGGCGTCGATCAAGGGCCAGCAGGACCTGGTGGTGCAACTGCTCAAGCGCGACGCTGCCGTCAACAAGACCGGCTGGGCACCGCTGCATTACGCGGCCAGCAGCGGGCAACTGTCGATCATGAAGCTGCTGCTCGAGAACCACGCTTTCATCGACGCCCAGTCGCCCAACGGCACCACGCCGCTGATGATGGCCGCGATGTACGGATCGAACGACGCCGTGAAGCTGCTGCTGGCCGAAGGCGCGGACACGGCGATGAAGAACCAGCTTGGCATGACTGCGGTCGACTTTGCAGTGAAGGCCAATCGGGCTGAGTCTGCGGAGCTGATCAAGGCGGCTGGGGATGCGAAGGCGAACGGGGTGAAGGCGGTGCCGAAGGATGGGAAGTGGTGAGCGCCCGCAGGCCTCAGCAATCCTGACGCAGCAGAGGTTGAACACGGTCGCCCAGGTATCTGGACAACCATGCGCAGTGCGCCTGAAGGCTCTCCACCGGAATATCGTTGCCCAGCCATAGGGACTTCTCATCCTGTCCTGGCACGCGCGTGATCACGCTCAGATAGCCCGCCGTGGCATAGCTGGTGAGCACTGTGGGGTTCACTGCGCGAATGGACTCAAACGGGACCACGGTGGTGCGCAGCTTTCGCAGTGGCGCCGTCTCGACATAACTGAGCTGCCTGGTTTCCGAATTGAAGCTGAAAGCGATCACTGTTTTTCTTGAGGTCGCGACCAGCAGCATGAGACCCGCGAGGCCGCTCGTTCCGAACAGCGGGATCCAAATTGCCGGATCTGCGAACACACCGGATGAAAACGGGTTCACGCCGTTCGCGAGCGAGGCAAGGCTCGCCAAGCCGAGCCCGAGGAGATAGACGGGTGCGGCCATGGCGAGTACCGCCAGAGAGGCAGCGGTTGCCAACAGCAAGGAAGAACAAGCGGTCGATCCTTCCGTGCTCGATCGCCAGCAGAAGCAGCGGCTCATTTCTTCCTGGCCGGCAAGGACGTTCGATGTCACTTGTGGGCGTTCCTTTTTTTGACGGGTTGGGCTTGCGAGATGCTTGCCTGGGTTTCTTGAGTTCCGTCGACTGTACGGTAGCCCCTTCACATTGAACACAATGTGCATTATGTAAAATTACTTGTGTGGATGCGGACCGTTTGGCGCTATGAACCAGAGAGTCTTGGCAGTCCTCGACCCGAGCCAAATGCCCTTCCAGCCTTCGCGCACAGCCCTTCATTTCAGGCCTGAGCGAAGTTGCCCTGAGTCGAATCAGTTCGGCGTGCTCCCATCCGGCAGCTTCGCAATCACCTTGATCTCGAACTGAAAGCCATACAGCCACGTCACGCCGATCCCGGTCAGCGTCGGGTGCGGCGCTTCGCCCCAGTACTCGGGCACCAGCTTCCAGATCGTTTCGAAGTTCGATTCCGGATCGACGATGAAGACCGTCACGTCGACCACGTCGTCGAAGGTGCAGCCCGCGGCTTTCAGGATGGCGTTCAGGTTGTCGAAGGCGCGCCGCACCTGCGCCTCCAGTTCAGGTTCCGGCGAACCGTCTTCGCGGCTGCCGACCTGGCCCGACACGAACAGGAAGCCGTTGGAGCGAACGGCCGGCGAATAGCGGTTGCGTTCGTAGAGCGCCTGGCGCCCGGGTGGAAAAACGACGTCGCGTGAGGAGGCCATGGGATGCTTTCTTTCTGCGGTGAGTGAGGACGATGCAGGGACTTTAGGAAGCCACGCGCCATCGATAAACGGGCAAAGCCAACAATCACTGTTTGCAGATCCCAAACAATCGCCGCGCAGGAGCCCTCCCATGGACCGTTTCGATGCAATGCAGGCCTTCACCCGCGTGGTCGAAGCCGGCAGCTTCACCAAGGCCGCCGACACGCTGCGCATGAGCAAGACCAGCGTGACCCAGCTCGTGCAGCAGTTGGAGGCCCGGCTGCGCGTGAAGCTGCTCAATCGCACCACGCGCAAGGTGAACGTCACGGCCGATGGCGCGGCGTACTACGAGCGTGCGGTGCGGCTGCTGGCCGACCTGGACGATGCCGAGACCAGCCTGTCGAGCGCCGCCGCCCTGCCCCGCGGCCGCCTTCGCGTGGACGTGCCCAGCCCGCTGGCCCGCATGATCCTGGTGCCCGCGCTGCCGGCCTTTCATGCGCGCTACCCCGACATCCAGCTCGACATGGGCGTGAGCGATCGCATGGTCGATGTGATCGGCGAGAACGTCGATTGCGTGGTGCGCGGCGGCGAACTCACCGACCCCTCGCTCATGGCCCGCCGCGTGGGCGACCTGCAGCTCGGGGTCTATGCGGCGCCGGGGTATCTCGAACTGGCCGGCACGCCGACGCACCCGCGCGAGCTGGAAGACACGCACCACCGCATCGTCGGCTTCCTGTGGTCGCGCCACGGCAAGACCTTTCCATACGCCATGCGCCGGGGCGGTGAGCGCGTCGACGTGCAGGGCCGCTACGTGCTCTCGGTCGACGACGGCAACGCCTACCTCGCAGCGGGCCTGGCGGGCCTGGGCATCCTCTGGCTGCCGGACTACATGGCCGCGCCGCACCGGGCGCGCGGCGAACTGGTGCCGCTGTTCGAAGACTGGCAGCTCGATCCGATGCCGCTGTACGTGGCGTTCGCGCCGAACCGGCATGTGAGCGCCAAGCTGCGCGCGTTCATCGAGTGGGTCCCCGGGCTCATGGCGCAGCATGCGCCGGTCGTCGTTCGCCCGGGCCCGTCGGGTTCACGTTGACGCAGCCTCTGCTTCCTGCAGCGCCCGCCACATCACCTTGCCGCTGCCGCTCTTGGGCAGCGCGTCGACGAACTGCACCACGCGCGGCGCCTTGTACGCCGCCATGTTCGCGGCGCACCAGTCGATGATGTCCTGCGCGCTCACCGGCGCTTGCGCGGGCCTGAGCACCACCAGCGCCTTGACCGATTCGCCGCGGTAGGCGTCCCGTGTCGCGATCACGCACGCCTCCTGGATCGCCAGCGCTGCTTCGGCCACCGCGCCGGCGATGAGCCGCGTGGCGGCCTCGATCTCTTCGGGTGGCGTACCCGCCGGCATGATCGCCACGAGCCCGGTGCGGATCGAGTCCATGAAGTGGCGATCGTCGATGCCGCGCCAGCGCTCCCAGCCGAGCACCACGGGCCCGTCGACCAGGATCAGCTGGCGCAGGCCTTCCTGCGTGGCTGCTTCCAGGTAGATGCGCAGGTTGGTCGCGATGGTGTGGGGCGAGCGGTGCCCTTCGATGCGCTGGATGCGCGTGCCGAGCTCCGCTGCGAGCTCGGCCTGCACCGCATCGAGCACGGCTTCGAAGACATCGTGCTTGGCGCGGAAGTGGTGATACAGGCCGCCCTTGGCGATCCCCGCGCCGGCCGCGATGTCGTCGATGCTGACCGCCGCAAACCCCCGCTCGATGAACAGCTGCCGCGCCGAGGCGAGGATGGCCCCGACGGTGGTTGCGCTGCGCTTGGCCTGCTGGACCATGTGCGTCTTTCTCCTCGATGGCTGCTGCGCCACGTGAACACGCGGGCAGTATGGCACGCAGCATCGGCCCGGCAGGCCCGGGCGCAGCGCCGTCTCCGGGTCAGCTCGCCGGCTGTGTCACCTTGCTCCAGGCCTCGTACAAGTCCTCATCGGCCTCATCGCGCACCGGCAGCGAATGCAGCTTCATCTCGCGCTGCTCCAGCGGCCGGGCGATCTCGACGTAGCCGCGTGCGGCCGACAGGTCGAAGGGCTCGCCGTCTTGGTTCGAGTAGGCGTAGAAGACCTCCTTCACGCCCGACAGGTACATCGCCGTCAGGCACATCGAGCACGGGTAGCCGCTGGCGTACACGGTGCAGCCCGACAGGTCGGTGCTCTTCAGGGCCTTGGCGGCGGCGCGCACGACCTGCATCTCGGCGTGGGCCGAGGGGTCGCACAGGGCGTCCACCTCGTTGACGGCGGTGGCAATCACCTTGCCGTCGCGCGCGATCACGGCGCCGAAAGGCCAGGTCTTGCGCTCGCGGATGTTGCCCATGGCGAGGCGGATGGAGTCGAGCAGGTACGCGCCTGCGTGGGGGTCATGGGATGTTGTCATTCAGGAAAAGCTCCCGCGGTCAGCTGCCGCGATAGGTGGAAAAAAACCAGGGGGCGCACAGCATCGGCACGTGGTAGTGCTGCGCGGCGTCGGCGATGGCAAAGCGCACGGGCACCACGTCGGACAGCGCATCGGCCGCCTTGAAGTGGTCCCCGACGTGGAACTGCAGCTCGAACTGCCCGGTGCGCGCCGAGGCGGCGGCCAGCATGGGCGCGTCGGTGCGGCCGTCGGCGTTGGTGCGCGTGCTGTTCAGGCGCGTCGGCGGCGTGGTCGCCACGTCGTAGAGGTCGACCTTCAGCCCGACGAGCGGGCGGCCGGTGGTGATGTCGAGCACATGGGTCGTGATGCCGGTCATGAGAACAAAACTCCTTGCAGACGATGGGAACGAACGGGGCCTGCTTGTTCAGCTGCCGCGCGAGTAGGTGTAGCTCCACGGGCCGAACTGGATCGGCAGGTGGATGCGCTCGGCCACGTTGGCCACGCGGATGCGCACCGGCAGCTTCGACAGAAAGGGCGGCGTGGGCAGGCGCGATTGCTTGCGCGCGAAGTACTCGTCCACGTGCAGCAGCAGCTCGTAGTCGCCGGCGCGGTAGCTGTCGCCGATCAAGAGCGGCTCGTCGGAGCGGCCGTTGCCGTTCATGGTCACGGTGCGCAGCAGCTTGAAGCCGTCGCCCTCGCGCACCGAGAAGTCGATGCGCAGGCTGGTCGCCGCGGCGCCGTGGAAGGTGTCCAGCGCATGCACGGTCAGGCGCGGGCTCACGCCGTGCAGCACGATCGGGCCGCTGGCCTGGGCCGGGCCGGCGGGTGCCGCCGTTTGCGCAACAGCCCCGTGGGGCGCCAGGGCCGCGGCGCCGAGCGCGAGGCCCGACAGCGCGAAGCGACGGCGTGCGGGCAGGGAAATTTCTTTCTCAGGCATGGACCGCTCCTTGGGAGGTGGACGCACCCAGCAGCGTGTCGATGCGCCCGCGGGTGATGAGGCCGATCTGCGTCAGCGCCGCGCGGCGCTCGGCTTCGGTGGACTCGGCGGCGCGGCTGCGCAGCGCCTCGAAGATCTGGCCCTTGGTGCTGCGCCGCACCGCGATGATGAAAGGAAAGCCGTGCCGCTCGCGGTACACGCGGTTCAGCCGCTGGATCTCGGCCATCTCTTCGCGGCTCAGGGCATTCAGGCCCGCACTGCCCTGCTCGCCGACCGACTCGACGGTCATCGTGCCGGCCTGGGCTTCGCGGCCCGCCAGCTCGGGGTGGCCGCACAGGAAGGCCAGCTGTTGGGCGTCGGGCGCACGGCGCACCACGTCGAGCATGGCTTCATGCAGCGCGTCGATGGTGGCGAAGGGCCGCAGCGACCAGGCCGAGCGTGCGACCCAGGGCGAGTTCTCGAAAGTCGGCCCGAGTGCGGCGACGAACGCGTCGCAGTCCATGGCGTTGAGCGCCTGGAGATCGAAACGATGGGCGTGGGAAGGCATGGAGAGCATCTCCTTTGTATTCAGACAGTCGGACGAAGGGGGGAAGGAATCAGCGCGCAGGCGTCTTGTGCAGGCGCGGCACGAACAGCAGGATCAGCACGGTGGCGCAGATCTCGACCGCCGCGACCACGTACAGGCCCGGTGCCAGGCTGCCGGTGGCGGTCTTGATGAGGCCCAGCATCCACGGCGCGCCGAAGCCCGCGAGGTTGGCGATCGAGTTGATCAGCGCCACGCCGCCGGCGGCCGCGGTGCCGGCCAGGAAGCGGTTGGGCATCTGCCAGAACACGGGGATCGCGCTCATGGTGCCGACGATGGCCAGCGTGAGGCCCGCCAGCACGAGGGCCGGGCTCTGGCGCAGGAACAATGCCACCACCAGCAACGCACCCGAACCCAGCGCCGCGGCCAGCGCGCAGTGGTAGCGCGACTCCTGGTGGCGGTCGGAGTGGAAGCCGTTCCAGATCATCCCGGCCGCGCCGCACAGGTAGGCGCCGGCCATGATCCAGCCCACGGTCAGCGGGTTGGTGAAGCCGATCTCTTTCACCAGCGTCGGGCCGTAGAAGGTGAGCGACGAGTTCGCCGCGATGATGCAGAAGAAGATCAGGATCAGCAGCCAGAACTTGCCGTTCTTCAGCGAGGCCAGCATGCTGTGCTCGCGGTGGCCCAGGGTCTTGCGGTCGCGTTCCAGGTCGTCGTGCACCAGCTGGCGTTCACGCGCCGTGAGCCAGTGGGCCTGCTCGGGCCGGTCGGTCAGGTAGAAGTAGGTGGCGATGCCGGCCAGCACCGAGGGAATGCCCTCGAGCAGCAGCACCCATTGCCAGCCGGCCCAGCCGTTCACGCCATGCATGCTGTTCATGATGGTGCCGGCCAGCGGCCCGCCGATCACGCCCGCGAAAGCCGAGGCCGACATGAACATGCCGAAGGCCTTGGCGCGCCGGCTGTCGGGGAACCAGTAGGTCAGGTACAGGATGATGCCGGGGTAGAAGCCCGCCTCGAACACGCCCAGCAGGAAGCGCAGCAGGTAGAACATCTCGGTGCTCTTCACGAACATCGTGGCGATCGAGGTCAGGCCCCAGCCGATCGTGATGCGCATGATGGTCTTCTTGGCGCCGATCTTCTGCAGCAGCAGGTTGCTGGGCACCTCGAAGAAGAAGTAGCCCAGGAAGAAGATGCCCGCGCCCAGCCCGTAGGCCGCTTCGCTCCACTTCAGGTCGTCCAGCATCGTCAGCTTGATGAAGCCGATGTTGACCCGGTCGATCCAGGCCAGCACCCACAGCAGCATCAGGAAGGGAATCAGGCGGAAGATGATCTTGCGGTAGATGCCGTCCAGTTCCGCCGTGGCGGTGTGTTCCCGGACTGGCGCCATCGTGGCGTCCATGCTCATGGTTGTCTCCATTTCTAGGTGTGGACGGGACGCGCCGCCTGGGACCTTCTGTGGGTCCGCTTGCGGCTGCCGTTCCCGCTGGTGGCGAACTGTAGGCAGATATCGCGGCCCCGGATCACGCTCTCTAGAATGTGCGGCATAACGGTTTGCCATGATGGTCTTGCCGCCGGCAACGCCCTCAGAGGCCCTTTTCTCCGCCATGTCACGCTCCCACGCTCCCGTCGACACCTACCTGCTGCGCGTGCTGGTCGCCCTGGTGGCCGAACGCAGCGTCTCCCGGGTGGCAGTGCGCATGAACCAGACCCAGCCCGCCATCAGCACCGCCCTGCGCCGGCTGCGCGAGGTCTTCGCCGACCCCATCCTGGTGCGCGAGCGCAGCGGCATGGTGCCCACCGAGCGGGCGCTGCAGCTGCGCGACCGCGCGCGTGGCGCGCTGCTCGAAATCGACCGCATGCTCTCGGGCCCCGAGCAGTTCGAGCCCGCCTCCAGCGCGATGACCTTCCACCTCGCGCTGCCCGATTACCTGGCGATGAGTTTCCTGGCCGACGTGACCACGCGGTTCCGCGCCGAGGCGCCGCATGCGCGGCTGGTGGTGCACCCGCTGAGCGTCACCTACGACTACGAGCGCGCGCTGGCCCAGGGCGAGCTCGACATCGTCATCGGCAACTGGCCGCAGCCGCCCGACCGCCTGCACCTGTCGCTGTTGCTCGAAGACGACCTGATGTGCCTCATGGGCAAGAACAACCCGCTGGCCGCCAAGGGCGCCATGACGATGGAGCGCTACATCGCCGCGCGCCACGTGGTGCCCACGCCGTATGCGGCGTCGCAGCGCGGCGTGGTCGAGACGCACCTGGCCACCTTGCGCCAGACGCGCGAGGCCTGCATTGCCGTGCCCTACTTCACCGTGGCGCCGCACCTGCTGGTGGGCACCGACCTGGTCTTCACCACCGCGCGCCATTTCGCGATGCAGTTCGTGCACACGCTGCCGCTGGTGGCGGTGCCCGCGCCGCAGGGCTTTCCGCGCATGCGCTTCTACCAGCTGTGGCACGACCGCTCGCAGCACGAGCCGGCGCACCGATGGCTGCGCGGCATCCTGGCGGCGGTGGCGTCGGGGCTGGCGCGGCCCGACGCGGCGGAAGCTGCCGCACCCGCAAGCGCCTAGGCTCACTGCCTTTCGCTCAGGCGGCCGAACCCGGCGCAGCGGCTGCGCTCCCCCACGCGCGTTCCCCTGCCCTTCGGACGGGTTCCCGCTGCCGGCGCCTGTTCTCTTCCGGCGCGCTGGCCGTGGTGCTCAGCCGGTAGCCCTGCCCCGGAACGGCCTGCAGTTCCAACCCATGGCGTCCGGCGCCCAGGCCGAGCTTGCGCCGCAGGCCGCACACGTTCGTGGAGAGCACCCCGGAGCCGCAGCGGTGGCCGCTGTCCCAGACCAGCGCGCGCAGTGCGTGGTGGGTCAAGACCTGATCGACGTTCCTGAACAGCACGATGGCCAGGTCGAACTCATTGGGGGTCAATTCGACCCGGATGCCGGCCACCTGTGCGCTGTCCGCGGACAGGTCGAAGCGGAACGCACCCCATTCGACGAACTGGCCCGCCACCCGTGCCCGGTGCCATTGCAGGAAGCACCGCATCAGGAGGTACGCCTCTTCGAACGAAGCCGGCGTCACCTCCACGTGGTCGGATTCGCGCGCATGCAGGACCGCCAGTTCACGCAGACCGCGCTTGCCGCCGCTCAGGACCAGGGGGCACGCCGGGCCCACCTGCTCCCGCACCTGGGCGATCAGTGCGCCCGCGGCGCCGGCGTCCACCGGGCAGGCCACGACCACGGCGTCGAAGCGAAGGTGGAGGTAGCGGCACGCCTGCATCAGTTCCAGTGCGCTGGTGAAGACCAGCGGCCAATGGCCGAGCCTGCGGATGGCCCGCCCCATCTGCTGTCGGGGCCGCAGTTCCGGGTCGATCACCGCAATGGTGGCGCACACGGGCTCATCCCACAGGATGGGCAGCCGCAGCGTGGAAGGGATGGCGGTAGGGACTGTGCAATGACTCTGCTTCAAGGATCACTCCAGAGGTGGATGGATGGATCGGATGTCGAATCGCCTTGTGGGCAAGTCGACGGGGTGGCCTGTGCGCCGGACGGCGGGCTAGCGGCCCAGAACTTCGAAACGCCCCGCGCCTTCCCAGGTGCTTTCGGCCGCGACGCGCGTGGCGGCGGTTCCCACGAAGGGCTCGATCTCGAGCTGGACCGTCAGGCGTTGGCCCTGGGCCAGGCCTCCGCCGTCCATGGGCGACATCCGGTCGCCGGGCCGAAGGAACGACGAAGGGGCCGCGCCCGTGGCATCCGCATGCGATGCGGCCAGGCGAACCGGCTTGCCGTCGAGCTGCGCCTGCACGACCCGAAGGGTGAAGCGGTCGTTCGCGGCAAACCGGAAACCCGTGTCGTCCGCCGCCGCGCCCTGGAACGACAGCGCCATCGCCGTGCGTTCGGCGCACACCGCCGTGAGCGTCACGAGGCGCTTGCCCAGCGAGGTCCGGGCGGGGTCGGGCTGGCGCTCCAGCAGTTGTCCGCGGGTCATCCGTCCGTAGTCGACGAGCGACTCGCTCAGCTGCGCGTCGCAGCGTGCCGAGGCTTGTGCATGCGCCGGCGTTCCTGCAAGGGCGAAGAGTGCGGCAAGCGCCATGCTGAACAAAGCGCTTTCCCGGCGCAGGCTTTTCATCGTGATCATTCGTGTGCTCCCATGGCCGTGCAGGTGGCATCGGCCGATTCAAAGTAGGCGGAGGCGTCTGGCTTTTCCGGCAGCGAAAACACGAGCCTGCAGGTGTCCCCATTCGACAGCGTGACCCGCAGGTCTGCGCCGTCCCGCACGTCGGGCAGAAAGACCTGCCCGCCGTCGACGACCGAGGTGACGTACTGGTTGTCGCCATCGACCACCGCCCCGCCCTTCTCGAGCGCTTGCCCTGCGGGACCGACGGCCTTCAGCAGCACCCGGCGGGCGTTGACCACGCCGAAGCGGATGTGGTTCACCGATCCGCGGCCCGCATCGAGCTCCTGGTAGCCGTTCACCAGGTCGACGTTGCGAGGCAGCGACCGGGTCGCGACCTCCAGCCGGCTCGTGTGGTACGGGAACAGCTGCGGGGCCACCGCGCGCCCCCAGGCATCGGTCCAGACCGGGCCTTGCGGCGTGCCGATCCGCACGCCGGACACGCCCCCCACCGAGACGATGCCGAAGGTGTCCTGCACGGGGTACGGCGAGAACGTGACGCCGTCCTTGTGGGCGACGATGCCGCCCTGCAGTTGCCCGCTGTAGGTGGTGCTCGCGCCGTTGCGCGAGAAGCCCAGGTTGGCCTGCGTGTAGCGCGGCAGCAGGCTCAGGCGCCCCGCGAAGTCGTTGCGCCCGTCGCGGCTGTCCCGCTCGGCCGAGACCTGGTAGCTCGTGGTGTCGTTGATGCGCTCGTTGAGCGTGACGCCAGCGCGGGTCCGGTCGTCGTAGCGGTTGACGTACGTCTTGACCGTCTTCGACCCCAGCGGAATGCTCACGGTGACATAGGCCGCATGCCGGTTGTCGAAGCGCCCCAGGTCGCCGGTGCTGCGTTCCAGGTTGAGCGACACCGTGGCGTGCGGGAACGACTTCACCCACGAGCCGATGAGGCGCTGGATGTGGCGTCCGTCGAAGCTCGAGGAGGCCGAATAGGCCAGCCGGAAACCGCCAAGGCTCGCGTGGGTCCAGCCGACAGAGCCCGTGTACTGGCCCTTGTAGCGCTGGCGCGTCCAGGTGGTGTCGAACAGGTTCGGATTGATCGTGTCCGCCAGGGCGCGGTAGCCCCGGGTCTGCTGCGTGGCACTCACCGACGCCGACAAGGCGGGCGAGATCACGCTGCTCAGCGAGGCATCGACCTGCGTCCCACGCACGCCCTCGCCCGTGGCGTTGGACACAGCCTGGCGAAACCCCGCCATCGTGCCCGGCACCACCATGCGGTTCACGGCCCATGCCGCGGCCTGGTAGCGCGTGGCCGCCATGGCACCTGCCGTCAGGTGCGTGCGCTTGTCCAGTGCCCAGGTGCCGGTGCCGGTCGCGACCCAGGGCTTGTCTTGCCGCTCGCCGTGGCCGTACAGGCGGTAGCGGCCGACCGCGAACGAATAGCCCGCCGTCGTGCGAAGCGCGGTCGCGCCCAGGGCGGCGGCGGGCACGGTGAACGGCCGCCGGGAACCGTCGGCCTCGATGACCGTGACTTCCAGGTCGCTCGCGCCGCTGAGCAACGGCAGGCCCGTCAGCGAGAACGGCCCCGGTGGGACGACCGTCGAGTAGATCAGCGCTTGGTTCTGCCGCACCTCGACGCGGGCCTGCGTGTGGGCGATGCCTTCGACCACGGCGCCGTTGTCGCGTGCGTCCGCGCGCAGGGCCTCCTCCGGGACGATCTGCACGCCCAGGATCGGATCGCCCGGGAAGATCGAGCTGGCGATGGTGATCTGGCCGCCCTGCACCGTCGAGCCCAGGCCAGTCAGCGTCTTCTGGCCGTAGGCGTACAGGTGCTGGAGCTTCTCCTTGCCGTTGTTCGACGTGTAGCTCTGGCGGCTTCGAAAGATCCAGTCGCCGACGTTCAGGCCGGCCTCGGTGCCCAGCGAATGGAAGCTGCTGGTGCCGCCGGCATGGCGGCTGTCCATCGTCAGCAGGTCGTAGTTCAGCAGGCCGGCGACGCCGCCGCTGCTGAAGGTGTCGGCGCGCTCGCGGGCCCGGAACGCGTCGGTCGGCACGATGAGGCGGACCTCGTCCCTGCCGGGGCGCAGCTCGACGATCGTGCCGGGGAACTGGCGCTGGAATTCATCGCAGGCCGTGGCGCCCGCACCTGCGTCGTCCGCCCCGCGGCCCGTGACGAGGCCGGCCTTGTCCCGCAACGTCTCGTCGAAGCACAGGCGGCCGTCCGCATCGAAGGTGGCGGGCACCAGCCCGCGCCGCTCGCCGTTGACGAACAGCGTCACCACGCTCGTCCCCGCGCGAAAGCGGGCCTCGTGCCGGAAGTAGTCCGCCAGCTTCGGGTCGATACCGCGCTGCCTGAGCACGTCCAGGTCGAAGCCGGCGCCCTGCTTTTCCTTAATGAACTGCTCGATGACGTCGGCGCGATCCTCGCCGGCCAGCGCAAAGGCCGACGGAGAAGCCAACAGCACGCAGAGCATCGCCGGCAGGCCGGCCGAAGTGCCTTTCGCGCGCTCGCCCGTGACGGCCGCCGGGGCCACGGTGCGCAAGGACGACAGCCCAGCCATCGTCAGTGCGCCGCGAGCCTGACGTCGTAGCTGGCCACGGTGAAGCCGTACACCGTCGCAGGCACCATCCGCACCGTGGCGGCACCCTTCGCCGTGGCCGGCAGCGGCACTTCCACCGTCTCGCCGGGCAGCACGTGGGGGCGCGGCAAGTCGACCGTCGCGGTCGACGGGAGCAACTGGACCGCGGTGGCCAGGCGCACCACGTACGGGCTGTCGTTCACGACACGCAGCGTGCCGGTCCCGACCGACCACTTCAGTCGCTTCCATGGCTGGTCGTCCTTGGCCAGGCCCTTGGGGTGGATGAGCACCGGCAGGTTCTGGCGCACGTTCATGGTCACGCGCAGGCCCGGTTCGGTGTTCTTTGGCGGGATGCCTTCGAAGATGACGCGCCGCAGGCGTTGCGTCTTCAGCGGCTCCTTGGTCTGCAGCAGAAAACGCACCAGCTGTGTCTCACCCGGCTCGACCCGGGCGACCGGCGGGGTCACGATCAGCAGGGTGTCGTCGTCCCCGGGAATGCCCGTCAGCGACGTGAACATGAGCGCCGGCTTGGCATCGGTGTTCTTGACGTTGATGCTGGCCTCGCCGTCGCTCTCGTTGACGATGACGACCGAGGTCTCCGGCAGCATGCCCGCGGCATGCAGCGGCAACGGGGCAAGGCCCGCGATCCATGCGGTCGAGGCGGTCAGTGCGAAAACAAATCTGGCGGGGATGAAGTTCACGGTTCTCTTTCCTGTGGTCGGACGAGCGCGTCCGCCGTCTCGAAAGGGGCGCTTTCGAGAAGAATCAAAAATGGGGAGGGACCGACGGGCCGTTCGCCAGCCGTGGCCCCAGGGGTGGCTCCGCGTCGATCCCGAACGGTCCGGACGCGATGCCGGCCGGTGCTCAATGCCGCAGCGGGCTCGAGAACGGGATGTCCTGGAAAGGGTTGCGCCAGGCGCCCTGCCCGGCACAACCCCGTATCGGGCGGAAGGTCCGCCCGATACAGCCGAGCGGCTTACAGGTAGATGAGTTCGAAGGTCGACAGGCCATCCAGCGGGATCGCGTGGGTCAACGGCAGGTTGCTGCTCTTGTCGATGGCGGTCGTCACACGGATATCGGCCGTGACAGACGTGTTGGCACCCGGCTGATTTGACGAGGTGTTGCTGAATGAAACAAGTTTGCTCCCATCAGCCCACAGGCCCCTTTGGTTGAGGAACCCCCAACTGATTCCGCCGTCCCCGCTCTCAAGGGCAATCGAGAAGCCTCCACCATTGACGGTCTCACGCACAACTTGCAATGAATATGCGCCGATGTTCTTGCCATCCGAAGTGCCCAAGCCGAACTTCATGTTCGGGGTGGCCCCCTGGATCGTTTCAAGCGAAGTGACCGCGCTCGCGGCGCGTTCGTCAATCACCTTGAAGCCGAACCGCACAGGCGCATCGCAGGTCATGGTCAGCTGGATCGACTTTTGCGCAAGCGTGGTCTGGGCCGTCGGGTTCAGCGAGCTGGCGGGGATCGTGCCGTAGTCGACCACGCCACCGCCTGCAAAGGCGGGCGTGCAAGCGGCAGGAACGATGGTGCCGGTGATCCGCAGTTCGGCGCTTTCGGCGCTCGCCGGGACAGGCGCGATCGCCACGGCGGCCGCGCCAGCGATGGCGGCGAGGGTTGCAATTCTCTTCACACGTATTTCCTCAAGAACTTCAAAAAAGTTTCAACGAAGGATTCGTTGAGATCCTCCCCATCCCGAAACGCTGCCCTTGACGGCAGAGGCAACAGGAATGGAAATGAATCGACGGACTGTTCGTCAGTCGCCGCTTACAGGTAGACGAGTTCGAACGTCGACAGGCCATCCAGCGGGATCTGCTGGGTCAGCGGCAGGTTGCTGCCCTTGTCGATGGCGGTCACCACGCGGATGTCGGCCGTGATGGCGGTGTGGGCGCCTGGCACCGTTCCCGTGGCACTGGCGGCGAACGCAACGAGCGTGCCGCCGTCGCCGGTCATGCCGCCGGCAAAGTCCGACCAGGTGGCTCCGCCGTCCACGCTGTTGATGTGTTTGGTGCTGCCTTGATCGGCCGTCTCTTTCGTGATCTGCAACGAATAGGCGCCGATGTTCTTGCCATCCACGGCGCCCAGGCCGAACTTCGCATTCGTGGCATACCCCGGGATGGTTTCCAACGCGGCGACCGCCGTCGCAGCGCGTTCGTCGATCACCTTGAAGCCGAACAGCACAGGCGCATCGCAGGTCAGCGTCAGCTGGGTCGACTTGTCCGCGAGCGTGGTCTGGGCCGTCGGATTCAGCGAGCCGGAGGGAATGTTGCCGTAGTCGACCACGCCGCCGCCTGTGAAAACGGGCGTGCAGGCGGCCGGAATGATGGTGCCGGCGATCCGGAGTTCGGCGCTTTCGGCGCTCGCCTGGCCGGGCACGAACATCACGGCAGCCGCGCAGGTGACAGCGGCAAGGGTTGCAATTTTCTTCACTGGTATTTCCTCAAGAACTTCAAAAAAAAGGTTCAACGAAGGATTCGTTGAAACCCACCCATGGCCTCGAAACGATGCGTTGGACTGCACCGCAACGAACCCAATCCAACCGCCGATGCGTCGGGTTTCGCGTTACAAGGGCCTTGCGCCTCTGGCAGCGAGTGCCCTTGAAAGTGCGCACGAAAAGCGTGTGAGCGGCGGCGTGTTTTCTTCCGATGGATTGTTCTTTTCGGGTGCTTTTCCCGATATAGAAATACAACGAAAAACCGGGAGGTCGACTTAGGGATCGTTCGAAAATTCGAACCCGGGGCGGCGCGGGCTCGCGCGGCGTGCGCTCACGCATCCCCTCGTTGTGATGGTGTCGACGTGGGGGCGAGCCGCCTACGATTCGCCCACTGGGAGGGTCCTCATGGCACACCACCTCACCGCGCAGCCGCTTCGCCTGATGCTGCTCGATGACCACGCGGTCGTCCGGCATGGCCTGATCGCAAGATTGGCGGACGAGCCCGACCTGTCGGTGGTCGGCAGCCATGCCACCAGCCGCGAACTGCTCGATGCCCTGGCCGCCGTGGCGGCCGATGTCGTGCTCGTGGATTTCTCGCTCGGCCCTTCGGACATCGACGGGCTCAACCTCCTGCGGGCGCTGAAGGTCCGGCACCCGCGCAGCCGGACGATCGTCATCTCCGCGCACTACAGCGCGGCCACCGTGGCACTGGCGCTGAAGGCTGGCGCGCGCGGCTATGTCGGCAAGAGCCAGGAACTGGACGAGCTCGTGGCGGCCGTGCGCACAGTGAGCAAGGGCCGCATCCACCTGCATCCCGACATGGCGGCGGACATCGCCACACTTTCCGAGGCCGCGTCGCCCCACACCGACGCCGAGGCGCTCACGAAGAACCCGCAGCTGTCCCCGCGCGAGCGCGAGGTGCTGCGCTGCTGCCTCGAAGGCCTGTCGGTCACGCAGATCGCCACGAAGTTCTCTCGCAACGTGAACACCATCAGCACGCAGAAACACGCGGCATTCCGCAAGCTGGGCATCCGCACGGACAACGAGCTGTTCAAGATCCGCCACCAGCTGGACAAGACATGAATCCTTGGCTCGTATTCAGGCGAACGGTGCGGTGGGCGATGTGGAGTGCGATGGCCCTCCCCGCCGGCGCCGCGTGGGCGCAGGCACAGCCCCTCTTCACCGACGAGGAACAGCGCTGGATGAAGGCCAACCCCGTCGTACGCTATGCCGCCGACACGCGGCTGAGCCCGCTGGAGTCCATCGAGCACGGCCGCTACAAGGGATTGATCGCGGAGTACCTCGACGCGGTCGCCCGCAAGTCGGGCCTGCGCTTCGAGCTGCACGCCACCCCCGACTGGCAGGAAGCCCAGCAGGCCTTCCTCGACGGCAAGGTCGACATGTTCCCGAACGCCAGCGCCGACCGCACCACGCGCGAGGTCGGCGCCCGGCTGCGCCTGACCGATCCCTTCTTCGTGGCGCAAACGATCATCGTCACGCGCACCGACGCCCCCTTCGTCCTGCACATGAAGGACCTGGACGGCAAGGTGGCGGCCGTGCGCGGCGGAGGCACCTACGCCCATGTCTTCGCCGAGCGCTACCCCGGCGTGCGCGTGCTCCCCACCAGCGAACCGATGGAAAGCCTCGACGCGGTGATCACCGGCGAGGCCTACGCCGCCATCGGCTCCGACGCGGTGTTTCTTCCCATGATGCGCCGCAGGCATGCGCGCCAGTTGAGCATCTCCGGCACGATCGGCGATCTCCTGTACGTGGCCCAGATGGGCGTTCGCGCCGACCTGCCGCTGCTGCACTCCATCGTGGAGAAGTCGCTCGCCAGCCTCTCGGCGGCGGAGACCGGCCAGATGAACGACCGGTGGCTGGAGCAGACCGACTTCGGCGAACCGTCGCTGCTGTCGATCGTGCGCTACCGCCTGCCGCAGCTGTTGCTGCTGCTCGGCGGCGTCGTGCTGCTCGGCTGGTTCGCCTGGCGCGCCCGCGTGGCGCAGCGCGCCGCACAAAAGAGCGAGCGCACCAAGTCGAACTTCCTGGCGGTGATGAGCCACGAGATCCGCACGCCCATGAACGCGGTGCTGGCCTCCATCGAGATGCTGGCGCACACGCCGCTGGATGCGCGCCAGAAGCGCTTCACGCGCACCGCCTCGGCGGCCGCCGAAGCCCTGCTGTCGCTGCTGGACGATGTGCTCGACCTCTCGAAGCTAGATGCCCGGCGCCTCGCGCTGGAACTGGTGCCCACCGACGTCGACGCGCTGGCGCAGAAGGTGGCGCATGTGGCGCGCGTGAACGCGCAGGACAAGCCGCTGGTCATCGCGGTGCGCACGCACAACCCGTCGGGCCGGCAGGTGCTGATCGACCCCACGCGGTTGCGGCAGGTGCTGCTCAACCTGCTGGGCAATGCGGTGAAGTTCACCGAGCGCGGGCGCATCGACGTGACGCTGGAGCTTCTGGACGATGGCGACATGAATGGCCTGCTGACGGTCACGGTGAGCGACACCGGCATCGGCATCGCGCCCTCGCAGCAGGCCACCCTCTTCGATGCCTATTCGCAGGCCGACAACTCGACCACGCGGCGCTTCGGCGGCACCGGGCTGGGGCTGACCATCTGCAAGGAGCTGGTCGAATTGATGGGCGGCGAGATCCGGTTGACCAGCCGCCTCGGTGCGGGCACCTCGGTCGAGTTCGCCTTGCCGGTGAAGCTTGTGTCGCCCCCACAAGAAACGTCCAAGGATGCCGCTGCGGCGCATGGCAAACCGCCCTCCGGTCCTGCGGCCACCGTGCTGGTCGTGGAGGACCACCCGGGCAACCAGTTCATCATCGCGGAGCAGTTGCGCATGCTGGGCTACGACGCCCGGATCGAGGCCGACGGCGCGGCGGCACTGGCCGCGCTCGCGCCGCCGCATCCTTTTGCGCTGGTGCTCATGGACTGCCACATGCCCGGGATGAGCGGCTACGAAGCGACGCGCCGCCTCCGGGAGTGCGAGCGCGAGGCCGGTGCCGGCCATCTGCCCGTGATCGCGATCTCGGCCGCGACCGACTCGGCGCACCTCGACGAATGCATGGAAAGCGGGATGGACGGCGTGCTCAAGAAACCGCTGCGCCTAGACGAACTGTCGAGCATGCTGCAGCTCTGGCTGGGCGGGGCGCCGTCGTCGCCGCAACGTCCCGACACGGCCTTGCCGCCGCAGTTTCACGAGGCCATGGCGGAAGATCTTGCGGCGCTGCGCCGGGCGTTCGCTGCGGGCGACACCGCGAGCGCGGCGCACCATGCGCACCGGATCAGGGGCGCGGCCTTGATGGTCGACGCTGCGGCCGTGGCAGCGCCCGCCGATGCGTTGGAGGAAATCGCTCGCGGCGAAACCGCTTCGGATCACATGCGCGTGGCGGACCTGCTGGACGAACTCCAGCTTGCGCTGTCGGCACAGGCGGCGTCCTGAGCGACGGCGCCCTACGACCCTGCCATCCGCTCCTTCATCAACCGGCGAAGAATCGCCAGCGCCGGCGCCTCGGTGCGCTGGCGCAAGGTCACCAGCCCGAAGCGCGCCGTGCCGCGCATCGGCGGCTCCATCCGCAATTCGACCAGGTCGGGTGCCGACTCGTGCACCGCGAGCAGCACCGTGTCGCTCTGGCGCACCACGTCGGCGATGCTGGGCAGCTCCTCGCACTGCAGGGTCACGCAGTTGGCTGGATGCGCCTGCGGGCCGTAGGTTTCGACCAACCCGCGCGCCACCTCGTCGCTCAGCGGCGTCGAGGCGATCGGGTAGCGCTGCACCGCCTCGAAACTCACGCCCTTGCGCAGCCGCGTGAGCGGATGGCCGCGGCGGCACAGGAAGGCGCCGCGCAGCTCGTACACGTGGGTCAGCACCAGGTCGGGCGCGGGCTTGAGCGCGCGCGCATCGACCACCAGCGCGTCCAGGCTGCGCTCGCGCAGCGCCTGCGCCAGCAGGTCGGTGCTGCCGCGCGCGATCACGGTGCGCACGGCCGGATGGTGCGTTGCCATGTGCAGCAAGAAGGGCGTCATCAGCAGCGCGCCCGGCCCCGAGCCCAGCCCGATGCGCACCGTGCCGCCCTCGCCTTCGCGCATCTGCCGGCCACGGTCGCGCAGCGCCTCGGCCTCCGACACCAAGAGCCGCGCGCGCTCCAGCACCTCACGCCCGAAGACCGTGAGCTCGTTGCGCCGGCCGATGCGGTCGAACAGCGGCATGCCCAGCTCGTCCTCGAGCGCACGCACGCTGCGGCTGAGCGCGGGCTGCGTCAGGTGCAGCGCCTGCGCCGACTGGCTGAACGAGCCCGTGTGGGCCAGCGAAATCAGGTGCCTCAGTTGAACCAGCGTCATGGCGAAAACCTCGTTTTCATGAATGCATTGGACTCATGCTAATGCAGCCAACAATGCATTGGACGTTGCGTCGGGCCGCTCCTAGCATTCCCCTGCATCCGGCCCCACGAGCCGGCACCACCCCAGGAGACATGACTTTGACGACGACTTCGCTCTTCCGATCCGCGCTGCTGCTCGGCTGCGGGCTGATGCTGGCGGCCGCGGGCCCTGCCCGTGCCGACGGTTTTCCCGCCAAGCCCGTGAACCTGATGGTTCCCTACCCGGCCGGCGGCCCCTCGGACGCCACCGCGCGCATCTTCACCGTGCCGCTGGGCAAGGCGCTGGGCCAGCAGGTGGTCGTGGAGAACCTGGGTGGCGTGAGCGGCGCCATGGCCGCGCAGAAGGTGCTGGCCGCGCCGGCCGACGGCTACTACCTCTTCCAGGGTTCGCCCAACGAGATCATTCTTGCGCCGCTGGCCAATGCGGCCGTGAAGCTCAAGGCCGAAGACTTCCGCATGGTGCATCCGGTGGCCGAGGCCGTGATGGTCTTCGTCGCCCGCAAGGACCTGCCGGCCAACAGCGTCGACGAGCTCATTGCGCTGGCGCGCAAGTCGCCCGACAAGCCGCTGTCGTACGGCAGCGTGGGCATCGGCTCGCTGTACCACCTGATCCTCGAGAAGGTGCAGCTGGACACCGGCGTGAAGCTCATGCACGCGCCTTACAAGGGCAACGCGCCGCTGCTGCAGGACATCGGCGGCGGCCAGGTCGACTTTGCCGTGCTGGTCTACAGCGCCGCCATGGGCGCGCTGGCCGACCAGGGCCGGCTGAAGATCCTCGGCCAGCTCGGCGGGCAGCGCTCGGAGCTGCTGAAGAACGTGCCCACCGCCAGCGAAGGCAAGGAGCTGAAGAACGTCAACTACAAGACCTGGAGCGGCTTCTTCGTGCGCAAGAACACGCCCGAAGACGTGGTGCAGAAGCTGCACCAGGCCGTCGGCGCGGCGCTGAAGGAAACGAGCGTGCGCGAGCAGCTCGCCGCCCAGACGCAGCTGGCCTCGCCGCAGACGACGCTGGCCGAATCGGCGAAGTTCTACGAAGCCGAGACCGCGCGCTACCGCGACATCGCCAAGTCCATCCGACTGGAACCCCAATGAGCACCACCGCCCTCCTGAACGACCTGCACGCCAGCGCCGACACCTTCATCGGCATCCGCCGCGACATCCACCAGCACCCCGAACTCGGCTTCGACGAGCACCGCACCTCGGCGCTGGTGGCCGAGAAGCTCCAGGCCTGGGGCTACACCGTCGAGCGCCATGTGGGCGGCACCGGCGTGGTGGGCCGGCTGGTGCGCGGCAGCGGCACGCGCCGCCTCGGCCTGCGCGCCGACATGGACGCCCTGCCCATCGACGAAGCCACGGGCCTGGCCTACGCCAGCGAACACACGGGCGTGATGCACGCCTGCGGCCACGACGGCCACACGGCGATGCTGCTGGCGGCGGCGCAGCACCTGGCCGAACGCGGGCGCTTCGACGGCACGCTGAACCTGATCTTCCAGCCCGCCGAGGAAGGCGGCGGCGGCGCGGTGCGCATGATCGACGACGGCCTGTTCGAGCGCTACCCCTGCGACGCGATCTTCGCGATGCACAACATGCCCGGCATGGCGCAGGGCCGGCTGGCGATGCGCGAAGGCCCGGCCATGGCCTCGTCCGACTACGCCACCATCACCCTCACCGGCGTGGGCGGCCACGGCGCCATGCCGCACCGCGCGGCCGACCCCATCGTGGCCGCGGCCAGCATCGTGATGGCGCTGCAGAGCGTGGTCTCGCGCAACATCGACCCGCTGCAGATGGCGGTGGTCACGGTGGGCGCCATCCACGCGGGCAAGGCCAACAACGTGATCCCGCAAGGCGCCGTGCTCGAGGTGAGCGTGCGCGCCCTCGACCGCGAGGTGCGCAAGAAGATCGAAACCCGCATCAAGGCACTGGTGGCCGCGCAGGCCGAGAGCTTCGGCGTGCAGGCGCAGATCGACTGGCGGCCCGGTTACGCGGTGCTGGTCAACACGCCTGAAGAAACCGCCTTCGCGCGCACCGTGGCCGAAGAACTCGTGGGCCCCGCGCAGGTCACCTGGCAGACGCCGCCGCTGCCGGGCAGCGAAGACTTCGCCTTCATGCTGGAGCGCGTGCCCGGCTGCTACCTGCTCATCGGCAATGGCGACGGCGACGCGCATGGCGCCTGCATGGTCCACAACCCGGGCTACGACTTCAACGACAGCAACGTTGCCGTGGGCGGCGCCTACTGGGTGCTGCTGACCGAGCGCTTCCTGCGCGCGGAGGGTTGAGCGCTCAAGCCGACTGCCGCGCGAGCCATTCGCGCGGCGACACGCCCACCTTCTGCGCGAACAGACGCGACAGCGCCGAAGCGTTGGCGTAGCCGAGGCTGTCGGCAATCGTCTTGACCGACGCGCCCGTGCGCAGCTCGGCCTGCGCGATCGTCAGGCGCCACTGCGCCAGGTAGTCGGCGGGCGTCGCGCCCACCACCGACTTGAAGCGCGCCGCGAACGCGCTGCGCGACATGCCGGCCTCGGTGGCCATCTGTTCGAGCGGCCACGGCTCGCCCGGGCGCTCGTGCAGCACGACCAGCACGCGCGCCAGCTGCGGATCGCCCAGGCCCGTCAGCAGGCCGGCGGGCACGCCGCTCTCCTGCGGATGGTCGAGCAGCCAGCGCAGCAGCTGGATCAGCACCACCTCGAACAGCCGGTCGGCCAGCAGCCGATGTCCGCACAGCGCGCGCCCGGTTTCCGCGAACAGCAGCGCCAGCGAAGCTTCGAGGCCGTCGACCGCATGCAGCGGCAGTTGCACCAGCGGCGGCAAGGCGCGCACCAGCGGATGCGCCTCGCCGCCGTCGAAGTCGACCGTGGCGCAGACGAAATCCGAGCCTTCGGTGGGCGCGTTATGGAAGTCGTGCGCCAGCGGACGCGGGTAGAACAGCAGGCTGGGCTCCTTCACGACCAGCTTGCGCGGCACGCCGGCCGCGCGCACCGACGGCGCCGAATGCGTGACCACCATCTCGCCGCGCCGCATCACATGCAGGAAGCTGCGCCCCTCTTTCGCCGCGAAGTGCGTCACGCCGCACAGCGGCCCCGTGTGGAACAGGTGCGCCCGGACGCGGAAGCGTTCGAGCAGGGACGAGAGCCTGTCGATGGGCGGCGGTGGCGGAGCGCTCGGCATTGGACGAAAAGGTATGTTGAATGGATGAAAGCGTTCAAATCATACGGATTTCCGGAAGACACTGCCTCCATCGTCATCACCGAAAGGAAGTCTTCATGCCCCGCGTCAACCTCGTCACCGACACCGCCGCCACCGGCGACGCCCAGTCCTTGCTCGCCGACATCCACGGTGCCTTCGGCGCCACGCCCAACATGTTCCGCGCCGTCGCCAACTCGCCCGCAGCGCTGCGCAGCCTGTGGGGATCGTTCGGCGCGCTCGGCGGCGGCGTCATTCCGGCGCAGCTCGGCGAGCAGATCGCCGTGGCCGTCGCCGACCGCAACGCCTGCCACTACTGCCTCGCGGCGCACACCGCACTGGGTCGCAAGGCGGGCGTGTCGGCGGCCGACATGACCGCCGCGCAGGCCGGCGAATCGGCCGACCCGCGCACGGCGGCGGCGCTGCGCTTTGCGCTCAAGCTCGTCGATGCACGCGGCCAGGTCAACGACGCCGACGTGCAGGCCCTGCGCGCCGTGGGCTTCGATGACCGGCACATCGTCGAGATCCTGGCTCACGTCGCGCTGAACCTGTTCACCAACTACGTGAACGTGGCGTTCCAGGTGCCGGTGGATTTCCCGCAGGTGAAGCTGCGCACCGAGGCGGCCTGACATGGCCTAGCCGCGCCCCGAGGCGCCCGAGCTGCAGGTCGCCCGCTGGCTCAACACCGACACGCCCGTCACGCTCGCGTCGCTGCGCGGCCGGGTCGTGGTGCTGCACGCGTTCCAGATGCTGTGCCCGGCCTGCGTGTCGCACGGCCTGCCGCAGGCGAAGAAGACGCGGCAGCTCTTCGCTGCGAAAGACGTGGCGGTGATCGGCCTGCACTCGGTGTTCGAGCACCACGACGTCATGACGCCCGCTGCGCTCGACGCCTTCGTGCGCGAGTACCGCCTGGGCTTTCCCATCGGCATCGACCAGCCCTCGCCCACCGGCGGCATCCCCGCCACGATGCGCGACTACCAGTGGCAGGGCACGCCGAGCACGGTGCTGGTCGACCGGCAGGGGCGCCTGCGCATGAGCCACTTCGGCCTGCTCGACGACATGGCGCTGGGCGCCGCCATCGGGCAGCTCGCGGCCGAAGAGGCGCCCGCGCACCTCATTGCACAACCGGCAGACGATGCATCGCCAGACGGCCCGTGCGACGACACCGCCTGCCGCGCCTGAACGAAGAAAGGACACTCGCCGCATGCCATGCATCGCCCTGCAACACCTCGCCTTCGAAGACCTCGGGCGCTTCGCGAACGTGCTCACCCAGGCCGGCCACGCCATCGACTACCGGCAGGCGGGCCCGTCCGCGCTCAGCGACGACGAGTGGCGCCACGCCGACCTCGTCGTGGTGCTCGGCGGCCCCATCGGGGCCTACGACACGGCGACCTACCCCTGGCTCGCCGAAGCGATCGCCGGCCTGCGCGAACGGCTGGCGCTGCAGCGCCCCACGCTGGGCCTGTGCCTGGGGGCGCAGCTCATGGCCCGTGCGCTCGGCGCGCGCGTGTACCCGTCGGGGCACACGGAGATCGGCTGGGCGCCGGTCGACCTGAGCGCGGCGGGCCAGGCCTCGTGCCTCGCGACGCTGGACGGCGAACCTGTGCTGCACTGGCACGGCGACACCTTCGACCTGCCGCCCGGCGCCGAACTGCTCGCCAGCACCGCGCGCACGCCGCACCTGGCTTTCAGCCACGGCCGCCATGCGCTGGCGCTGCAGTTCCACCCCGAGGCCGACCCCGCGCGCATCGAACCCTGGCTCATCGGGCACCACCACGAACTGGCCGCGTCCGGCGTCGACATTCCCGCGCTGCGCGCCCGCAGCGCCGAGCTGGCCAACAAGCGCTCCGATGCTGCAACGCGCATGCTGGCGGCATGGCTGGATCAGCTCGCATGACGCCCTCCGTCCTGCCCATCGACGCGCTGTTGGTCGGCCTCGTGGCCCTTCTGCCCGACGGCCGCACACGCAGCGGCATCCGCAAGACGTCTACGGCCGATGCGCTGTGGCTGTCGCCCACCGGCCTGCAGGGCGACGCGCAGGCCGACCTGCGCATCCACGGCGGTGTCGAGAAGGCCGTGCACCACTACCCGCGCGAGCACTACGCCGGCTGGGCGGCGGGCGGTCACTGCACCGAACAGCTGGCGCACGCGGGCGCCTTCGGCGAGAACATCTCGACCACGGGCTGGGACGAATCGACCGTGTGCATCGGCGACGTCGTGCAGCTCGGCGATGCGCGGGTGCAGGTGTCGCAGGGCCGCCAGCCCTGCTGGAAGCTCGACGCGCACTTCGGCCGGCCCGGCATGGCGCGCGAGATGCAGGCGCGCGGCTGCACGGGCTGGTACTACCGCGTGCTCGAACCCGGCTGGGTGCGGGCCGGCGCGATGGCCACGCGCGTGGAACGCCCGCACCCGGACTGGCCGCTGTCGCGCCTCATCGCGCTGCTGTTCTCGCGCGACGCGCGCTTCGCCCCCGAATGGGAACAGGCCGCCGCCCTGCCCGCCTTGGCCGAGCGCTGGCGTGCCACGTTTCGCAAGCGCGTGGATGCGAGGCGCGTCGAAGACTGGGAGCCGCGGCTGCGCGCACCCGCGTCCGACCCCTGAGCGCCCTTCAGTCGTCGAGCGTTTCGACGCGCAGTGCGATCACCGGGCCAGCCACGACCGGGCTCGTCTGCAACGCGTGCAAGGCGAGATCGACCGCGCTTTGCAACGCCGACTCGGTGATCACCAGCACCTGCGGCGCCGCCTCCGCCGGCCCGTTCGCCAGCACCAGTTGCCGCACCGGCAGCCGCTGCGCGGCCAGCAGCTCGGCCACGGCCGCGATGTCGGTCGTCGCCTGCACCGGCACGCGCAGGTAGTGCGCGCTGCGTACGGCCGCGCGCGGCAGCACCGGCAGTTCGCGCACCGCATGCGCATGAAAGCCCGTGTGCGGCACGCGCTGGCCGGCGTGGGTGCCGTCCAGGCGCGCCACGTCGACCAGGTCGGCGATCACGGCCGAGGCGGTCTGCTCCGAGCCGGCACCCGCGCCGTAGTACATCGTGACGCCCGCCGCGTCGGCCTTGACCATGATGCCGTTCATCGAGCCGTTCACCTGCGCGAGCAGGTGCGTCGCGGGCACCAGCGCGGGCTGCACGCGCAGCTCCACCCCTTCTTCACGTCGGCGCGCCACGCCCAGCAGCTTGACGCGAAAGCCCAGCTGTTCGGCGCAGGCCACGTCCAGGCGCTGCAGCGCGGTGATGCCCTCGACCTGCGCATCGGCAAAGCGCACCGGCATGCCGAAGGCATTGGCGGCCAGCAGCGCGGTCTTGTGGGCGGCGTCGACGCCCTCGATGTCGAAGGCCGGGTCGGCCTCGGCATAGCCCAGCGCCTGGGCCTGCGCGAGCGCGTCGCCGAAGTCCAGGCCTTCGTCGCGCATCTTGCTCAGGATGAAGTTGGTGGTGCCGTTGACGATGCCCGCCACCCATTCGATGCGGTTGGCCGTGAGGCCCTCGCGCAGCGCTTTCACGATGGGGATGCTCACCGCCACCGCGCCTTCGTACATCACGGCCACGCC
Organism: Variovorax boronicumulans NBRC 103145; assembly: GCF_001591345.1. Classification (GTDB taxonomy): domain Bacteria; phylum Pseudomonadota; class Gammaproteobacteria; order Burkholderiales; family Burkholderiaceae_C; genus Variovorax; species Variovorax boronicumulans. The sequence goes on along the minus strand of NZ_BCUS01000019.1, from coordinate 18,006 downwards.
ATGCGCGCTGGCGGCGGCGAAGATCTCGGGGCCGTGCACGGCCAGCAGCGCCTTGTTGGCCGTGACCACGTGCTTGCCGTGGGCGATGGCCGCCAGCACCCAGTCGCGCGCCGGGCCGGTGCCGCCGGCCACTTCGACCACCACGTCGACATCGGGGTCGGTGGCCACCTGCATCGGATCGGCCGTGAGCGCCACGCCCTCGCCCACGATGCCCTGGGCCCGCGCGAGGTTGCGCGCCGCCACCACCGTCACTTCGATGCCGCGCCCGGCGCGGGCGGCGATGAGGTCCTGGTTGCGGGCCAGCACGCGGAAGGTGCCCGCGCCCACGGTGCCGATGCCGATCATGCCGACGCGCAGGGGGCGAATGGCCGCAGGATGGCTGGGCTGGGGCAGGAAGGACGAGACGGGATCGCGGTACATGGGCTTCTCCAAACAACGAACGAACAGGACAAAAACAAAAAAACCCAGCTGCCAGCTGGGTTTCGTTCATTCGGGAGAAGAGACACCAGGTGGCTGCCGGAGCGGCCACCCTGCGCGTGCTCAGGGGGCCGCGGCGGTCATGGTGGTAATCATTCGTGCATTCACTGCGTCGCTTGTTCGCACGCAGGCGGCGAACGGCATCGTGCGGCCGACAACGGCGGCGCTGGATGCTGCAACGGGGGAAAGTGAAAGGCACGACATGAGCCGGCGAGTGTACACGCGGTGCTTGCGGCACGCCCCGATCCGGGCAAACTAGGGCATGGACAAGCATTTCCTGACCCCCCTGTTCGCCCCGGCGTCGATCGTGGCCTTCGTCGGCCAGCCCAGCGATCCGGGGGGCCAGACCGCCCTGGGCCGCACGCTGCGCGAAGCCTTCCGGGCCGACCGCTTCGACGGCACGCTGCGCTTTCTGGACGTGCGCACCCAGGGCACGCTCGAAGAGCTGGCGCAGACGCATGCCGACCTGGCGCTGATCGCGCTGGCGCCGCACGACGTGGCGGCTGCCCTCGAGATTGCGGGGCGCATCGGCTGCAAGGCCGCGGTGGTCATCTCCACCGGCATCGCCGCCGAGCAGGCCGCGCAGTGGCGCAAGATCGCGCGCCGCGAAGGCGTGCACCTGCTGGGCCCGAATTCGCTGGGCTTCCAGCGCCCGCCGCTGCACCTGAACGCCAGCGTGGCCGGCCCGCTCGCGCGCACCGGGCCGCTGGCACTGGTGTCGCAGTCGGGTGCGCTCACGGCCTCGATGCTCGACTGGGCGCGGCAGAACGGCGTGGGCTTTTCCAGCGTGGTGTCGCTCGGCCCGCACACCTCGGTCGACATTCCGCAGGTGCTCGACTTCCTGGCCAACGATTCGAGCACGCACAGCATCATCGTGTACCTCGAAGGCATTGCCGATGCGCGCCGCTTCATGAGCGCGCTGCGCTCGGCCTCGCACGCCAAGCCGGTGGTGGTGCTCAAGGCGGGCCGCAAGCCGGCCGGCAACGAGGCCGCGCAGACGCACAGCGCCGCCATCGTGGGCAGCGACGACGTGTTCGACGCCGCCTTGCGCCGCGCGGGCGCGGTGCGGGTGCGCTCCTTCGTCGAGCTGTTCTCGGCCGCCAAGTGCCTGGCCTCGCGCTACCGGCCGGTGGGCAAGCGGCTGGCGGTGGTCACCAACGGCGGCGGCCCCGGCGTGCTCGCGGCCGACTGGATCAACGAGATCGGGCTCGACCTGGGCCGCCTCTCGGCCCCCGCACAGCGCTCGCTGCAGCCCTCGCTGCCGGCGTTGGCTTCGCTCACCGACCTCATCGACCTGTCGGAAGACGCCACGCCCGCGCACTTTCGCGCCGCCATCGACACGGCCTCGGCCGACAGCCAGATCGACGGCGTGCTCGCCATCTTCTCGCCCAAGGCCGGCGTCGACGCAGCCGCCACGGCGCGCGCGCTGGCCGACATTCCGCGCCCCATGCCCAAGCCGCTCTTGTCGTGCTGGATGGGCGATGCCTCGGTGGGCAATGCGCGGGCCGTGCTGGCCGAGGCCACCATTCCGAGCTTTCGCACGCCCGAGGCGGCCGTCGGTGCCTTCGGCAACATCGCGGCCTTCTACCAGAACCAGCAGCTGCTGCAGCAGACGCCGCCGCCGCTGTCGGCACTGGCCAAGCCCGACATCGACGGCGCGCGCCTGCTCATCGAGAGCGTGCTGGCCGAGCGGCGCAAGGTGCTGACCGAGATGGAATCGAAGTCGCTGCTGTCGTGCTTCCACATCCCGATCACGCGCACCCTGCTTGCGCGCAGCGCCAACGAGGCCATGATGATCGCCACGCAGCTGGGCTTTCCGGTGGCACTGAAAATCGACTCGCCCGACATCTCGCACAAGTCCGACGTCGAGGGCGTGGCGCTGAACGTGATGAACGGCACCAGCGCGCGCGACACCTACCTGGAGATGATGGAGCGCGTGGCGCGCCTGGCACCCGATGCCCGCATCAACGGCGTGACCGTGCAGAAGATGGTGCGCGCGCGGCGCGGGCGCGAGATCTACGTGGGCCTGGTCACCGACCAGCCCTTCGGCCCGGTGATCGTCTTCGGCGCGGGCGGCACCATGATCGAGCTCATGAACGACCGCGCGATGGAGCTGCCGCCGCTGAACCAGTTCCTGGCGCGCCACCTCATCGAGCGCTCGCGCGTGGCCGAGACGCTGGGCGAATGGCGCGGCGCCAACGCCGTGAACATGGAAGCCATCGAGGACGTGCTGCTGCGCGTGTCCGAAATGGTGTGCGAGCTTCCCGAGCTGCGCGAGATGGACATCAACCCCATCATCGTGGACGAGCACGGCGCGGTGTCGGTCGATGCGCGCATCGTGGTCGACAGCAGCACGCAGGCCGTGGCGGGCCCGGTGGGCAACGGCTACCAGCACCTGGCCATCATGCCGTACCCCGCGCGCTACCGGCGCGAATGGCCGCTGCCCGGTGGCGGCGCGTACGTCGTGCGGCCGGTGCATCCGAACGACGCGCAGATGCTGCAGGCGCTGGTGCAGGGGCTGTCGCCCGAGAGCCGGTGGTTCCGCTTCGTCTCGCGCTTCCACGAACTGCCGCCGTCGATGCTGTCGCGCTTCACGCTCATCGACTACGACCGCGAGATGGCGCTGGTCGCCACCGTGATGGAGCGCAGCACCGCGCCCGACGGCAGCATCCTCGAGAGCGAGCGCATCGTGGGCGTGTCGCGCTACATCACCAACCCCGACCAGACCAGCTGCGAGTTCTCGCTCGTGGTGGCCGACGAGTTCAGCGGCAAGGGCATCGGCTCGCGCCTGATGGAAAGCATCATCGACGTGGCGCGCGACCGCGGCCTTTCCGAGATGGACGGGCTGGTGCTGGCCGGCAACCCCGACATGCTCAAGCTGGTGCGGCGGCTGGGCTTCTCGGTGAAGTCCTTCCCCGAGGACCCGGACTTCAAGCTCGTGACCTACCCGCTGTAGCCCGACGGCGGCGGCTGCAACTCGACGAGAATCGGCCGCCCTCCACCTCCGCGTTTCTTCATGCTCCGAATCCTCCTGCGCTCCCTCGGCCGTCTGCTGGTGAGCTTCGCCGTGTTGCTGTCGGCCGCCTGGGCCTGCGCGGCCCTCTGGTATCAGCTGCCCGCGACGCTGCCGGTCAAGGTCGGCGCGATGGTGCTGTGGGGCCTCTTCGGCCTGGCGGCGATCGTGCTGCTGTGGCGCGGCAAGGCCGGCCGCTCGCTGCTGGCCTACGCCATCGGCTTCGTCGTGCTGCTCGAGTGGTGGGGCACCATCGCGCCCTCCCAGCATCGCGAATGGGCCGACGACGTGGCGCGCTACCTGACGCCGCGCGTCGAGGGCAGCGTGGTCACGATGGAGAACGTGCGCAACTTCGACTGGCGCAGCGACACCGACTACACCGTGCGCTGGGACACGCGCCGCTACGACCTGGACCGCCTGCGCTCGGTCGACGTGTCGCTGTCGTACTGGACCGGCCCGGCCATCGCCCACACGCTGGTGTCCTTCGGCTTCGACGACGGAAAGTACGTCACCTTTTCCATCGAAATCCGCAAGGAGCGCGGCGAGAGCTTCTCGTCCGTGGGCGGTTTCTTCAAGCAGTTCGAGAACAGCCTCGTGGCCGCCGACGAGCACGACATCCTGCGCGTGCGCACCAACGTGCGCGGCGAAGACGTCTACATGTACCGCGTGCACCTGCCGCAGGCCGAGATGCGTTCGCTGTTCCTGGGCTACGTCGGCGAGGCCAACGCCTTGGCGCGCGCGCCGAGCTTCTACAACACGCTCACCGCCAACTGCACGACCATCGTCTACAGCCTCGCCAGGCACGTCGTGCCCGGCCTGCCGATGGACTACCGCCTGCTGGCCTCGGGCTACCTGCCCGAGTACCTGCACGACGTGGGCGGCCTGACGCCCGGCCTGAGCATGGACGCGCTGCGCGCCGGCGGCCGCATCACCGACCGGGCCATTGCCACCGACCAGCAGCCCGGCGTGAACTTCTCGCAGGCGATCCGCAACGGCCTGCCGGGCGTTGCGCCATGAGGCGCATCGGCTTCTCCGCGCTGCTGCTGGCGCTGTCGCTGCTCACCGGCTGCGCCGGCGTCACGGTCGGCACCATCTCGCCGGCCGACTACCTGGCGCAGCGGCGCGGCGACGTGCTCACCACGGGCCAGCTCAGCAGCTCGGCGCAGGAGGTGCTTCGCGTCATCGGCTCCGATGCCGACCAGTGCCGCAAGGACGGCCGCGCCTGCCGCCAGAACCTCGCCACCTCCGCCGGCCTGAACGACGAGCAACGCATGTCGGCGCTGTCCGAGGTGTGGCTGCAGCTCGCGCTGGCGGGCGGCGACGGCGGCTCGGCCGCGCAGCCCATGGCGCCCGAGGCCATCGAGGCCTGGCTGGAAACCGCGCGCCACGCCTACGCCTACCTGTTCCATACGGCGCGCAAGCCGCGCGACCGCGCCTTCGAAGACCGCCAGACGCAGGTGCGCGACTACTACAACTACGCGGTGCAGCGCGCCATCACCGGCCTGTTCAGCCGCTACCGCAAGAGCGACATGCCGGTGGCCGCCATTCCGCAGGTGAGCGGCTGGCGCATCGACGCCGACCTGTCGGCACTGCAGCTCGCACCCGACGCGCCCCCGCCCAAAGAGCTGATTCCCGCCGCCTCGCTGACCTTCTCGGGCCTGCGCAACATCTACCGCCGCGACGGCTTCGGCGCCGAGCTGGTCGCTGCGGGCGACGACCGTCCGACCGCGGCACAGGCCGACGAAGACGCCCCGCCCTTCAGCGAAACGCCCTTCCCCGCCCTCACCGCGCTGCTGCAGTTCGACGGCGCCACCCTGCAGGACGTGCTGGCCACGCGCACGCTGCGCATCGCCGTGTTCGACCCCTACCGCACCAGCACGATCAAGCTGGCCGGCGAGGAGATTCCGCTGGCCGCCAACTTCACCTCGGGCTACGGCCTGTGGCTGGCCCGCTCCGACTTCGCGCTGCAGGCGCTGCGCAGCCTGTTCGGCGGCGCCGAGGGCCTGACCCGGCCGCACATCTACCTGATGCAGCCCTACGACCCGAAGCGCCGCACCATCGTCATGCTGCATGGCCTGGCCAGCAGCCCCGAGGCCTGGATCAACGTGGCGAACGAAGTGCTGGGCGACGAGACGCTGCGCCGCCGCTACCAGATCTGGCAGGTGTACTACCCCACGAATGCGCCGCTGCCGCTGAACAACCTGGCCATCCGCGAAGCCATCACGCAGACCTTGGCGCACTTCGATCCGCAGGGCCGCGCCGAGGCCTCGCGCAACGTCACGCTCATCGGCCACAGCATGGGCGGCGTGCTCTCGCGCCTCTTGGTGTCGTCGTCGGGCGACGTGCTGTGGGACGCGCTGCGCGAGAGCTACCCGATGCCCGCCGCGCAGCGCCGCCGCATCGAGGAAGGGCTGGGGCCCTACCTGCGCTTCGAGCCGCTGCCCCAGGTCAGCGACGCCATCTTCATCGCGTCGCCGCACCGCGGCACCTCGTTCGCCAACAAGCGCATCTCGCGCTGGGTGGCCAATCTCATCACGCTGCCGGTGGCCATGCTGGGCCAGCTCAACGACATCTCGCGCGAGCTGATGCGCGTGGCGCCCAGCTCGCAGGACATGGGCCCGCTGCGCATTCCCAACAGCATCGACAACCTCAGCGACCGCGATGCGTTCGTGCGCCTGTCGTCCGGGTTGCCGCTGAGTCCGAAGGTGCGCTACCACTCGATCATCGGCAACGACACGCCGGGCCTGCCGCTGGCCGAGTCGAGCGACGGCATCGTGCCCTACACCAGCGCGCACCTCGACGGCGCGGTGTCGGAGCTGGTGATCCCGTCGGCGCACAGCGTGCAGGAGCACCCGCTGGCGATCCTGGAAATCCGGCGCATCCTGCGCGAGCAGCTGCAGCGCGTGCCCTGAGGGCACTTCATGTCGTGGCGAGCACGGCAGCGGCCGGTGCGTGCCGCATGTCCGGCACCGCCGCCATCAACGCCCGCGTGTACGCGTGCTTCGGCGCATCGAGCACTTCGGCCGCACTGCCCTGCTCCACCAGCCGCCCGCGCTGCATCACGCCCACGTCGTCGCACATGTGGCGGATCACCGCGAGGTTGTGGCTGATCAGCAGGTAGGTCAGGCCGAACTCGTCCTGCAGGTCGCGCATGAGGTTCAGCACCTGGGCCTGCACCGACACGTCGAGCGACGAGGTCGGTTCGTCGCAGACGATGAACTCGGGCTGGCTGGCCAGGGCCCGCGCGATGGCGATGCGCTGGCGCTGGCCGCCCGAGAACTGGTGCGGGTAGCGCCGCCCGTCGTCGGGCGACATGCGCACGCGGCGCAGCGCCTGGGCCACGCGCTCGGCGGTTTCGTCGGCGCTGGCGGCCAGGCCCAGCACTTCGACCGGCTCGGCGATGAGCCGGTCCACGCGCCAGCGCGGGTTGAGGCTGGCATGCGGGTCCTGGAAGATCATCTGGAAGCGCCGCCGCAGCGCGGCCGTCTGCGCGGCGTCGCCCCAGCGGTCGATGCCGTCGAAATGCACGCTGCCGGCCGTGGGCCGCGTGAGGCCGGCGATCATGCGCGCCACGGTCGACTTGCCCGAGCCTGACTCGCCGACCAGCCCGAAGGTGCGGCCGCGCGCGATGTCGAAGCTCACGCCGTCGACCGCGTGCAGCACCTTCTTCGGCTGGCGCGCGAGCGTGCGCACGAGCCAGCCGGCCGAAAGATCGAACGCGCGCGACAGGCCCTGCACGCGGATCAGCGGCGGGCTGTCGGCCGGCGGCGCCACGGTCTCGGCCTGCGCGGGCGGCAACGCGGCGGCCACGCTGATGTCCGCGCCGATCTCCGGCACCGGCAGCCGATGCAGCCTGTCATGCACCGAAGGAATGGCGGCCATCAACGCCCGCGTGTACGGCTCGCGCGGGCGGTCGAGCACCTGGCGCACCGGACCGGTCTCCAGCACGCGGCCCTGGTACATCACCATCACGCGGTCGGCCGCCTCGGCGATCACGCCCATGTCGTGCGTGATGAGCATCGCGGCCGTGCCGCGCTCGCGGCAGACGCGCCGGAACACGCGGATCACCTGCGCCTGCACCGACACGTCGAGCGCGGTGGTGGGCTCGTCGGCAATCAGCAGCTGCGGCTCGGCGCACAGCGCGAGCGCAATCGCCACGCGCTGGCGCATGCCGCCCGAGAACTGGTGCGGGTACTGGTCGATGCGGCTTTCGGGGTCGGGAATCTCCACGTCGGCCAGCAGCGCCAGCGCGCGCCGGCGCGCCTCGGGCTCGCTCACGGGCAGGTGCGTGCGGATGGTTTCGATGAGGTGCCGGCCGATCGGGTAGACCGGGTTCAGGCTGGTCAGCGGGTCCTGGAACACGCTGCCGATGCGGCGCCCGCGCACGCGGCGCATGTCCTCGCCGCGCAGCGTGTCGATGCGTTCGCCGTGCAGCTCGACCGTGCCGCCCGCGATACGCCCCGGCGGCGGCACCAGCCCGATGACGGCCGCGCCGACCATCGACTTGCCCGCGCCCGACTCGCCGACCACGCCCAGGATTTCTCCCGGCGCGATCTCGAAGGAGACGCCATCGAGCACCTGCACCGTGCCCCGGTGCGTGTCGAAGGCCACGTCGAGCCCGCGCACGCGCAGCACGGGCGTTTCGCCGCGGGGCGATGGCGATGGGTCGCGCGCGCTCATTGCAGCCTCGGGTTCAAGGCGTCGCGCAGCCAGTCGCCCGTCAGGTTGACCGACAGCGCCAGCGCCAGCAGCACCAGCGCCGGAAACAGCAGGATCCACCACTCGCCCGAGAACAGGAAGCCCTGTCCGATGCGGATCAACGTGCCCAGCGACGGCTGCGTGGGCGGCAGCCCCACGCCCAGGTACGACAGCGTCGACTCCGCCACGATGGCCAGCGCGAAGCTGATGGTGGCAATCACCAGCACCGGCGCCAGCAGGTTCGGCAGGATGTGCCGCACCAGGATGCCGGTGCGCGAACGGCCGATGATCTGCGCGGCGGCCACGTAGTCCTTGTGCTTCTCGAGCATCACGGCGCCGCGCACCGTGCGCGCGTACTGCACCCATTCCGACAGCCCGATGGCCGCCACGATCACGTACACCGCCATGTCGTCGCGGTAGCCCTCGGGCAGCAGGCCGCGCGCAATGCCGAAGATCAAGAGCGCCACCAGCAGCACCGGAAAGGTCAACTGCACGTCGGCCACGCGCATCACCAGCGTGTCGAACCAGCCGCCCGCATAACCGGCGGCCAGCCCGAGCGGCACGCCGATGGCCAGCGACAACCCCACCGCGCTCACGCCCACCAGCAGCGACATGCGCAGCCCGTAGAGGATGGCCGAGAACACGTCGCGCCCCTGGTCGTCGGCGCCCAATGGGTAGAACGCACCCGAGGCGCCTTGCTGCCCCGGCGGCGTGAAGGCGTCGATCAGATCGAGCACGGCTGGGTCGAAGGGGTCCTGCCGTGCGATCCACGGCGCGAACAGCGAGGCCAGCGCGACCAGCAACAGCACGAAGGCGGCCAGCTGCACGGTGCGCGAGCGTGCGAAGGCGCGCAGCACGGGCGACTCGGCGTTGCGCCAGCGGCGCGGCGCGGGGGCGCCCGTCGGGGAAGGAAACGTCATTCGGAAAAACAAGAAAGGAGTCAGGCGCGTCGCAGGCGCGGATCGACCAGCACATACAGCAGGTCGACGATGAAGTTGATCGCCACGTACAGCAGCGCGATCAGCAGCAGGTAGGCCGCCACCACCGGCACGTCCACCCCCTGGATCGACGTGATGAACAGCAGGCCCACGCCCGGCCACTGGAACACCGTCTCGGTGACGATGGCAAAGGCCACCAGCGAGCCGATCTGCAGTCCGGTGATGGTGATGACCGGGATCAGCGTGTTGCGCAGCGCATGGCCGTAGTTCAGGTCGCGCTCGCGCAGCCCGCGCGCGCGGCCGAAGCGGATGTAGTCGGCGCGCAGCACCTCCAGCATCTCGGCGCGCACCAGCCGCATGATCAGCGTCATCTTGTACAGGCCCAACGTCAACGCGGGCATCAGCAGCGAGGCCCAACCCGAGGCCGTGAGCAGCCCGGTGCTCCAGCCGCCCAGCTGCACCGTGTCGCCGCGTCCGAACGAGGGCAGCCAGCGCAGCTCGACCGCGAACAGGTAGATGAGCCCGATGCCGATCAGGAAGGTGGGCAGCGACACGCCGACCAGCGACACCGCCATGACCGCGCGGCTGGCCACGCTGTCGCGCCGGATCGCGGTGTACACGCCCAGCGCCACGCCGCCCGCCACCGCCAGCACGGCCGCCACCAGCGCCAGTTCGAGCGTGGCCGGCAGGCGCTCGGCGATGAGCTCGACCACCGGCCGCTTGAGCCGGTACGACACGCCCAGGTCGCCCTGCAGGGCATGGCCCACGTAGCGCAGGTACTGCACCAGCACCGGGCGGTCGAAACCCAGCTCGGCCGTCAGCGCGGCGCGCTCTTCCAGCGTGGCGTCCTCGCCGAGCAGGCTGATGGTCGGGTCGCCGATGTGACGGAACACCAGGAAGGACACGAACGACACCGCCAGCAGCACCAGCACAGACTGGCCGAGCCGGCGCAAGAGATGAACCCACATGGCGTGTGCTCAGGGCTTCGCCACCTTCACGTTCTTGAAGAACACGCTGCCGTCGGGGCTGACGGGAATGTCCAGCTTCGGGGTCGAGGCGAAGTTGAGCACCTGGTCGTGCAGCGCGATGTAGATGCGCTCCTTCTGCACCGTCTGCCAGATAGCTTTGATGGTGGCGTCGCGCTTGGCCTTGTCGCTCTCGGCCGCGAGCGATGCGATCTGCGCGTCGACCTCGGCGTTGCTGTAGCCGGTGGCGTTGGTCGGGCCGCGGCCGTCCTTGCCGCGCGTGTGCACCAGGTAATCGAAGATGTAGGCCGAGTCGTAGGTCGGCACGCCCCAGCCGAACAGGTAGAAGTCGGTGTCGGCCGAGTTGATGGCCGTGCTGTGCAGCGCAATCGGGCGCGCCGCCACCGTGGTCTTGATGCCGATGCGCCCGAGGAAGCCCGACACCGCCGTGCTGATGGCCTCGTCGTTCACGTAGCGGTCGTTCGGCGTGTGCAGCGTGATCGCAAAGCCGTTCGGGTAGCCGGCCTCGGCCAGCAGCTTCTTCGCCTGCGCGGCATTGGCCTTCGGGTAGGCTGCAAAGCCCTTCTCGTAGCCGTGCACGAAAGGCGGCGCGATGATGCCCGAGGGGTTCGACAGCCCGCGCATCACCGCCGCCTTGATCGCGTCGCGGTCGATGGCCAGGCCGATGGCCTCGCGCACCTTCGGGTCAGCCAGCGGGTTCCTGCCCTTCACGTCGGCGTACTTGAGTTCCTTCGCGCCCACGTTCAGGCCCAGGAAGATCGAGCGGTTCTCGGGCCCTTCGGTCACGCGCAGGCGTTTGTCGGCCTTGAGCCGGCCCACGTCCTGCGCCGGCAGGTCCTGCACGAAATCGACCTCGCCCGACAGCAGCGCGGCCACGCGCGTGGCGGGCGACTTGATCGGCACGTAGACCAGCTCGGTCACGTCCAGCGGAAACTGGCCGCGGCCCCAGTACTGCGGAAACTGCTTGAGCACCGTGCGCGCATCGACCTCGCGCGAGGCCAGCACGTACGGGCCGGTGCCGTTCTCGTTGCGGGTGGCGAAGTTCTCGGTCTTGCTGGCCACGTCCTGCGACTGCTCGGCCTTGTTCGCCTTGGCCCAGGCCTCGTTGAGGATGAAGAGGTTCGTGAGGTTGTTCGGGAAGATCAGGTTCGGCCCTTTGGTCTTGACCTGCACGGTGAGCGCATCGACCTTCTTCACCTCGGCCACCGACGACAGCAGCGACTTGAGCGCCGAGCTCGGCGCCTGTGCGCGCTGCAGCGAGAACACCACGTCGTCGGCCGTGAGCAGCGCGCCGTCATGGAACTTGACGCCGGGGCGCAGCTTGAACTCCCACACCGTCGGGTCGGCCGTGAGCTTCCACGAGGTGGCGAGCGCGGGCTGCAGCTTGCTGTCGGCGCCGCGCAGGATCAGCGGTTCGTAGATCTGGTGCAGCAACCCGAAGTTGGTGCCGGTGTTGACCGCATGCGGATCGAGCGTGGCAGGGTCGGCGCTGCGTGCCCAGCGCACGGTTTCGGCGGCGGCAACAGGCGCCTGCAGCAGGCCGGCGGCCAGCAGGGCCGCGGTCAGGAGTGGTCGGAGCATGGAATCCCTCGGGTGTTCTTTGGAAGAGAAGACAGGCGGACGACCGCGCGGGGCGGCGTTGTCCTGTGCCTGTGCGTGAGGGACTGTGCCCTGCCCCGCGTCGTCCCGAAAGAAGGACTCCGCATATGGAAATGCGGTGCCTGCCGCGCGGCGATGAATGGCGGTCACGCCCTCACAGCAAGACGCTTCAATCGCAGCCCGCCCCACACCGCCAGCAGCACGCTCGCACCGAACACCCAGCCCGACAGCGCGCCGGCCATCGTGCCCGACAGCAGGTTGCCGACCGTGCAGCCCAGCCCGGTCATCGCGCCCCACCCCAGCAGCAGACCCCCGCCGAGGCCACGCACCACCTGCCCTCCGGTCGGCCACGCGGGCCTGAACTGCCCGCTCGCCAGCGCCGCGGCCAGTGCACCCGCCACGAGGCCGCCGACCAGCAACGCGTTGGGCGTCTGCCAGAGGCTTTCGACCACCGCCGTGACGCAGCCGCCGAAGCCGTCGAGCCCGTCCAGGCGCTGAGGCAGCAGGCTGTGCGCGTTGCCGAAGTCACGCGCGGCGCTGCCCAACGCGGCGGTGACGCCGAGGGGACGCAGCCGCAGCACCACGATCACGGCGATGGCGCCGACCGCGAGGCCGCCCCAGGCATACGGCCAGCGCCCGTGCAGCAGGCGGCGCGCGGCGTCGATGAAGCGGCGCGGCGTGGGCGACGGTGCCTCGCCCGCCGGCAGCTTTCGCCAGAGCCAGGCACTCAGCGCCGCGAGCAGGGCCAGTTGCAGCGCCGCCGAGCCCGCATAGCCCAGGTGATGCGGCAACCACACCACGGGCGCGGTGGCGATGGTGGCGCTGTAGAGCCAGTTCCAGCTGCTGAACCCCAACAGGAATCCCGCGCCGGCACCGAGCAGTGCAAAGGGTGCGGTCGGCGAACCTTCGCCCAGCCGGTACCAGTGCGCGCTGATGCACGAGCCCGACACCACCATGCCCGCGCCGAAGGCCAGCCCCGCGAGCACCAGCGCGCCGCTGACCGGCCCGATGTGCGCATCGGGCGGCAGCCGGCCCGGCTGCGGCACCGGCAGCCAGCCGGTCATGACGACGTGCATGCCCACGGTGCCGACCGCCAGCGCGGCCACGATGGCCAGCAGGCCGCGTGCATCGCCGCCTTCGAAGTAGTCGCGCGCATGGCAGTAGAAGCAGAAACGCGAGCGCTGCAGCACCACGCCGAGCACCGCGCCCAGCCCGAGCGCGAAAGCCAGCGCGCGGCCACCGCTGCGCTCGCCGAGCAGATGAACACCGGCGGCGATCAGCAACGACACGACGACTGCAGCGGCCAGGCCCGTGCGAGAAAGCGGCGCGGGCGGCGCATGGATTGACGAAGCGGACATGCCCCGGTTCCTCTTTTTTGGGTCAAAAAAAAGCGAGCCCGAGGGCTCGCCCAATGTCGCTCATCAGAGAGGCCGCGAGGTCCCTCCAACGCCGACTCACCTCGAACTCATCTCACCTCAACTCATTCATTTGGACGCCCACACCGTGCCGGCCGGGTTGTTGACCGGCACGCCGACGGCGTTGCCGTACTCGGTCCACGAGCCGTCGTAGTTGCGCACGTTCTTGTAGCCCAGGATCTTGTGCAGCGCGAACCAGGTGTGGCTCGAGCGCTCGCCGATGCGGCAGTAGGTGATGGCCGGCTTGCTGCCGTCGATGCCCACGGCCGCGTAGATCGCCTTCAACTCGGCGGCCGACTTGAAGGTGCCGTCTTCGTTCACCGCGCGGCCCCAGGGCACGTTGGCCGCGCCGGGCACGTGGCCCGCGCGCACCGCCAGCTCGGCGGCGCCGGCCGGCGCGAAGATCTTGCCGCTGTACTCGTCGGCCGAGCGGATGTCGACCAGCTTCGCATCGGAGCGGCCCTCGGCCACGGCCAGCACGTCGGCCAGCCGCGCGCGCAGTTGCGGGTTGGGCTGCGTCACCTTGAAGCGCGTGGCGACATGCTCGGGCGCGCGGTTGTCGAGCACGCGGTTCTCGGCCTCCCACTTCTTGCGCCCGCCGTCGAGCAGCTTCACGTTCTGCACGCCGTACTGGTCGAACACCCAGGCACCCCAGGCCGCGAACCAGTTGTTGGTGTCGCCGTAGAGGATGACGGTGGTGTCCTTGTCGACGCCGGCCGCCGACAGCAGCTTCTCGAATTCCGCCTGGCTCACGATGTCGCGGCGCACGCGGTCGTTGAGGTCGTTGTGCCACGAGAAGTTCACCGCGCCCGGGATGTGGCCGCGCTCGTACAGGCCCGGGTTCACGCTGACCTCGATCACGCGCAGCTTCGGGTTGCGCAGGTTCTTCTCGAGCCAGTCGGTGGAGACCAGCGGACCGCTGCCGTCGGCCGAGGCCTGCGCGAAGGCCGACGGTGCGGTGGCCAGGAAGGTCAGCGTGGCGAGGGACGCGGCGCGCCACCATCTGCTGAAGATCGACATGCGGGACTCCTTGTGTTGAATGGAAGACATCAGAAACAGATCAGAGCGAACTCTAGGCAGGCAGCACGCGATCACCAACGAAGCGTTTGCGATAAGCGCATGCGCAAAGCGTCTGAGGCTCAGGCGAGTGCGAGCGCTTCGTGTGGCAGCTCGGCGCGCACGCGCCAGCCCAGTTCGGGCGCGATGCGCACCGCCAGGTCGTCCAGGATCTGCTCGTAGGCCTCGCTGTCGAAGTTGTAGGGCAGCTCCACGCGCAGCTCGCTCACCAGCGGCAGCACCGGGTCGCGGTGCAGGTGCTCGAGGATCTCGTCGGCGCTGCCCACGAGGTCGCCGGCGAACAGCGTGCGGCGTTCGCCCTGCGGCGACAGCGTGCGCTCGACGCGGCCCGCGGCGAACGCGCGGTAGCGGCGTCGCGTGGCCGCATCGGCGCCGTCGAGCGGCACGATCACGCGGCCCAGCGCGATCCGTCCGCGTCGCGCGCCCGGCACTTCGCTGGCGCGGTAGCGTTCGACCAGGCCGGTCTGCGCCTCGAGGAAGTCGTCGGTGGTCTCGCCCGTGAGCACATTGCCCAGCAGCAAGTGAAAGCCGTTGCGCCCCGCCCATTCGGCCGAGCGCAGCGACCCGCCGCCGTACCAGAGCCGCCCCACCAGCCCGGGCGCATAAGGCTGCACACGCGGACGCACGCGCCCGCCGGCGGATTCGACCACCGTGTCTTCATCGCCCAGCAGCACGTCTTCGAGGTTGGCGCGCAGCCGCGCCACGCGCTTGTGCGTGAAGTCGACCGTGGCCGGCGGTGCGTCCTGGAAGCGACCGCCCAGCAAGGCGCCGTGCGGCGGCGCACCCGCGCTCAGGCCCACTTGCAGGCGCCCGCGCGAGAGCACGTCGACGGTGGCCAGGTCTTCGGCGAGCCGGAACGGGTTTTCGTAGCCCATCTGGATCACGGCCGCGCCGAGTTCGATGCGGCGCGTGCGCTGCGTGGCGGCAGCCAGGAAGGTCGGTGCCGACGACACGGCGCGCTCCAGGTGGCGCTGGCGCACCCAGGCGCTGTCGAAGCCGCGCCGCTCGCCGAATTCGAACAGCCGCAGCGCGGCCTCGAGGCCCGCGTGCGGGTCGGCCTCGTCGTAATTGCCGGGCGTGAGAAAACCGATGTGTTGGATGGTCATGGTCGTGTCGCTCGCAGGGTCAGAACTTCGGCAACCCCGGCGGGTTGACCTCCGATTTCGGCAGCGCCTCTTCCGCGAGGCGCCAGCGCGCGAGTGCCTTGGCGTAGGTGCCGTTGCGGATCAGGTTGTTGGCCGCGGTGCTCAGCGCCACCGCCAGGCCACTGCCCTTGCGCGTGGCCACGGCCACGTCCGACTTCAGCGGCCAGCCCGCGTTCACGGTGCCGGCCAGCCGCAGCTGCCCGTTCTTCGCGGCCTCGTAGGCCTGCGGTGCGTTGGGGTTGAAGTTGGCATCGACGCGCTTCGTCGTCACCGCCAGCCAGCGCGTCACATCGTCGTCGTAGTACTGGATCGACACCGGCTTCAGGCCCGCGGCCACGTTCTGCCGGTCCCATTCGAGCAGGATGCGCTCCTGGTTGGTACCCGCGCCGGTGGTGAGCTTCAGGCCCGCCACGTCCTTCGGCTCCTTGATCGACTGGATGGCGCTGTCGGTGCGCACGTAGAAGCCGTGCAGGCCGAGCCGGTAGGTCGAGAAGTCGAACTTCTCCTTGCGCTGCTCGGTCACGCCCACGTTGGAGATCACGGCGTCGTACTTGCCCGAGCTCAGGCCCAGCGGCCAGTCGGCCCAGGCGACGGGCCGCAGCTCCAGCTTCAGGCCCAGCGCTTCGGCGATGAGATGGGCAAAGTCGGGGTCGAAGCCCACCACCGTCTTCGCGTCGGTGGCATAGGTGGAGATCGGCGGCGCGAACGGCGCGATGGCGATGGTGAGCACGCCCTCTTTCACGAACTTGAAGCTCGGTGGAATGGCGTTGACGGCCTCGGCGTCCTTGCCGGTGTGCAGGCGGCCCTTCTGCTCGGGGCTGAAGTCGAAGGCGTCGGCGGCGTGCGCCGGCGCGAACGCCATCAGCCCGAGGGCGGCCAGCGCCCCCAGTGTCTTCTTGAGCGACATGGTCCCCTCCCCTCAGTTCTTCGGCAGGCCGGGCGGGTTGGTGCGCGCCACCTCGATGGCCTCGGACGCCAGGTTCCATCGCGACAGCGCCTTGCCGTAGTTGCCGTTTTTGATCTGCGTGTTCAGCGCGAGCGTCACGGCCTCGGCAATGCCCGAGCCCTTGCGCGAGGTGACGGCGATCTCGGCGTTGAGCGGCCAGCCGCCCGACACCAGGCCCGCGAGCCGGGTCTTGCCGTCGCGCGCCTCGTAGGCCGCGATGGCATTGGGGCCCACGTACGCATCGGCGCGGCCCGACTGGATGGCCAGGCGCTGCACCACATCGTCGTCGTAGTACTGGATCTCGATGGGCTTGAGGCCGGCGGCAATGTTCTGCTTGTTCCAGCGCAGCAGGATCTGCTCCTGGTTGGTGCTGGCCGTCACGATGAGCTTCAGGCCCGCGATGTCCTTCGGCTCCTTGATGGCGCCGAGCTTGCTGTCCGACTTCACGTAGATGCCCAGCTGGTCGTTGCGGTAGGTCGAGAAGTCGAACTTCTCCTTGCGCTCCTCGGTGACGGTCACGTTGGACACCACCACGTCGAACTTGCCCGACTGCAGGCCCAGCGGCCAGTCGGCCCAGGCGGTGGACACCAGCTCCAGCTTGCGCCCCAGGCTGTCGGCCACGAGCTGCGCGATGTCGGGCGCGTTGCCCACGGGTGTCTTGGTGTCGGTGGCGTAGGCCGCGAACGGCAGCCGGCCGGTGGTGGTGCCCACGACGAGCACGCCTTCCTTGAGGAACTTGAAGTCCTTCGCGAGCCGCACGGCCTCGTCGATCTTCTGCGCGCGCGGGCGACCGGGTTGCTCGGGGCTCAGGTCGGGCGCCGGGGCGGTCTGGGCCGTCGCGGCGATCGGCAGCAAGGCCGCCAGGAGAACGGACAGGAGAAGGCGTCGATGGGTCATGAAAGCGGTCGGTTGAAAAAGGAGAAAAGGGAAAGAAAACTCAGAGCACCTTGGCCAGGAATTCGGCCGTGCGCGGGTGCCTCGGCGCGTTGAACACCTGCTCGGGCGTGCCGGTTTCGAGGATGCGGCCCTGCTCCATGAAGACCACGGTGTCGGCCACCTCGCGGGCAAAGCCGATCTCGTGCGTCACGATGAGCAGCGTGGTGCCGGAGCTCGCGAGCTCCTCGATCACCGCGAGCACCTCGCCCACCAGTTCGGGGTCGAGCGCCGAGGTGGGCTCGTCGAACAGCAGCACCTTGGGCTTGAGCGCCAGCGCCCGCGCGATCGCCACGCGCTGCTGCTGGCCGCCCGAGAGCTGGCGCGGGTAGGCGTCCTTGCGGTCGGCCAGGCCGACGCGGGCCAGCAGGTCGGTGGCCAGCGCCTCGGCCTCGGCGCGCGGCAGGCCGCGCACCGACTGCGGCGCCTCGACGATGTTCTCCAGCACCGTGAGGTGCGGGAACAGGTTGAAGTTCTGGAACACCATGCCCACGTCGACGCGGCGCGTGAGGATGTCTTTCTCGTGCAGCTCGTACAGCGTGTCGGCATCGCGCCGGTAGCCGATGAGTTCGCCGTCGATGGCAATGAAGCCGTCGTCCACGCGCTCCAGGTGGTTGATGGTGCGCAGCAGCGTCGACTTGCCCGAGCCCGAGGGGCCGAGGATCACGGTGACGCTGCCGCGCGGCGCGGTGAAGGTCACGTCGTCGAGCACCTGCAGCGCGCCGAAGCGCTTGGACACGCCGTGGATCGTCACCTCGCCGCCCGGGGCGCGCGAGCCG
>NZ_BCUS01000018.1 GCF_001591345.1 Variovorax boronicumulans NBRC 103145 | reverse complement strand
GCGGTCGCGCCAGGCGCCGACCAGCGCCGGCAGGCAGGCGATGGCGCGCGCCGCGTTGCCGCCGCCGCGCACGCGCTGCATGCCGTAGTTCAGGCGGATCGCGGCGGGCTTGGTCGTGCCGTAGGCCTGGGCCAGCGCGACGATCTGTGCCTCGGGAATTCCGCAGACCTCGGCCGCACGCGACGGCGGCCATTGCAGCGCGCGCTCGCGCAGCTGCTCCCAGCCCAGCGTGTGGTGGGCGATGTAGTCGTGGTCGAGCCAGTCGTGCACGATGAGTTCGTGCATGAGCGCCAGCGCCAGCGCGGCGTCGGTGCCGGGCAGCAGTGCGATGTGCTCGTCGCACTTGTCGGCGGTTTCGGTCTTGCGCGGGTCGATGCACACCAACCGTGCGCCGGCGCGCTTGGCGGCCTGGGCGTGGCGCCAGAAGTGCAGGTTGCTGGCGATGGAGTTGCTGCCCCAGATAAGGATCAGCTTGGCCTCGGCAAAGAACTCGATGCGCATGCCGACCTTGGCGCCCAGCGTGTAGACCATGGCTTCGCCGCCCGCCATCGAGCAGATGGTGCGGTCCAGCAGCGAGGCGCCCAGCTTGTGGAAGAAGCGCCGGTCCATCGACTCGCCCTGCACCAGGCCCATGGTGCCCGCATAGCTGTAGGGGAGAATTGCTTCCGGTTCCGTCTGCAATCCCCGAAGATGCGCGGCGATATCGTCCAATGCCGTCTCCCACGAGACGGGCTCGAAGCGGCCGCTGCCCTTGGGACCGACCCGTTTCAGGGGCTGCACGAGCCGCTCGGCATGGTCATTGCGTTCGATGTACCGGGACACCTTGGTGCACAGCACGCCGCCGGTGTGCGAGTGGGCGGGGTTGCCTTGCAGCTTCACCGCCACGCCGTCCTTGACGGTGGTGACGAGCGCGCAGGTGTCGGGGCAATCGTGCGGGCAGGCGCCCAGCACCGTGGAGGGTGCGGAGGCGTCGGGCGTGTCGAGGAGGGAATCCGTTGCGTGGGCCATCGGACAAGTCTAATTTGAGTATCAACACACAGGGCAGAGGGAGGATTTCACCATGACGATGCAATTGAATCGCAGGCATTTTTCGATCGCCACGGCGGCGGCCGCCACGCTGGGCGGCTTCGGCATCGCCCGGGCGCAGGGCGACACGCCGCTGGTGCTGGGCCAGTCGGCGCCGTTCACGGGGCCGGCCGCGCAGCTGGGCATCCAGTTCCACCAGGGCGCCAAGCTGTTCCTGGACCAGTACAACGCGCAGCCGGGCCAGCGCGACGTGGTCATCAAGAACCTGGACGACGGCTACGAGCCCGACCGCTGCGCGGCCAACACACAGAAGCTGATCGGCGAGGACGTGTTCGCGCTGTTCGGCTACATCGGCACGCCGACCAGCCTGGCCGCGCTGCCGCTGGCGGTGAAGGACAAGGTGCCGTTCATCGCGCCATTCACGGGCGCGATGTCGCTGCGCGAGCCTTTTCACCGCAACGTGTTCCATCTGCGCGCTTCGTACAACGACGAGACGGCATTGATGGTGAAACAGCTCACCCACCTGGGCATGAAGAAGATCGCGGTCTTCTACCAGAACGACGCCTACGGCAAGGCCGGCCTCGACGGCGTGACGCTGGCGCTGGCCCAGCAGGAACTCAAGCCGGTGGCGCTGGCCACGGTGGAGCGCAACTCGGCCGACGTGGCCGCCGCGGTGAAGACGATCATGGCGAGCCAGCCGGCGGCGGTGGTGCAGGTGGGTGCCTACAAGGCCTGCGCGGCGTTCATCCGCGAGATGCGCAAGGCGGGCTACGGCGGCGTGTTCTTCAACCTCTCGTTCGTGGGCACGCAGGCGCTGGCGGACGAGCTGGGCAAGGAGGCCGCGGGCGTGATGGTCACGCAGGTGGTGCCCTCGCCCTACAACCAGGCGAATGCGCTGGCCCGCGAGTTCACCGAGGCGGTGCGCAAGGCCGGCGGCGGCGCGAGCGCCAATTTCTCGAGCATGGAAGGCTACCTGGCCGCCAAGGTGCTGACCGAGGGCCTGCGCCGCGCACCGGGCGGCAAGGGCACGCGCGACGGGCTGATCGCGGGGCTGGAAAGCATCGAGCGGCAGCAGTTCGGCGGCTTCGAGGTGTCGTTCTCTTCGAAGAGCCACGTGGCTTCGAAGTTTGTCGAGCTGTCGATGCTGACTGCTGACGGGCGGGTGCGGACGTAGTTTTTTCGCGCTCTGGTTCGGGGCGCGTGCCCAGGACACTGGGTACTTCCCTCCGCGAATGTCCCCCGGCCTGCGGCCTCCTCCTTGATTTCGCTGCGGGAAGCACCCAGTGTCCTGGGCACGGGGGCACGCAGCTGGGGGGCGATCAGGCGCTCAGCCCGTCCACCGCCTGGAACATCGCCTGCCGCGCCTGGCTCACGATCTGGCCGCGCCAGGCGTCGGAGTCCGTGTAGAACGCCTCCACCATGCGCGCGCGGATGCCATCGGCCAGGTCGGCCGGTGCGTCCGGGTGCTTGTGCAGCCAGTGGTCGGCGCGCAGGGCGCCGGTCACCTCGAGCATCGGCAGCGTGCCGTATTCGAGCGCGATGCCGGTGTACTCGGCCTGCGGGCACTCTTCGTACACGGCGTCCCACATCAGGCCGCGCAGCAGCGCCGAGGTCGAGGAACCGTCGTAGATCGAGGTGACGGGCGCCGCCGGCGTGCCCCACCAGGCGTTGGCGCGGGCATAGGCGACCTTGTCGTCGCGGCAGGCAAAGATGCGCTCGCCCAGGCCGTTGGGGCCGAGGCCCGTGTGCAGGTCGATCCAGGCCAGGCGCTTCGCTTGGCCCGCATGGCGGCGCAACACGCTGCGGATGGTCTTGTTGCTCCAGGTGGGCGCCTTGCCGCCGAAGAACAGGCCGTCGTCGAACTGGTACTGGCCGCTGGTCACGGCCGCCTGGTAGGCCGTGGCGCCGTGCTTCTCGATCCACTTCTCGATCGCGGCCTGGTTGTCCGGTGTCGGCGGCCAGGTGTCGGGCAGCAGCAGCGGGTGCAGCTTGGCGTAAGGCTCGTTCACCGGCACGGGCTTCGAGAAGTCGAGGAAGTTGCGGTTCAGGTCGACGTTCTCGTGCGTCACGCGGCGGCCGTACGAAAAACCGTGCGGGTTCAGCGCATGCACGTACAGCACCGCCACGCCCTGCGCCTTGGCCTTCTCGCGCCATTCGGCGTCGTGCAGCGCGAACACCTGCACGCCGCTGCCGCAGTGGCCTTCGACGCCGTGGCAGGCGCTGGTGACGACCAGCAGCCGCTCGGCGTTGGCGTCGCCGTCGAGCGCCACGTCCATCGACAGCTCTTCGCCGTCGCGGCCCTTGAGCGGGTGCGCGTGCGGCTCGACCGTGAGGCCGGCGCTGACACAGCCCTGCAGGAACTTCTGGCGCGCCTGGGCGTAGCGCGGCGAAAAGGCCTCGCCGATGCCGATCATGGGGCAGTGCCGCCGGGCTGGAGGAACTGCTCGGCGATCTGCACCCAGCAGGTCGCGCCCAGCGGGATGAGGTCGTCGTTGAAGTCGTAGCTGGCGTTGTGCAGCGTGCACGGGCCTTCGCCGTGGTGCACGTCGCGGTGCGCGCCGTCGCCGTTGCCGATGAAGGCATAGGCGCCGGGCTTGGCCTGCAGCATGAAGGCGAAGTCTTCCGAGGTCATGGCGGCCTCCTGCTTGAGCACGTTCTCGGGGCCGACGATCCCGCCCATGACGCGGCGCGCGAAGTCGGCCTCGGCCTCGGTGTTGATGGTGGGCGGGTAGTAGCGCTCGAAGCGGAACTCGCAGGTGGCGTCGTGCGCGGCGCAGATGTGCTCGCTGATCTGCTTCATCTTGGCCTCGATCATGTCGAGCACCTCGAGCGAGAAGGTGCGCACGGTGCCCGACAGCTCGCAGTTGTCGGGGATCACGTTGTTGGTCTCGCCGGCGTGGATGGTGGTGACCGAGATCACCGCCGAATCGGTCGGCTTCATCTTGCGCGTGAGGATGGTCTGGAAGGCCTGCACGATCTCGCAGGCGATCGGCACCGGGTCGATGCCGGTCTGCGGCAGCGCCGCGTGGCCGCCCTTGCCGACCACGTTCACATGGAACTTGTTGCCCGAGGCCATCACCGGGCCGGGGCTCACGGCGAACTGGCCGGCCTTCATGCCGGGCCAGTTGTGCATGCCGAAGACGGCGTCCATGGGGAACTGCTCGAAGAGCCCTTCCTTGATCATTTCGCGCGCGCCGCCGCCGCCCTCTTCGGCCGGCTGGAAGATCAGGTAGACGGTGCCGTCGAAGTTGCGGTGCTTGGCCAGGTGCTGGGCCGCCGCGAGCAGCATCGCCGTGTGGCCGTCGTGGCCGCAGGCGTGCATCTTGCCGTGGTGCTGGCTGGCGTGGGCGAAGGTGTTGAGCTCGGTGACGGGCAGCGCGTCCATGTCGGCGCGCAGGCCGACGGCGCGGGAGCTGGTGCCGTTCTTGACGATGCCGACCACGCCGGTGGTGCCCAGGCCGCGGTGGATGGGGATGCCCCATTCGGTGAGCTTGCCTGCCACCACGTCGGCGGTGCGGACTTCTTCGAAACAGAGTTCAGGGTGGGCATGAAGGTCACGCCGGACGGCCGCGATGCCGGCCGCCTGCGTGACGAGCGAGTCGATGAGTTTCATAAGACACAGTCTAGGCTTTGCGGAATGCGCCGCAAAGACCGTGCCGGGCAAACCCTCAGCGGCCGATGCTCTTCAGGTACTCGGCGCGCGCGGCCAGCGCGGTGTCGGTGAAGTCGGTGAACACGCCATCGACGCCGAGCTTGTAATAGACCGCGTATTCGTTCTTGCCGTCCTTGTTGTAGTCGGACGCGAGCCGGCGCGACTCGTTACGGAACGTGAAGGGGTGCACGAACAGGCCCGCCTTGTGGGCATCTGCGATCAGCGTGGTGGGGGCCGTCGAGGTGGCGTCGGCGTCGTTGATCTTGCCGTCCTTGTTGACGTCCACCACCTTGCCGTCGGCGCCCACGGTGCCCTTGACGCTCACGATGTAGCGCTTCCAGGGGCCGATGCCGTCGGCGTAGGTCTTGATCTCGGCCAGCCCGGCGGGCGTGACCATGACGTCGAAGTTGCGCTTGTCGCCGGCCTTGGTCCACTCGTAGGGGCGGTCGACCGGCACGGCGTAGGTCATGGCGCCGGTCTTCATGTCGATGCCGTCGCCGTCAATCAGCTGGATGAGCCGGGTGTTCAGGCCCTTGCTCTTCATGTACTTGAGGCTGCCGGGCTCGAACGACTGCACGTAGATAGGCGCGGTCTTGCTGTTCCAACCGGCGGCGTTGATGGCGGCGATGACCTTGTCTTCCATGGGCATGCCCAGGTCGCGGAAGTAGGTGGGGTTCTTGGTCTCGGGGTAGATCGCGATGGTGCGGCCGGTTTCCTTCGACTTGGCCTTGGCGAAATCGATGATCTCCTGGAAGGTCACGACCTTGAACTTGCCGTTGAATTCCTGCGGGCGCTCGGGGTCGGTCGAGATGCCGCCCAGGGTCTTGATCTCGGCCAGCGTGAAGTCATTGCTGAACCAGCCGGTCTGGGTCTCGCCGTCGACCTGGATGGTCTTCTTGCGCGAAGCGAAGCGCGGGTGCTTGGCCACGTCGGTGCTGATGCCCAGGTTGGGGTCGTGGCGGGCGATGAGCACGCCGTCCTTGGTGGAGACCAGGTCCATCTCGATGACGTCGGCGCCCAGCTCGATGGCGCGGGCGTACGACTCCAGTGTCTGTTCCGGCAGGTAGCCCGAGGCGCCGCGGTGGGCGATGACCAGCGGCGGGTTGCCGTCCAGCGTGAGCAGCTTGTTCGCCGCCGGGCCGGTGGTTCCGCAGGCGGCCAGGCTCAGGGCGGCCGCGGCGGTCAGGGTGATCTGCAGGGACATGCGCATGTTGTCTTCTCCATCCAAACAAAGAAAAAAGAGGAGGCAGGCTACCCGCTGCGCGTGACAACGCCGATACCCATCTGCGCGGGCGTTCAACTTCCCGGACAATCTGTTGCATGCAGCACACGCTTTCTCCCCAGAGCCTCTTGATGGCGCAAACCTTGGTTCGCATGAACACGGTGAGCGCAAACAGCAACCTCGAGCTGATCGACTTCGCCCAGGCGCACCTCGCGGCCCTCGGCGTGAAGAGCCGCATCACCTACAACGCCGAGCGCACCAAGGCGAACCTGTTCGCCACGCTGGGCGAGGGCAAGCCGGCCGGCGTGATCCTCTCGGGCCACACCGACACGGTGCCCTGGGACGGCCAGGCCTGGAGCGTCGACCCGCTGTCGGCCGTGGTGCAGAACGAGCGCCTGTACGGCCGCGGCTCGGCCGACATGAAGAGCTACATCGCGATCGCGCTGGCCAACGCCAAGCATTTCCTCGAGGGCGACGCGCCCTTCGCCGTGCACTTCGCCTTCACGTATGAAGAAGAGATCGGCTGCTTCGGCGTGCGCGAACTCATCGCCGACATGCGCGACGCCGGCATCAAGCCGCTGGCCTGCATCGTGGGCGAGCCCACCAGCATGGTGCCGGCCATCGCCCACAAGGGCGTGTACCGCTACAAGTGCTGCGTGCGCGGCAAGGAGGCGCATTCGTCGCTCACGCCGAAATCGGTCAACGCCATCGAGATGGCGGCGCGCGTGATCGGCAAGGTGCGCGACATGGCCGAAGATTTCGAGCGCAGCGAGCCGCGCTACGACGGCTTCGACGTGCCCTTCAGCACCGCCAGCGTGGGCCAGTTCCACGGCGGCATTGCCGACAACGTGGTGCCGCGCGACGCCGAGTTCCGCTACGAATTCCGCGACCTGCCCACGGCCGATGCCAAGCGCATGCAGTCCGACGTGCTGGCGTACGCCGCGAGCATCGAGCCCGCCATGAAGAAGGTGGCGCCCGACGCGGGCTTCAAGTTCGAAACGATCTGCGAGATCCCGAGCTTCCTGGGCGCGGCCGGCGACCCGGTCACGCTGCTCGCGCAGCGCCTGGCCAGCGAAGACCGCACCACGCTGGTGGCCTTCGGCACCGAAGCGGGCCTGTTCAAGAACGCCGGCATCCCCACGGTGGTGTGCGGCCCCGGCAGCATCGAGCAGGCGCACCAGCCCGACGAGTTCGTGAGTCTTGAGCAGCTCGCGCGCTGCGAGCTGTTCATGGAGCGCCTCGCGACCTCGCACACCATTGGCTGAAGACCACGGCAGCGGCGCACTGCAACGCATGAAACGCGTCGCGCTCGGCCTGCTGTGCGCGGCGGCGGCGCTGTATGCGCTGGCCAGCGCGCTGCACGGCCAGCATCCGGCCTGGGGCTATGTGGCGGCTTTTGCCGAGGCCGCGATGGTCGGCGCCATTGCCGACTGGTTCGCGGTGGTGGCGCTGTTTCGCCACCCGCTGGGCCTGCCGATCCCGCACACGGCGATCATCCCGAGCAACAAGGACCGCATCGGCGCCAAGCTCGCTGGCTTCATCTGCGACAACTTCCTGAGCACCGCCCAGGTGCTCGCCAAGCTGCGCCAGTTCGACGCGGCGGGGCGCATCGCCGAGTGGCTGGCCCGGCCCGCCAGCGGCGAGCGGCTCGGCGAATGGGGCGTGGCCGCCACGCGCTACGGCCTGGCCGCCTTCGACGACGAACGGGTGCGCGACTTCATGGGCCGCGCCGCCGCGGCCGGCCTGGCCAAGATCGACCTCTCGCGCCTCACCGGCCAGGCGCTCGATGCGCTCACGGCCGGCGGGCGCCACCAGGCGCTGCTCGACGACGTGCTGCAGCAGGTGGCCGAGCTGCTCGACGGCGACGAGGTGCAGGCGCACATCACCGAAGGCATCGCGCGCGAGATCAAGACGCTGCGCTACGTCGGCCTGGACCAGGTGGCGGCCAAGCTCGCCACGCGCAAGATCGTGGCCGCCATCGCACGCACGCTGGCCGAGCTGGCGGCCGAGCCCGAGCACCCGATGCGCCGGCGCTTCGACCATTTCGTGGACGACTTCGTGGTGCGCCTGAAGCTCGACCCCGAGTTCCAGCAGCGCGGCGAGCAGATCCGCGCCGAGCTCATCGCGCACCCGGCGCTGGGCGACTACCTGCACGGCCTGTGGGGCGAGCTGCTGGGCTGGCTGCACGACGACCTCGGGCGCCCCGACTCGACCATCCGCCAGCGCATCGCCACCATGGCCGGCGCGCTGGGCCAGCGGCTGCAGAACGACGCGGCGATCCGCGCCTGGATCAACGAGCAACTCGAAGCCGCCGCGCCGGCGGCCATCGAGCGCTACCGGGAGGACATCCGCCGTTACATCGAGGAGCGCGTGGGCGAGTGGAACGCGCACGAGATGACCGACGAACTCGAGCGCCACATCGGGCGCGACCTGCAGTTCATCCGCATCAACGGCACGCTGGTGGGCGGGCTGGTGGGGCTGCTGATCCACACGGCGACGCAGCTGCTGCGCGGCTGAAAAATCACCGGGTGCTGCGGGTTATCCGCAGCGGACGAAAGTCCGCGTCTTGTCCCGCGAGCGACTGCGCGGCCTCCTCCGGCTCCTAGACTGCGGGCGCACTGCCGCATCCACAAAGCCAACCCAGAGGAGATCGCCATGCCCCGTCGCTCGATCCGCGCTGCCGCGCTGACCGCCGCCCTCGCCCTGCTCGCCGCCTGCAGTTCGCTGTCGCCACCGCCCAAACGCCCCGCCGCGTGGGCGGCGCCCGAGGTGCTCGTGGCCCCGTCGTCCTTCGCGGGCGTGCACGGCCTGGCCATCGATGCGAAGGGCCGGCTGCTGGCGGGCTCCGTGCTCGGCAACACGCTGTGGGAGGTCGACCGCCAGACCGGCGCCGCCAAGGTGCTGATCGATGCGCCCGAGGGCCAGGCCGACGACATCGCGGTCGGCCCGAAGGGCGAGTTGGCCTGGACCAACTACCTCATGGGCATGCTGCGCTACCGCGAGAACGACAGCGCGCCGCTGCGCGTGCTCGCCAAGGACCTGCCCGGCCTGAACTCGCTCGACTTCGACCGCAAGAACGGCAAGCTCTACGCCTCGCAGGTGTTCCTGGGCGATGCGCTGTGGGAAATCGACCGCGACGGCAAGCAGCCGCCCCGGCTCATCAAGAAGGACATGGGCGGCTTCAACGGCTTCGAGGTCGGACCCGACGGCCTGCTCTACGGCCCGCTGTGGTTCAAGGGCCAGGTCGTGAAGATCAACCCCGCCGACGGCGCCCTGACCGTGATCGCCGACGGCTTCAAGATCCCGGCCGCCGCCAACCTCGACGGCAAGGGCAACCTCTGGGTGGTCGATGCACGCAGCGGCGAGCTGGTGCGGGTCGATCTTGCGAGCGGCAAGAAGACCGTCGCCAAGCAGCTGCGCCCCTCGCTCGACAACCTCGCGATCGCGCCGGACGGAATGATCTATGTCTCGAACATGGCCAACAACGAAGTGCAGGCCTTCAACCCCACCACCGGCGAGCTGCGCACGCTCACCAGCGGCAAGGTGGCGGTGCCCGCGGGCCTGAAGATCGACGGCAACGACCTGTGGGTGGCCGACGTCTTCGGCTTCCGGCAGGTCGACGTGCGCACCGGCGAGGTGCGCGACGTGTTCCGCATGCAGCGCGACCCCGATCTCGACTACCCCTTCGCGGTCGGGCTGTCGCCCAAGCTCTTCGCGCTGACCTCGTGGTTCACGGGCTCGGTGCAGCTGGTCGACCGGCAGACCCTGAAGACGGTCGAAACGATCCACGGCCTGAAGGCGCCGTTCGACGCGCTGCCCATGCCCGACGGCAGCGTGATCTACGCCGAGCTCGCCACCGGCAGCATCACCCGCGCCAGCGGGCCGAAGTTTGCAGAGAAGTCAGTGCTGGCTAGCGGGCTGAACGGCCCAGTGCAACTGGTGGTCGGCCAGGACGGCGCGCTCTACGTGACCGAGGCGGCCGGCAAGCTGCTGCGCATTCCGCTGGACGCCAGCGCCCCGCTGCGCACCGTGGCCGACGGGCTGGCGCTGCCCGAGGGCCTGGCCCAGACGCCGTGGGGCAGCTTCATCGTGGCCGAGAGCGCGGCACGCCGGCTGGTCGAGATCGACCCGGCCACCGGCACCCGCCGCACCGTCGCCGAGAACCTGCCCATCGGCCTGGCGGCCGGGCCCGGCCTGCCCCCGCCCTACGTGGTGACGGGCGTGGCCGTGGGCCGCGACGGCACGGTCTACGTGGCGGCCGACAGGAACAATTCGATCTATCGAATTCGTCCTGTTATTCAGGGTAACAATTAGTACAAGTTTCTGTTTACTTTTATAAACACATATTACAAACTGGTCGGGACGCGTCGCAGCGTTCCGATCGCATAGGGCAGTCGGGGTCTGCGAAGCGCTCTTTCCGAAGGGACATCGCATGACTCCACTCGTCGTAGGCCAAGTGCTATCGCCCGAATACTCCCTGGGGCTGGTCGCGCTTTCGTTCGTCATTTCCTTCTTCGGCTCGCTGGTGGCCCTGATCTGTGCCGGGCGCATGGTCGGCGCCGACGGCAAACCCAACCTGGCCATCGTGGCCTGCGCCGCGGTGGCGCTGGGGGGCATCGGCATCTGGTCGATGCACTTCATCGGCATGCTGGCCTACCGGCTGCCCTTCGGCATCGCGTACAACATGCCGCTGACCATCGTGTCGCTGGTGGCGGCCATCCTGATCTCGGGCATTGCGCTGTACCTGGCGGGCGGGCGCGCCAAGTTCAGCCGCTCGGGCTGGCTGGCCGGCAGCCTGCTGGCGGGCCTGGGCGTGTGCGTGATGCACTACATGGGCATGTTCGCGATGAACATGCGGGCCACGATGAGCTTCGACTTCAGCATGGTCGCGCTGTCGGTGGTCATCGCCATCACGGCCGCCGCCGCGGCGCTGTGGCTGGCCTTCAACCTGCGCAAGCTGAGCCACCAGGTGGCCGCCGCCGCCGTGATGGGCGTGGCGGTGTGCACCATGCACTACGTGGGCATGAGCGCGGCCAGCATGATCTGCACGGCGGCCGCCCCGGTCGACGCGCTCTCGCTGGGCGGCAGCTACATGGGCCTCACGGTGTTCGGCACGGCCGGCGCGGTGCTGATCTTCATCTACTGGGTGGTCACGGGCAGCAGCCTCGACGCCGCCCCCGCCGCACAACGGCGCGTGCGCCCCAGCTAGTTGGCGCAAGCGGGCCGGGGGCCCGCCTCCTAAAGTCTGTGCGAAACGACACGCGCGCACCGCACAGACCCCCATGCCCCTCCTCGAATCCCGGCTGCACACCGCCGGAGACAGCTACCAGGCCAACCGCGCCAGCATGCTCTCGCTGCTGGACCAGGTCCGGTCCCACGAAGCCCGCGCCGTGGCCGCCTCCAGCGCCTCGGCCGAGCGCTTCGCCAAGCGCGGCCAGTTGCTGCCGCGCGAACGCCTGGCCCTGCTGCTGGACACCGGCGCGCCCTTCCTGCCGCTGGCCACGCTGGCGGGCCTGGGCCAGGACAACCCCGACCTTTCGAAAAGCGTGCCCGGCGGCGGCCTGATCGCCGGCATCGGGCGCGTGGCGGGCGTGCGCTGCATGATCAGCGCCTCCGACTCCGGCATCGACGCCGGCGCGCTGCAGCCCATGGGCCTGGACAAGCAGCTGCGCCTGCACGAGATCGCGCTGGAGAACAAGCTGCCCTTCATCCAGCTGGTGGAAAGCGCGGGCGCCAACCTCATGCAGTACCGCGTGCAGGACTTCGTGCGCGGCGGCAACATCTTCCGCAACCTCGCGCGGCTCTCGGCCGCGGGCCTGCCGGTGGTGACGGTGACGCACGGCTCGTCGACCGCGGGCGGCGCCTACCAGACGGGCCTGTCGGACTACATCGTGATGGTGCGCGACCGCACCCGGGCCTTCCTGGCCGGGCCGCCGCTCTTGAAGGCCGCCACCGGCGAGATCGCCACCGAGGAAGAACTGGGCGGCGCCGTCATGCACACCCACATCTCGGGCCTGGGCGACTACCTGGCCGAGGACGACCGCGATGCGCTGCGCATCGCGCGCGCCATCCTCGGCGGCATCGACTGGGTGCGCGACGAGGCGCCGCGTACCTTCGCGCCGCCGCGCCACGACGCCGAGGAGCTGATGGGCCTGATGCCCGCCGACGGCCGCCGGCCGGTGGACATGCGCGAGGTCATCGCGCGCATCGCCGACGGCTCGGAGTTCCTGGCCTTCAGCGAGCACTACGGCAGCGCCACGGTCTGCGGCCACATCCGCCTCGAAGGGCATGCGGTGGGCATCATCACCAACAACGGCCCCATCGATTCCGACGGCGCCACCAAGGCCACGCACTTCATCCAGGCCTGCTGCCAGTCGCGCACGCCCATCGTCTACCTGCAGAACATCACGGGCTACATGGTGGGCCGCGCGCACGAGGAGGCCGGCATCATCAAGCACGGCGCCAAGATGATCCAGGCCGTGACCAGCGCCAACGTGCCGCAGATCACGCTGCATTGCGGCGCCTCGTACGGCGCGGGCAACTACGGCATGTGCGGGCGCGGCTTCGCGCCGCGCTTCTGCTTCAGCTGGCCCAACGCACGCACCGCCGTGATGGGCGGCGAGCAGGCGGCGCAGACGATGGCCATCGTCATGGAGGCGGGCATGGCCCGAAAGGGTGCCGTTGATCGCGACAAGATCGACGCGATGCAGCGCCAGATCGTCGAGCGCTTCGAGCGCCAGATGAGCGTCTTCACCACCAGCGCACTGCTGCTGGACGACGGCGTGATCGACCCGCGCGACACGCGCGCCGTGCTGGCCGAGGCGCTGTCCATCTGCCGCGACGCCGAGGCACGCGCCCCGCAACCCATGCAGTTTTCGGTGGCACGGCCATGAGCACTTTTCGAAAAATCCTGATCGCCAACCGCGGCGAAATTGCCGTGCGCGTGATGCGCACCGCGCGCGCCATGGGCTACCGCACGGTCGCCGTGTACTCGCGTGCCGATGCAGACGCCGAGCACGTGCGCCAGGCCGACGAGTCGGTGTGCATCGGCGAGCCGCTGCCCGCGCAGAGCTACCTGGCCATCGAATCGATCATTGCCGCGGCCCGCGCCAGCGGCGCCGACGCGGTGCATCCGGGCTACGGCTTCCTCGCCGAGAACGCGGCCTTCGCGCAGGCGTGTCGCGATGCGGGGCTGGTCTTCATCGGCCCTTCGCCCGAGGCCATCGTCGCGATGGGCGACAAGGCCGGCGCCAAGCGGCTCATGCAGGCGGCCGGCGTGCCGTGCATTCCCGGCTACCAGGGCGACGATCAAAGCACCGCCACGCTGGCCGCCGAGGCCGAGCGCATCGGCTGGCCCGTGATGATCAAGGCCACGGCCGGCGGCGGCGGGCGCGGCATGCGGCTCGTGACCTCGGCCGGCGCCTTCGCCGAGCAATTGCAGAGCGCGCAGTCCGAGGCGCTGCATGCCTTCGGCGACGCCACCGTGATTTTGGAGCGCGCCATCGTCGCGCCGCGCCACATCGAGATCCAGGTGTTTGCCGACCGCCACGGCCACGCGATCCACCTCGGCGAGCGCGACTGCTCGGTGCAGCGGCGCCACCAGAAGGTGATCGAGGAAGCACCCTCGCCAGCCGTCGATGCCGCGCTGCGCGCGCGCATGGGCGCCACCGCCGTGGCCGCCGCCAAGGCCATCGCCTACGAAGGCGCGGGCACGCTCGAGTTTCTGCTCGACGCGCAGGGCCAGTACTGGTTCATGGAGATGAACACGCGGCTGCAGGTGGAGCACCCCGTGACCGAAGCGGTGACGGGGCTGGACCTCGTCGAACTGCAGCTGCGCGTGGCGGCCGGCGAGCCGCTGCCGCTGACGCAGGAGGACGTGCGCATCAGCGGCCACGCCATCGAGGTGCGGCTGTGTGCCGAAGACCCGCAGCAGGGCTTCCTGCCGCAAAGCGGCACGCTGAGCGCATGGCGCACGTCACCGGCTCTGCGGACTGAACACGCATTGCGCGACGGCGCCGAAGTGCCGCCCTTCTACGACTCGATGATCGCCAAGCTCATCGCCTCGGGCCGCACGCGCGACGAAGCGAGCCAGCGGCTGCTGGCCGGCCTGCGCGACACGGTGGCGCTCGGCCTGCCGACCAACCAGGCGCTGCTGCAGCGCGCGCTCGCGCACCCGGTGTTCGCGAGCGGCGGAGCGACCACCGCCTTCATCGGCGACCACCTCGACGCCCTGCTCGCCGCCGACGCGGCTGCCGACACACGCGCCGCCCTGCTCGCGGCCCTGCTGCTGCAGACCGGCGCGCGCGGCTGGCCCTCGCCGCTGGCGCACACGCAGCCCAACGCCTTGCGCTTTGCGCTCGACGGCGCCGTGCACACGGCGCGCGTGACACCGCGCGGCGCGGCGCACTTCGAAGTCGTGCTGGACGACGCCGCGCCGGCCACGCTCGCGCTGCTGGCGCTGCCGGACGACGGCCCGGTGCGCTTTGCCTGCAACGGCGTGGCCGCGCAGGCATGGGTGGTGCGGCGCGGCGAACGCACGGACCTCCACTTCGACGGCCGCGCCCACCGCCTCGACGACCTCACGCACGTGGCCGTTCCGCGCGCCGGCGCGGGCGGCGGCGACGGCCTGCTGCGCGCTTCGATGAACGGCCGCGTGGTCGCGCTGCTCGCCGCCGAGGGCGACACCGTCGCGGCGGGCCAACCACTGGTCACGCTCGAAGCCATGAAGATGGAACACGTGCACTGCGCGCCGCGCGCGGGCCGCGTCGCGGCGCTGCATGTGGCCGTGGGCACGCAGGTGGCCGCGCGCCACATCGTGGCCGAGATCGCCGAGGCCTGAAGGCCCCTCCCCTTTGTCGAGAACCTGTCGAATGAACGCATCCCACTATCGCTCCGTCTTCGCGCCCGGCCTGTTCGCCGGGCAATGCATCGTCGTCACCGGCGGCGGCTCCGGCATCGGCCGCTGCACCGCGCACGAGTTGGCCTCGCTCGGCGCCCACGTGGTGCTGGTCGGGCGCAAGCCCGAGAAGCTCGACGCGGTGCGCGCCGAGATCGAAGCAGCCGGCGGCAACGCCAGCACGCAGGCCTTCGACATCCGCCAGGAAGACGCCGTGCGCGAGGCCGTGAAAGCCATCGTCGCGGCGCACGGGCGCATCGACGGGCTGGTCAACAACGCGGGCGGCCAGTACATCACGCCGCTGTCCGCCATCTCGGCCAAGGGCTGGGAGGCGGTGATCCACACCAACCTCACGGGCGGCTTCCTGGTGGCGCGCGAGTGCTACCTGCAGAGCATGCAGGCGCACGGCGGCGCCATCGTCAACATCGTGGCCGACATCTGGGGGTCGATGCCGAACATGGGCCACAGCGGCGCCGCGCGCGCCGGCATGGTGAGCTTCACCGAGACCGCCGCCGCCGAGTGGGCCGTGAGCGGCGTGCGCGTGAACGCCGTGGCGCCGGGCTACATCGCCTCCAGCGGCATGGACCACTACCCGCCCGAGGCCGGCGACATGCTGCGCGCCATGCGCAAGACCGTGCCCGCGGGCCGCTTCGGCAACGAGGCCGAGACCTCCGCCGCCATCGCCTTCCTGCTGGGCCCGGCTGCCGCCTTCATCAGCGGCACCGTGCTGCGCGTGGACGGCGCGCGCCCGCAGGCGCGCATGGGCTGGCCGATGGAACTGCCCGACGCGCAGGCGCAGCAGCGCCCCGCGGTGCGGCCCTACGACGGCTTTCACCTCGCGCAGACACCGCGCGTGTTCCAGGACAAGTAACGAGCGAACGAACGGAGACCCGCCATGCAGTACACCCATGAACACCTCGAGATGCAGAACACCCTGCGCCGGTTCATCGACGAGGAGATCAACCCCCGCGTCGACGAATGGGAAGAGGCCGAGATCTTTCCCGCGCACGAGGTCTTCAAGAAGCTCGGCAACCTCGGCCTGCTGGGCCTGAACAAGCCCGAGGCCTTCGGCGGCGCCGGGCTCGACTATTCGTTCGCGATGGCCTTCGCCGAGGGGCTGGGCCACATCAGCTGCGGCGGCGTGCCGATGGCCATCGGCGTGCAGACCGACATGTGCACGCCCGCGCTCGCGCGCTTCGGCAGCGACGAGTTGCGTCGCGAGTTCCTGGTGCCCGCCATCGCAGGCGACACGGTCGGCTGCATCGGCGTGAGCGAGCCCGGCGCGGGCAGCGACGTGGCGGGCCTGAAGACCTACGCGAAGAAGGACGGCGACGACTACCTCATCACCGGCCAGAAGATGTGGATCACCAACAGCCTGCAGGCCGACTGGATGTGCATGCTGGTCAACACCAGCGAGGGCCCGGTGCATCGCAACAAGTCGCTCGTGATGGTGCCGATGAACCTGCCCGGCATCGAGAAGGCCAAGAAGATCCGCAAGATCGGCATGGACTCGAGCGACACCGGCCTCATCTACTTCGACAACGTGCGCGTGCCGCAGCGCTACCGCATCGGCGAGGAGGGCCAGGGCTTCGTCTACCAGATGCAGCAGTTCCAGGAAGAGCGGCTGTGGTGCGCCGCCAGTTCGCTCGCGCCGATGGACGACTGCATCACGCAGACCATCGAATGGGCGCAGCAGCGCCAGATGTTCGGCGCCACGCTGGCCGACCAGCAGTGGGTGCAGTTCAAGCTGGCCGAACTGAAAACCGAAGTGGAAGCGCTGCGCGCCCTCACCTACCGCGCCTGCGACCTGCATGTGAAGGGCGAGGACGTGCTCGAGCTCGCGTCGATGGCCAAGCTCAAGACCGGCCGCCTCACGCGCCAGGTGGCCGACACCTGCCTGCAGTTCTGGGGCGGCATGGGCTTCACGCTGGAGAACCGCGTCTCGCGCCTGTACCGCGACGGCCGCCTGGGCTCGATCGGCGGCGGCGCCGACGAGGTGATGCTCGGCATCCTCGCCAAGACCATGGGCATCGCCAAGCGCCCGCCGCGCGGCTGACCGGCATGGACGCTGAACTGCAGGCCGACCGTGCGGCGCTCGCCGACACGGTGCGCCGCTTCGCCCAGACCGAGATCGCACCGAACGTGCAGGCCTGGGACGAGGCCGGCGAATTCCCGCGCGCGCTGTACACCCGCGCGGCCGAACTGGGCCTGCTGGGCCTGGGCTATCCGGAAGCACTCGGCGGCACGCCCGCCTCGTATGCGCTGAAGCTGCCGGCGTGGGTCGCGCTCGCGCGCCACGGCCAGAGCGGCGGCGTGCTCGCGAGTCTGTTCTCGCACAACATCGGCCTGCCGCCCGTGGTGCTGCATGCCAGCGACGCGGTGCGCCGCGAGGTCGTGCCGGGCGTGCTGCGCGGCGAGAAGATCGCCGCGCTCGCGATCACCGAACCCGGCGGCGGCTCCGACGTGGCCGCGGTGCGCACGACGGCCAAGCGCGACGGCGATCACTACGTGCTGAACGGCGAGAAGACCTTCATCACCTCGGGCATGCGCGCCGACTGGATCACCGTGGCCGTGCGCACCGGCGAAGGCCGCGGCGCGGGCGGGCTCTCGATGCTGCTCGTGCCGGGCGACGCGCCCGGCCTCTCGCGCACGCGGCTCGCGAAGATGGGCTGGCTGTGCTCCGACACCGCCACGCTGCACTTCGACAACGTGCGCGTGCCCGCGCGCTACCTGCTCGGCGACGAAGGCGGCGGGTTCCGCATGGTCATGGGCAACTTCAATGGCGAGCGCGTGGGGCTGGCGGCCGGTGCGCTGGGCTTCGCGCAGGCTTGCCTCGACGAAGCGCTGGCCTGGTCGCGCGAGCGCAAGACCTTCGGCGCCGCGCTCATCGAGCACCAGGCCGTGCGCCACAAGCTGGTCGACATGCAGATGCGCATCGCCTCGACCGAGGCCTGGCTCGAGGCCGTGTCCGCCGAGGGCGACGCGCACGAGGCAGCGGGCCGCATCAACGCGCCGGAGTGGGTGGCACAGGTCTGCCTGCTCAAGAACCACGCCACGCAGACCATGCAGTTCTGCGCCGACCAGGCCGTGCAGATCCTCGGCGGCATGGGCTTCATGCGCGGCACCGTGAGCGAGCGCGTCTACCGCGAGGTCAAGGTGATGATGATCGGCGGCGGCGCCGAGGAGATCATGAAGGAGCTGGCGGCGCGCCAGCTCGGGTGGGTGTAGCGGCGGCGCCGACCTTTATTCCGGCCCGGCCGGAACGCCGCTGCGCGGCAGGTGTCCAACCGTTCAGCACCTTTGCTGAGTCGCGGGAGATCACCATGCTCTCTTTCACTTATGGCATCGGCGCCGTCGCCCTGGTCCTGCTGGCGGCGCTGCTCTTTTCGGCGATATGGATCTTCCGGGAGTACGAGCGCGGCATCGTGTTCACCCTGGGGCGCTTCTCGAAGGTGGCAGGGCCCGGGCTGGTGTTCGTGATCCCGGCCATCCAGCAGGTGGTGCGCGTCGACCTGCGCACCGTGGTGCTCGAAGTGCCGACGCAGGACGTGATCTCGCGCGACAACGTGTCGGTGAAGGTCAGCGCAGTCGTCTACTTCCGCATCGTCGATGCGGCCAAGGCCATCATCGAGGTCAAGGACTTCTTCAACGCGACCAGCCAGCTGGCCCAGACCACGCTGCGCTCGGTGCTCGGCAAGCACCAGCTGGACGACATGCTGGCCGAGCGCGAGAAGCTCAACCTGGATGTGCGCGAATCGCTGGACGTGCAGACGGCGTCATGGGGCATCAAGGTGTCGAACGTCGAGATCAAGCAGATCGACCTCACCGAATCCATGATCCGCGCCATCGCGCGGCAGGCCGAGGCGGAACGCGAACGCCGCGCCAAGGTGATCCATGCCGAAGGCGAGCTGCAGGCGTCCGAGAAGCTGTTCCAGGCCGCGCGCGTGCTGGCGCAGGAGCCGCAGGCGATCCAGTTGCGCTACCTGGAGACGCTCACGGTGATCGGCGCGGACAAGAACACGACCATCGTGTTTCCGCTGCCGGTGGACCTGATGGCGAGCTTTCTCGGCAAGCAGCACGCATAGCGCGCAACGCACAAGAGCGGAAAACCGTTCGAAGCACCCGCCGGCCTCCTTTCATGCCGGCTGACGCCTGACGTGCGTCAGTCCGCGTCTTCCCCACCGCCTGCCTGTGCGGCCAGCGCGGCCGCCGCGCGCAGCTTGTCCTTCTTGCTCGGTCGCGCGCCCTTGATGCCGCCGTTGCCCGAGGTGTCGACCACCACCGGCGCCGTCTCGGTCGGCTCGAAGCCCGCGATGCGCTCGCGCGGCACGCGCTGGCCCTGGCGCTTCTCGATCAGGCGGAAGTGCGCCTCGGTGGCGGGGCTCACGAAGCTGATCGCCAGCCCGCTCGCGCCCGCGCGGCCGGTGCGGCCGATGCGGTGGATGTAGTCGGTCGGCGAACGCGGCAGGTCGTAGTTGATGACCACGGGCAGCTGCGCGATGTCCAGGCCGCGCGCCGCCAGGTCGGTGGCGATCACCACGTCCCAGCGGCTCTGCTTGAACTGCGCCAGGATGTCGCGGCGCGTGCCCTGCGCGATGTCGCCGTGGAAGGGCACGGCGTAGATGCCGTTGCGGTACAGCTTC
The DNA here is from genome assembly GCF_001591345.1 of Variovorax boronicumulans NBRC 103145. GTDB lineage: Bacteria > Pseudomonadota > Gammaproteobacteria > Burkholderiales > Burkholderiaceae_C > Variovorax > Variovorax boronicumulans. The sequence goes on along the minus strand of NZ_BCUS01000018.1, from coordinate 52,541 downwards.
TCGGCCACGGTCTGCGCGGCGTGCTGCGTGGCAACGAACACCAGCACGCGGTCCCAGGTGCCCTCGTTGTCCTTCAGCAGCTGGCGCAGCAACTGGGTGCGGCGGGCGGCGTCGACCTCGATGGCGCGCTGCACGATGTCGGGCCGGGTGCCGGGCTCGCCCTGCACGTCGACCAGGGCCGGGTCGTGCAGCATGTCGTCGGCCAGCGCCTGGATGGCGATCGGGAAGGTGGCCGAGAAGAGCAGGTTCTGGCGCCGCGCCGGCAGCAGCGCCAGGATGCGCTGCAGCTCCTCGGCAAAGCCCAGGTCGAACAGGCGGTCGGCCTCGTCGAGCACGAGCGTCGACACGGCGTCGAGCGCGAGCGCGTTGTGTTCGACCAGGTCGAGCAGCCGGCCGGGCGTGGCGACCACGATGTCGGCGCCGCCGCGCAGCCGCATCATCTGCGGGTTGATCGAGACACCGCCGACCGCGACGACGATCTTCAGGCGCTCGGGCAGGTGCCGTGCGAAGTCTTCCAGCGTCTCGCCCACCTGGGCCGCGAGTTCGCGCGTGGGCACGAGCACCAGCGCGCGCAGCCGGCGCGACGCCGACGCGGCGGGCTCGGCGGCCAGGCGCTGCAACAGCGGCAGGGAAAATGCGGCCGTCTTGCCGGAGCCGGTCTGTGCCGAGCCCCGCAGGTCGCGGCCCTGCAAAATGGCAGGGATGGCCGCCGCCTGGATGGCGGTCGGCGCGGCAAAGCCGCTCGCGGCGGCCGCTTGCGCGAGCGCGGGGGTCAGGCCCAGGGTATCGAATGGCATGGAACGGGCACCGGGAAAAAGAGAGAGATCGAAAGAAAGACGGATCGAATGGGAACGATGAAGAACAGCCGCACCGGCAGCACGCTGGTGTACTCCACCGAGGCGGGCGGGCGCATGTGCCCCGACTGCGGCGCCCCGATGGCGCAATGCCGCTGCAAGGAACTCGCGAAGGCCCGCACGGCGGCCACGGACGGCATTGTCCGCGTATCGCACGAGACCAAGGGCCGAAAGGGCAAGGGCGTGACCGTGGTCAAGGGCCTGCCGCTCGACGCTGCGGCGCTGGCGGCCGTGGGCAAGCAGCTGAAAGCGGCCTGCGGCACCGGCGGCACGGTGAAGGACGGCACCGTGGAGATCCAGGGCGATCACCGCGAGGTGGTGATCGCCGCCCTCGTGAAGCAGGGCCACACGGTCAAGCGCGCAGGCGGCTGAGGCACGCATGAACCCCGAAGACCTGCAGCGCCTGGTGACGCTCGAAATGCCTTTTGGCAAGCACAAGGGCACGCTGATTGCCGATTTGCCCGGAAATTACCTGACCTGGTTTGCGCGCGAGGGTTTTCCCGCGGGAGAAATTGGCCGGCTGCTCGCTTTGATGCATGAAATAGACCACAACGGCCTGTCCGACCTCCTGAAACCGTTGCGAAACCGCCCGTCGGGTCGGAATGTTTCTCGATAACACAAGATTTCCCCCCTTTTTTCGGAAATCGGGCCGGATAATCCGGCTCACGTGTCTGCGAGCCTTGGCTCCCGTGCACGTAATTTGGTGATCGGTCAGTTTCGCGCCACAGCGCATTAGTTTGTTGTGATTCTGGGACTCCATCGCTTTGTGTTTTTTTGGTTTGAATTAGGAGTCCCTCCATGGGCAAGAAACTTTACGTGGGCAACCTCGCCTACTCCGTGCGTGACAACGACCTGGAACAGGCTTTCGGCGAGTTCGGCTCGATCGTCAGCGCCAAGGTCATGATGGAACGTGACACCGGCCGTTCGAAGGGCTTCGGCTTCGTCGAAATGGGCACGGACGCTGAAGCACTCGCAGCTGTCGAAGGCATGAACGGCGCATCGCTGCAGGGCCGCGCCCTGACGGTGAACGAAGCCCGTCCGATGGAAGCACGTCCCCCCCGCACCGGCGGTGGTGGCGGCTACGGCGGTGGTGGCGGCGGCGGCTACGGTGGTGGCGGCGGCGGCGGCGGTTACGGCGGCGGCGGTGGCGGCCGTAGCGGTGGCGGCGGTGGTTACGGCGGCGGCGGCGGTGGCCGCGGCGGCTACTAAGCCCTCCCCCACACACTCATGAGCGCCTCGGCGCTCTGAATGAATAAAAAGCTCCTTCGGGAGCTTTTTTCGTTTCCGGCCCACCCCACAACCCGGCCCCGGTCCCTGCCCCTTCGAGGAACACCGTGGAACCGGCTCTGCCGGGCCGCTGGTGTTGCCCCCGGAGGGGGTTGGCGTAGCGACACGAAGTGCGCGAAGCCTGGGGGAGAGCCCGTACTTTCCCTGTAAGCATTTGTCCGTACCGCGCTGGTCAGCCGACGGTCAGCCGCTGGCGACGACCCTCGTCCCTTCGAAAACAGAGGGTCGAGACAATGAAAATCAAGAGACAGGCGGACTTCTTCTCAGGAGTCATGTTCGCCGCCGTCGGTGGCGCGTTCGCCATCGGCGCCACCACCTACACCATCGGAGACGGCGCCCGCATGGGGCCGGGGTACTTTCCGCTGATGCTGGGCATCCTGCTCGCGCTGCTGGGCGCGCTGATCATGTTCCAGGCCATGGTGGTCGAGAGCGCCGACGGCGACAAGATCGGCAAATGGGCCTGGAAGCCGCTGGCCTTCGTGCTCGGCGCCAACCTGGCCTTCGGCGTGCTGCTGGGCGGCCTGCCCAGCGTCGGGCTGCCGGCGATGGGCATGATCATCGCGATCTACGCGCTGACCATCATCTCGAGCATGGCGGGCGAGCACTTCAAGCTGCGCGACGTGCTGGTGCTGGCGACCATCCTGGCAGCCGGCAGCTATGTGGCCTTCATCTGGGCGCTCAAGCTGCAGATCCAGGTCTGGCCCACGTTCATTTCGGGTTGAGGAGCACACCGCCATGGAACTGTTCCACAACCTGGCGACCGGCTTCGGCGTCGCCTTCACTTTCACCAACCTGCTGTACTGCCTGGTCGGTTGCATCCTGGGCACGCTGATCGGCGTGCTGCCGGGCATCGGCCCCGTCGCGACCATCGCGATGCTGCTGCCCGCCACCTACGCGCTGCCGCCCGTGTCGGCGCTGATCATGCTGGCCGGCATCTACTACGGCGCCCAGTACGGCGGCTCGACCACGGCCATCCTGGTGAACCTGCCCGGGGAGTCGTCCTCGGTGGTCACCTGCATCGACGGCTACCAGATGGCAAGGCAGGGCCGCGCAGGCCCTGCGCTGGCCGCGGCGGGCCTGGGCTCGTTCTTCGCGGGCTGCGTCGGCACGCTGATCCTGGCCGCCTTCGCGCCCCCGCTGACCGAGTTGGCCTTCAAGTTCGGCCCTGCGGAGTACTTCTCGCTGATGGTGCTGGGCCTGATCGGCGCCGTGGTGCTGGCCTCGGGCTCGCTGCTCAAGGCGGTGGCGATGATCGTGCTGGGCCTGCTGCTGGGCATCGTGGGCACCGACGTGAATTCGGGCGTCGCGCGCTTCAGCTTCGACATTCCCGAGCTCACCGACGGCATCGGCTTCGTGGTGATCGCCATGGGCGTGTTCGGCTACGGCGAAATCATCGGCAACCTCTCGCAGCCCGACGACGAGCGCGAGGTGTTCACGCACAAGGTCAAGGGCCTGTGGCCCACCAAGGACGACTTCAAGCGCATGACGCCGGCCGTGCTGCGCGGCACGGCGCTGGGTTCGGCGCTGGGCATCCTGCCGGGCGGCGGCGCGCTGCTGGCGGCCTTCGCGGCCTACGCGCTGGAGAAGAAGATCAAGATGCGCCCCGGCGAAGTGCCCTTCGGCAAGGGCAACATCCGCGGCGTGGCCTCGCCCGAGTCGGCCAACAACGCCGGCGCGCAGACCTCCTTCATTCCGCTCTTGACGCTGGGCATTCCGCCCAACGCCGTGATGGCGCTGATGGTGGGCGCGATGACGATCCACAACATCCAGCCCGGCCCGCAGGTGATGACCAGCAACCCGGAGCTCTTCTGGGGCCTGATCGCCTCGATGTGGATCGGCAACGCGATGCTGATCATCCTGAACCTGCCGCTGATCGGCATGTGGATCAAGCTGCTGACGGTGCCCTACAAGTTCCTGTTCCCCGCCATCGTGCTGTTCTGCGCGATCGGCGTGTACTCGACCAACAACAACACCTTCGACGTGTGGATGGTGGCGATCTTCGGCTTCATCGGCTACCTGTTCCTGAAGCTGCGCACCGAGCCGGCCCCGCTGCTGCTGGGCTTCATCCTCGGGCCGATGATGGAAGAGAACCTGCGGCGCGCGCTGCTGCTGTCGCGCGGCGCGTGGAGCGTGTTCGTGACGCGGCCGCTGTCGGCCGGTCTGCTGATCGCTGCGGCGCTGCTGCTGGCCATCGTGCTGCTGCCGGCGATCAAGGCGAAGCGCGAAGAGGCATTTGTCGAGGACTGACGGTTTCTTTTTCGCTCAGTTGCAAGAAAGCCCCCGTGTGGGGCTTTTTTGTTTTTGCGGATGCGTGCGTTCGGGGCGCGTGCACAGGACACCGGGTACTCCCCTCCGCGAATGTCCTCCGGCCTGCGGCCTCCCCCTTGATTTCGCTGCGGGGAGCACCCAGTGCCCTGCGCACGAGGGCACGCCCTGCACTTGCGGCCGATCAACGACCGCACGGCCCGACGATCACTTGAAGAACGCGTCGTAAGCCGTCTTCAGGATCAGCGCACTCACCACCACGATGAACACGATCCGCACGAACCCCGCCCCGTGCTTCAGCGCCACGCGCGTGCCGACCAGGCTGCCGGCCACGTTGGCCACCGCCATCACCAGCCCGTAGTGCCACCAGACGTGGCCCTTGGCGGCCAGCAGGATCAGCGCGGCGGCGTTGGTCAGGGTGTTGATGACCTTGGCCGAGGCCGAGGCGTTGAGGAAGTCGTAGCCCATCCAGCGCACGAACAAAAACACCAGGAAGCTGCCCGTGCCCGGTCCGAAGAAGCCGTCGTAGAAACCGATGGTCAGGCCGATGGTGCTGGCCGCCAGCGTCTCGGCGCGGCCGCTGAAGCGCGGTGCGTGCAGCCGGCCCATGTCCTTGCGCGCCAGCGTGTAGACCAGCACGCCCAGCAGGATGACCGGCAGCGCCCGGCGCAGGAAGTCGCCCGGGAAGACCGTGACGGTCCAGGCGCCGAGCATCGAGCCGCCGAAACCCAGCAGCGCGGCCGGCCACATCGCGCCCCAGCGCATCTGCACCCGCTGGCTGAACTGGGCCGCCGAGGCCGCGGTGCCCCAGATCGACGCGCTCTTGTTGGTGCCCAGCAGCGTGGCGGGCGGCGCGCCCGGAAACACCGCAAAGAGGGCCGGCACCAGGATCAACCCGCCGCCGCCCACGATCGCATCGATAAAACCCGCGAGCAGTGAGGCGCCCGTGACCACCAGCATTTCCATGCGGGCGATTGTCTCACCGGAATCGCTATCGAAACGATAGCTGTGGTGGCCGGTACCGGCTGGCCAGGAGGCTTGTTTGGCTTGGAGGAATGCGCCCGCATTCGCGCTGCGAACAGGCAAAAAAAAGCGCCGACCAGCGGCGCTTTTCAAATATCAGACAGGCATCTCGTACGGAGCCTTTGAAGAATGTTCTTGTTGATCGATCGGAAGCTTGTCTCCTCGGACCCTCGGCAGTACGAGCAGGGCCCGTCGCGAGTGCGCAGATTGTGCAAGCGCGCACCCGCCCGGTGCATTAGGAATTACCCGCTTCGTGTTACTTCGACCCTTCGGTTGGGAAACCAAAGTGTTTCAGTCAGTTAACAAGATGGCATGACTCGTGCACACAGGCCTCTTGTCCACCACTCCAAGAAGAAACGGTCATGGCCCTGCTGGCACCCCAAGCCTCCCTGAACGCGGCCGACACCGCCTGGATGATGACCTCGACCGCGCTGGTGCTGCTGATGACGCTGCCCGGCATCGCGCTCTTCTATGCCGGCATGGTGCGACGCAAGAACGTGCTGGCCACCATGGCCGGGGTGGTGGCGATCGCCGCCGTGGTCTCGCTGACCTGGTTCGCGCTCGGCTACTCGCTGGCCTTCACGCCCGGCTGGCCCTGGCTGGGCAAGCTCTCGCGCATCGGCTTCTCGGGCTTCGAGTACCTGAAGGAGGCCGGCCAGGTGGCCGTGAGCCACGTGGCGCCGAACGTGCCGGAATCGGTCTACGCCATGTTCCAGCTGAGCTTCGCGATCATCACCACCGCGCTGGTGCTCGGCGCTTTTGTCGAGCGCATGCGCTTCTCGGCGCTGCTGTGGTTCGCGCTGCTGTGGAGCGTGCTCGTGTACGCGCCGGTCGCGCACTGGGTGTGGGAGCCGGGCGGCTGGCTCGCGCAGATGGGTGCGCTCGACTTCGCGGGCGGCTCGGTGGTGCACGTCAACGCGGGCATCGCGGGGCTGGTGTGCGCCTATGCGCTCGGGCCGCGCCGGGGCTACGGGCGCGAGGCCTTCGAGCCCTACAGCCTGGCGCTCACCATGACGGGTGCGGGCCTGCTGTGGGTGGGCTGGTTCGGCTTCAATGCGGGCTCGGCGGTGGCGGCCGACGGGCGCGCGGGCCTGGCGATGCTGGTGACGCACATCGCGGCGGCGGCCGGCGCCATGAGCTGGATGATCGGCGAATGGATCGTGCGCCGCAGCCCGTCGCTCTTGGGCCTGTGCTCCGGCCTCGTGGCGGGGCTGGTGGCGATCACGCCGGCGGCCGGCTTCGTCACGCCGCTGTCGGCGCTGGCCATCGGCGCCATCGCCGGGCTGGCCTGCTACTGGGGCGCCACGGGCCTGAAGCACCTGCTCGGTGCGGACGACTCGCTCGACGTGTTCGGCGTGCACGGCATCGGCGGCATCGTGGGCGCGCTGCTCACGGGCGTGTTCGCCGACCCGCGCATCTCGGGCGCGGCGGGCAATGTGCTGACGCAGGCGATCGCGGTCGCCAGCGTGGCGATCTACAGCGCGGCCGGCACGGCCATCGTGCTGTTCCTGGTGCATGTGCTGGTCGGATTGCGCGTCGACCCCGAGAGCGAACTGGTGGGCCTCGATCTTGCTCAACACAAGGAACACCTGGGAGCCTGACCCAACGACGGAGACCCCGCCATGCCCTCCATGTCCGAAAGCGAACGCATCGCGCTTGCAGCACGCCTTCACGTGGCACTGCGGCGAAAGCACGGGCGCGTGACCGACACCGAATGGATGGCCACCAATGCCGAGTACGCCGCCGAGATCGTGCGCATGACGCGCCAGCACGCCGCCGAGACCAAGGACGACGAGCTCGACCAGCTCGCCACGCGGCTGGAGCAGGCCATGGAGCCGCTGGCCCGCGCCGCGCGGCTGGCGGCGCGCCAGCCCGACGGCCTGCCGCCCACGCCGCCGCCGCGCTATGTCGGCGGGCTGCGCTGACGACGCTTCAGTTCGCCGCCAGCGCCGCCTTGCGGATCGATTCCAGCGTGCTCGCGGGCGTGATCGCCTCCGGGTCCAGCAGGCAATGCAGGATCGCCGGCTTGCCGCTGGCGCGCGCACGCGCGAGTGCGGGGCCGAATTCTTCCGTCGTGGTCACGCGTTCGCCGTGGCCGCCGAACACCTCGGCATAGCCGCGGAAGTCGGGGTTCTTCAACTGCGTGGCGCTGATGCGGCCGGGGTAGTGCTTTTCCTGGTGCATGCGGATCGTGCCGTACATGCCGTTGTCCAGCAGCACCACGAGGATCGGCAGGCCGTACTGCACGGCAGTGGCGAACTCCTGGCCGTGCATCATGAAATCGCCGTCGCCCGCGAACACGACCACCTCGCGTTCGGGCCACAGCCGCTTGGCACCGACGCCGGCCGGCAGGCCGTAGCCCATCGAGCCGCTGGTCGGCGCCAGTTGGCTCGCGAACGCGCGGAACGGCCAGAAGCGGTGCACCCAGGTCGCGAAGTTGCCCGCGCCGTTGCAGAAGATGGTATCGGCCGGCAGCACCTCGCGCAGGTGCTGCATGACCTCGCCCATCTGCAACGGGCCGGGAATGCGAATCGCGGCCGGATCGCTCCAGCGCAGGAAGTCTTCGCGCGCGGTCTTCGTCTCGGCCTGCCACACGGGCGGTGACGCCGGACGCAACGTGGACACCGCTTCGGCAAACGCCTGCGGCGTGGCGTGGATGCCCTGCGTCGGGCGGTAGAGCTTGCCGAGCTCGTCGGCATCGGCGTGCACATGCACCAGCGCCTGCTTCGGCTGCGGGATCGCGAACAGCTCATAGCCTTGCGACGGCACTTCCGACAGGCGCCCGCCGACCAGCAGCACCAAGTCCGCATTGCGGATGCGTTCCAGCATGCGCGGATTCGCGCCGAGCCCCAGGTCGCCCGCATAGCAAGGGTGCTCGGCGGACATCAGCATCTGGCGGCGGAACGAGCAGTACACGGGCAGCGCATGCGCCTCGGCGAACTGCGCGAACTGCTGCGTCGCGGCTTCGGACCAGCGGCTGCCGCCCAGGATGACGACGGGCCGCTGCGCCTGCGACAGGCGCTGCTGCAGCTCGGCGATCTGCGCCGCGCCCGGATGGGTTTCGGTGACGGCATACGGCAGCGCATCGGCCACCACGGCGGCTTCGGTCAGCATGTCTTCGGGCAGCGCGATCACCACCGGGCCGGGCCGGCCCGAGGTCGCGACATGGAAGGCGCGCGACACCAGCTCGGGCACGCGCGCCGGATCGTCGATCTGCACGACCCACTTGGCCATCGTGCCGAAGACCGCGCCGTAGTCCAGCTCCTGGAAGGCTTCGCGGCCCATCGCATCGCGCGCGACCTGGCCGACGAACAGCAGGAGCGGCGTCGAGTCCTGGTGCGCGATGTGCACGCCGGCCGCCGCATTGGTGGCGCCAGGGCCGCGCGTGACGAAGCAGATGCCGGGCTGGCCCGTCAGCTTGCCCTGCGCCTCGGCCATCATCGCCGCGCCGCCTTCCTGCCGGCACACCGTCACGTCGATCGATGCGTCGTGCAGCGCGTCGAGCACGGCCAGGAAGCTTTCGCCGGGCACGCAGAAGAGCTGCTTGACGCCGTGGGTGATGAGCTGGTCGACCAGGATCTGGCCGCCGGTGCGGGAGGAAGTCATGAGGGTTCCAGTGGAATGAAGAGGAGAGGTCAGGAGAGCGCGGCGCAGGCGGCGGCGATGCGCGCACAGGCCTCTTCGAGCTGCGCCATCGACGTCGCATACGAGATGCGGAAATACGGCGCGAGCCCGAACACGCTGCCCGGCACCACCGCCACCTCGAAGTCCTGCAGCAGGTAGCGGCAGAAGTCGCTGTCGGTCTGCAGCAGCGCGCCGGCGGCAGTGCGCTTTCCGAGCACGCCCGCGCAACTTGCGAAGGTGTAGAAGGCGCCCTCGGGCACGCGGCAGTGCAGGCCCGGCGTGCGGTTGAGCGCGGCCACGACGACATCGCGGCGCTGTTGAAAGGATGCGCAGCGCTCGGCCACGATGCCCTGTGGGCCGGTGAGCGCCTCGATCGCCGCGGCCTGGCTCACAGACGACGGGCACGAGGTCGACTGGCTCTGCACCACGGCCATCGCCGCGATCAGCGGGCGCGGGCCGGCGCCGTAGCCCACGCGCCAACCGGTCATCGCATAAGCCTTCGACACGCCGTTCACCGTGAGCGTGCGTTCGCGCAAGCGCGGCTCCACGGCCACCGGCGTTGCGAACGCGAGGCCGTCGTAGAGGATGTGCTCGTAGATGTCGTCCGCCAGCACCCAGACGTGGGGATGGTCGAGCAGCACGTCGGTGATCGGCTGGAGCTGCGCGGCGCTGTAGGCCGCACCGCTCGGGTTCGACGGCGAGTTCAGAAACAGCCAGCGCGTGCGCGGCGTGATGGCCGCCTGCAGCTGCGCTGCCGTCAGCCGAAAGCCGTTCTCTTCGCCGCACGCCACCGACACCGGCACGCCGCCGCAGATCTGCACGATGTCGGCGTACGAGGTCCAGTACGGCGCGGGCAGGATCACTTCGTCGCCCGGGTTCAGGCTCGCCATCAGCGCATTGAAGATCACCTGCTTGGCGCCCGCGCTCACGCTGATCTCGTCGAGTGCGAAGTCCAGCGCGTTGTCGCGCTTGAACTTCAGCTGCACCGCCGCCTTCATCGCCGGGCTGCCGTCGAGCACCGTGTAGCGCGTGTCGCCGCGCGCAATGGCCAGCGAGGCCGCATGCCGGATGTTCTCGGGCGTGTCGAAGTCGGGCTCGCCCGCGCCCAGCACGATCACCGGGCGGCCGGCGCGCTTGAGCGCCTGCGCATGGTCGGTGATGCGCAGGATCTCCGAGACGTGGATGGCGCGCACGCGTTGCGCCGGCGAGAACACGGCGGCGTCTGTCACTTGGCGTAGGCCTCCAGTGGCTTGTCGTTGGGTTCGAGCACGAGCTGCTTGAGCGCGGGGCTCATCGGCAGGTTGAGGCTGGTGTTCTTCGGCGGGATCGCGGCCACGAACCACTTGGTGTAGATCTTCTCGAGCTCGCCGCTCTTCATGAGCTTGCGCAGTGAATCGTCCACCGCGGCCTTGAAGGCTGGGTCGTCCTTGCGGAACAGCAGCGCGATCGGCTCCGAGCCCAGCGCCTCGCCGGTGATGCGGTAGGCCGTCGGGTTCTTCGAGTTCGCGATGATGCCGGCGAGCAGGTTGTCGTCGAGCACGAAGGCATCGGCGCGGCCCGACTCCATGAGCAGGAAGCTCTCCAGGTGATCCTTGCCGAGCATCGTGTTGTACGAGACGTTCTGCGCGCGCTCGCGCTTGCGCAGCAATTGCACGGCGGTGGTGCCGGTCGAGGCCGACACGTTGCGGCCCGCGAGCTGGTCGAGCGTGGTGATGCCCGAGTCGACCTTGGTCGCCATGCGCACTTCGCTCACATACGTGGTGAGCGCGAAGGCCACCTGCTGCTGGCGCGCGGTGTTGTTGGTGGTGGGGCCGCAGCCGATGTCCAGCGTGCCGTTCTGCACCAGCGGGATGGTGTTCTGCGCGGTCACGGCCATGTACTCGAGCTTGGCGTTGGGCGTGATGTCCTTGAGCACGCGCTCGCAGAGTTCGACGTGGTAGCCCACGTACTTCTCGCCCGCGCCCAGCATGTAGGCCATGGGCGGCGAGGCTTCGCGCACGCCGAGCACGACCTTGCCGCTCGCCTTGATCTTGTCGAGCGTGCCGCCCGTGGGCGCCTGCTGCGCGGTGGCGGTGGTGCCGAAAGCGAGCGCAAGCAGCGCGGCGGTGGCGAGGGTCTTCAGTTGCATCTTCATCTTTGCTGTCTCCTGGTGGTTTTTCTGGGGGGATAGGTGCGGCCGCTGCCTGGCCGCCGCGGCGAAATGCCGCGCGGCAGGCGCCATGGGCCGGGGTTGTTCAGTCGCCGATGTCGAAGGTCACGCCCTGCGCAAGGGGGAGTGCCGTCGAGTAGTTGATCGTGTTGGTCGCGCGGCGCATGTAGGCCTTCCAGCTGTCCGAGCCCGCTTCGCGCCCGCCGCCGGTTTCCTTCTCGCCGCCGAAGGCGCCGCCGATCTCGGCGCCGCTCGGGCCGATGTTGACGTTGGCGATGCCGCAGTCCGAACCCGCGCTGGACATGAAGCGCTCGGCCTCGCGCACATTGAGCGTGAAGATCGACGACGACAGGCCCGCGCCCACTGCGTTGTGCCACTCGATGGCTTCGTCAAGCGAGCTGTAGCGCACCACATAGAGGATGGGCGCGAAGGTTTCGCGCAGCACCGGGCCGGCGTGCGACTTCAGCTCCACCAGCGCGGGACGCACATAGAACGCGTCCTGCGTGCCGATGCCCTCGACACGCTGGCCGCCGTGCACCGTGGCGCCGGTCTCGCGGCTTTCGTTCAGGGCCTTCTGCATGCCGTCGAAGGCCGCGCGGTCGATCAGCGGACCGACCAGCGTGCCGGCCTCGCGTGGGTCGCCCACCTGCACGTTGCCGTAGACCTTCACGAGCTTGGGCACCAGCTGGTCGTACACGCTCTCGTGCACGAACAGGCGCCGCAGCGTGGTGCAGCGCTGGCCCGCCGTGCCCATGGCCGCGAAGGCGATGCCGCGCAGCGTGAGGTCCAGGTCGGCCGAGGGCGTGACGATGGCGGCGTTGTTGCCACCCAGTTCGAGGATCGCGCGGGCGAAGCGCGCCGCCAGCTTCGGCCCGACCTGCCGGCCCATCGCCGTGGAGCCGGTGGCCGAGAGGATCGGCACGCGGGGGTCGTCGACCAGCACCTCGCCGATGTCGCGCGGGCCCAGCAGCAAACCGAGCAGGCCTTCGGGCGCGTCGCCGAAGCGTTCGATGGCGCGCTGCGCGATGGCGTGCACGGCCAGCGCGGTGAGCGGTGTTTTCTCTGAAGGCTTCCACACCACCGGGTCGCCGCACACCAGCGCGAGCGCCGCGTTCCACGACCACACGGCCACGGGAAAGTTGAAGGCCGAGATCACGCCGCACACGCCCAGCGGGTGCCAGGTTTCCATCATCCGGTGCTCGGCGCGCTCGGTGGCCAGCGTGAGGCCGTAGAGCTGGCGCGAGAGGCCGACCGCGAAGTCGCAGATGTCGATCATTTCCTGCACCTCGCCCGCGCCCTCGGACGGGATCTTGCCGGCCTCCAGCGTGACGAGGCGGCCCAGGTCGCGCTTGGCGGCGCGCAGCTCTTCGCCCAGCAGGCGCACCAGCTCGCCGCGGCGCGGCGCCGGCACCAGGCGCCAGGCCTTGAAGGCCTCGTGCGCACGGCCGATGGCGCCGGTGGCTTCCACGGCCGTGGTCTGCGGCACCTGCGCGATCACCTCGCCGCTGACCGGCGAGCGCACCGTGAGGTCGCCGCGGGTGTGGGCGGTGCGGGGCACGCCCAGGCGATGCAGCAGTTGGTCAACCTCGGCGGGAAGGGACACGGGGGTCTGGGCTTCTGGCATGGACGCTCCAGGGAGAAGGAAGGACAGAAGAAGAAATGCGACAGCAGGAACGGGCCAATATGTGCGAAACCCGCGCCCTTGCCTAGCGAAAAATTGGAAGGACTTGGTGCGTTTTTCGAATGAACTTCATGGTGACACCTTCCTTCAACGCACGATAAGCGCCTGCCCGCACAATGCGCGCGTGCCCCGAAAACCGCCCGATCCCTCGCCGCCCCCACCCTATTGGCTCTACCTGCTGGAATGCGAAGGCGGCGTGTACTACGCGGGCATCGCGCTCGACGTGGAGCAGCGCTTCTTCCAGCATGTCTTCGGGCTGGGCGCCAAGTTCACGCGCGCGCGTCCGCCGCAGCGCGTGCTGGCGGCACGCCAGTACCCCGACAAGGGCGCCGCGCTGCGGGCGGAGATCGCGCTCAAGGCGCTGCCTCGCGCGCGCAAGCTGGCGTTCTTCGACAGTTAGCCACCCGCCGCAGGCGACCTGCACAGCATCACCGGCAGACACAGCAGATAGCGCACGGCGCCGGCCAGCCCTGCGCCGTGGGCTGGAGGAGCAGGCGGCACCGCCCGATGCGGAAATCCGGCAGCAGGCGCTCGATGCCGCCGCGGCCTCGCGCCCGCTGCTGGCCGAGGCCTTCGCCAGCTACCGCAAGGCCGGCCCCGATGCGATGTTCGAGGTCGGCGTGGACCTCATGCTCGAAGGCGCCAAGGCGCCAAGGCGCGCCTGGCGGCTGACACCCAGCGCGGCGCCAAGCCGCGCCGCTGAACCGCCTCAGCGGTTGCGGTTGTCTTCCAGGATCCAGCCCGCCGCCTTCTCCGCCATCATCAGCGTCGGGCTGTTGGTGTTGCCGCTGGTGATGGTGGGCATCGCGCCCGCATCGACCACGCGCAGGCCGTGCACGCCGCGCACGCGCAGGCGCGCGTCGAGCACCGCCATCGGGTCGCCGTCGGCGCCCATCTTGGTGGTGCCGACCGGGTGGAAGATGGTGGTGGCGATGTCACCGGCCAACCGCGCGAGGTCTTCGTCGGTCTGGTACTGCACGCCGGGCTTCCACTCCTGCGGCTTGTACTTGGCGAGCGCGGGCTGCTGCGCGATGCGGCGCGTCACGCGCAGCGAATCGGCCGCCACCTTGCGGTCTTCCTCGGTGCTCAGGTAGTTGGGTGCGATGGCGGGCGCGTCTTCGAAACGCGCGCTCTTGATGCGCACCGAGCCCCGGCTCGTCGGGTTCAGGTTGCACACGCTCGCGGTGAAGGCCGGGAAGCTGTGCAGCGGTTCGCCGAAGGCGTCGAGCGACAGCGGCTGCACGTGGTATTGGATGTTGGGCCACGCGCGGTCGGGCGAGCTGCGCGTGAAGGCGCCGAGCTGCGACGGCGCCATGCTCATCGGGCCGCTGCGTTTCAGCAGGTATTCGAGACCGATCTTCGCCTTGCCGACCAGCGACGAGGCCAGCACGTTGAGCGTGGGCGCGCCCTCGATCTTGTAGACCGCGCGGATCTGCAGATGGTCCTGCAGGTTGGCGCCGACGCCGGGCGCGTCCAGCGCCACGTCGATGCCGTGCTGGCGCAGCAGCTCGGCCGGGCCGACGCCCGACAGCTGCAGGATCTGCGGCGAGCCGATGGCGCCCGCGCTCAGGATCACTTCGCACTCGGCATGCGCCGTGGTCATCTCGGAGCCGTCCCACACCTGCGCCCCGGTGCAGCGTTTCGTGCCGTCGGGCAGCGTCTCGAACAGCAGGCGCGACACCTGCGCGCCGGTCCACAGTTCGAAGTTGGGGCGGCCGTAGCAGGTGGGCCGCAGGAAGGCCTTGGCGGTGTTCCAGCGCCAGCCGTTCTTCTGATTGACCTGGAAGTAGCCCACGCCTTCGTTGCTGCCGCGGTTGAAGTCGGCGGTGTGCGGCACGCCGGCCTGCACGGCCGCGTCGGCGAAGGCGTCGAGGATGTCCCAACGCAGCCGCTGTTTCTCGACACGCCACTCACCACCCGCGCCGTGCATCTCGTCGGCGCCGAGGTAGAAGTCTTCGTGCTTGCGAAAGGCCGGCAGCACGTTCTCCCAGCGCCAGCCCTCGTCGCCCGTGAGTTCAGCCCAGTGCTCGTAGTCGCGCGACTGGCCGCGCATGTAGATCATGCCGTTGATGCTCGAGCAGCCGCCCAGCGTCTTGCCGCGCGGATAGCGCAGCGTGCGGCCGTTCAGGCCCGCGTCGGGCTCGGTGTTGTAGAGCCAGTCGGTGCGCGGGTTGCCGATGCAGTACAGGTAGCCCACCGGAATGTGGATCCAGTGGTAGTCGTCCTTGCGGCCGGCCTCGATGAGCAGCACGCGCTTGGTCTTGTCGGCGCTCAGGCGGTTGGCGATGAGCGAGCCGGCGGTGCCGGCGCCGATGATGATGTAGTCGAAGGTGGTGTCGCTCATGGCGGCTGGCTTTTTGTCTCTCGTTGTTCTTCGGATGCGAAGCGCCGCGCGTGCGGCGCCCCCTTTTACCTTTACTTCGCCGTGGGCATCACGAACTCGGCGCCCTTGCCGATGCTCTCCGGCCAGCGCTGCATGATCGACTTCTGCTTCGTATAGAAGCGCACGCCCTCTTCGCCATACGCGTGCATGTCGCCGAACAGGCTCTTCTTCCAGCCGCCGAAGCCGTGCCAGGCCATCGGCACCGGGATCGGCACGTTGATGCCGACCATGCCGACCTGGATGCGGCGGCCGAACTCGCGCGCCACGTTGCCGTCGCGCGTGAAGCAGCTCACGCCGTTGCCGAACTCGTGCGCGTTGATGAGGTCGACGGCTTCCTTGAAGGTCGCGACGCGCAGGCAGCCCAGCACGGGGCCGAAGATCTCTTCCTTGTAGATGCGCATCTCGGGCGTGACGTGGTCGAACAGCGTGCCGCCCATCCAGAAGCCGTCGCCACAGCCTTCGCCCGCCTTGTTGCCGTCGAAGCTGCGGCCGTCGACCAGCAGCTTCGCGCCTTCCTTCTCGCCCTGCGCGATGTAGCCGGAGATGCGCTCGTGCGCGGCGCGCGTGACGATCGGGCCCATCTCGGCCGCGAGGTTCTCGCCGTCGAGCACCTTCAGCGTCTTCGTGCGCTCGATGAGCTTGGGCAGCAGCCGGTCGGCCACGTCGCCCACCAGCACCGCGACGCTGATCGCCATGCAGCGCTCGCCGGCCGAGCCGTAGCCGGCGCCGATGAGGGCGTCCACGGCCTGGTCGATGTCGGCGTCGGGCATGACGACCATGTGGTTCTTCGCGCCGCCCAGCGCCTGCACGCGCTTGCCGTGGCGTGCGCCGGTTTCGTAGATGTAGTTGGCAATGGGCGTGGAGCCCACGAAGCTGATCGCCTTGACGTCGGGGTGCTCCAGCAGCGCATCGACCGCGGCCTTGTCGCCCTGCACCACGTTGAACACGCCGTCGGGCAGGCCGGCCTTCTTGAGCAGCTCGGCCATCAGCAGCGACGGGCTCGGGTCGGTCGGGCTGGGCTTGAGCACGAAGGTGTTGCCCGCGGCAATGGCCACCGGGAACATCCACATCGGCACCATCACCGGGAAGTTGAAGGGCGTGATGCCCGCGACCACGCCCAGCGGCTGGCGCAGCGTCCAGTTGTCGATGCCGGTGCTCACCTGGTCGGTGAAGTCGCCCTTGAGCAGCTGCGGAATGCCGCAGGCGAACTCGACGATGTCGATGCCGCGGCTCACCTCGCCCTGCGCGTCGGTGAACACCTTGCCGTGCTCGGCGGTGATGAGGTGGGCGAGCTCGTCCTTGTGCTGGTTGAGCAACTCGAGGAACTTGAACATCACGCGCGCCCGGCGGATCGGCGGCGTGTCGGCCCAGGCCGGGAACGCGGCCTGCGCGGCGGCCACGGCGGCCCCCACCTGGGCGGCGTCGGCCAGGCCGACCTTGCCGGTGACGGCGCCGGTGGCGGGGTTGGTCACGTCCTGCGTGCGGCCGGAGGTGTTGGCGGCGGGGGCGCCGGCGATGTGGTGATCGATATTTCGGGTGCTGATGGACATGTGCGGGTCTCCTGAAGGCAATTTGGCCCAATCCACGAAGAGAAAGCCAATGAATTCGCGTCGATGGCGCTATAAATCAGTCTTATATGACTACGTCATCGATGGACCTCCAGATTCTGCGCGCCTTCATCCTGGCGGCGCGCGAGGGCAACGTCTCGCGCGCCGCCGAGAAGCTGCACCTGACGCAGCCTGCGGTGAGCCTGCAGCTCAAGCGTTTCGCAGAAGAAACCGGGCTGGTGCTGTTCACCCGCACGCCGCACGGGCTGGCGCTCACGGCCGACGGCGCGGCCATGCTGCCGCAGGCCGAGCGCGTGCTGGCGGCCGTGGGCGACCTGCAGCAGGCCGCGCGCAACCTGCAGGTCACGGTGCGCGGGGCGCTGCGCATCGGCACCATCCTCGACCCGGAGTTCACGCGGCTGGGCGTGTTCCTGCGCGAGCTGGTCGAGGCCGCGCCGCAGATCGAGACCGAACTGCGCCACGGCATGAGCGGCAGCGTGCTGGCGCAGGTGCTGCGCGGCGAGCTCGACGTGGGTTTTCACCTCGACCCGGGCGATGAACCCGACGACGCCGCGCCGGCGCCGCTGGCGGTGCGCACCCTCACCCGCTTCAGCTACCGCGTGGTCGCGCCGGCCGGCTGGGGCCCGCAGGTGCTGGGGCGCGACTGGAAGGCGCTGGCCGCCCTGCCCTGGCTGGCCACGCCGCCCGAGTCGGCGCACCACCGTTTGCTGGAACGCGTGTTCGGCCCGCTCGGCCTGGCGCCCCGGCGCGTGGCGCTGGTCGACCAGGAGGCCTCGATGCTCGACCTGCTGAAGTCGGGCGTGGGCCTGAGCCTGGTGCGCGACTCGATCGCCATCCGCGAAAGCCAGGCCCACGGCCTCGTGCTGGCCGACCGCGTGCGGCTGGATTGCGCGCTGCGTTTCGTCTCGCTGGCCGCGCGACGCGACGAGCCCGTGATCGCCAGCGCCTGGGATGCGCTGGCCCGGGCCTGGAGCTGAAGATTGGCTGAAAAAAACGGCGTCTGGCCCTACGCAAACGAAGGGCCAGACGCACACAAGCCCCGGATGCACGCGGTTACGATGCGCGCTCTCGCTTGGACCTTTGTTTACGTTTTGTCCCGCACCTTTGCCCATGTCGCCCACCCCGTCGCCCGCTGACGCCCCCGCCACCGACGACGCCTTCGCGCCGCCGCGCGCGCAGACGCAGGACGTGGACGGCCGCACCTGGGCCGTGGCCAGCGGTTGCTGGACCACGCTGGCGATGTCGACGCGCCCGGCCTGGGAGGCGCTGGCCAGGGACCTCGCGGCGCTGCCGCCCGCGGACGACCGGGCCTGGGACCTGCGCCCCATCGGCCAGCTCGACCACATCGGCGCCCAGCTGCTGTGGGAGCACTGGCGCCAGGCCTGGCCGGCCAAGATCGAGCTGTCGCCACAGCACCAGGCGGTGCTCGACCAGGTGGCGAAGTTCACGGTGGCCACGCCCGACGAGCCGCCCAAATCGCTGAGCGACCGGCTGCACGCACTGGCCCACCACGGCCCGCGCGCGATGGTCGTGCTGCGCGACTTCGTCGGCCTCATCGGCCAGCTCGCGCTCGACCTGTGCACGCTGGCGCGCGCGCCGCATCGCGCGCCGTGGCGCGACTTCTCGGGCCACCTCTATCAGTTCGGCGCCACGGCGCTGCACATCACGGCGCTGGTCGGCCTCTTGATCGGCGTGGTGCTGGCGTACCTGATCTCCCAGCAGCTGCGCAACTACGGCGCCGAGGCCTTCGTGGTGAACATCCTCGGGCTGTCGCTGATCCGCGAGCTCGGGCCGGTGCTGGCCGCCGTGCTGATCGCGGGCCGCTCGGGCTCGGCGATCACGGCGCAGATCGGCGTGATGCGCGTCACCGAAGAGCTCGACGCGATGCGCGTGATGGGCATCCCGCACGGCTTCCGTCTCGTGATGCCGCGCGTGCTGGCGCTGGCCATCGCGATGCCGCTGATCAGCCTGTGGACCTCGATGGCGGCACTGGCCGGCGGCATGCTCGCGGCCGATGCGGCGCTGGGCATCTCGCCGTCGTATTTCCTGTCGGCATTGCCGCGCGCGGTGCCCATCTCCAACCTCTGGCTGGCCCTGGCCAAGTCGGCGGTGTTCGGCGTGCTGATCGCGCTGATCGGCTGCTACTTCGGCATGAAGGTCAAGCCCAACACCGAGAGCCTGGGGCGCGGCACCACGTCGTCGGTCGTGACCTCGATCACCGCGGTGATCCTGGTCGACGCGCTCTTCGCAGTGCTCTTCAAGGGCATAGGATTCCGCGGATGAACGCCGCCGTGACGTCCCCCTCGAGCACCGTGGTCGACATCCGCAAGCTCTGGACCGTGTTCAAGAGCCCCGATGGCGAACAGGTGGTGCACCGCGACCTCGACCTGCACCTCGACCGCGGCGAGGTGCTGTCGCTGGTCGGCGGCTCGGGCACCGGCAAGACGGTGCTGCTGCGGCAGATCCTCGGGCTGCAGAAACCCACGAAGGGCGCGGTCGAGGTGCTGGGCCGGGCGCCGGGCGAACTCAGCGCGGCCGGCGCGGCCAACGTGGGCATGCTGTTCCAGCACGGTGCGCTGTTCTCGGCCTTCAGCGTGCTGGAGAACATCGCCTTTCCGCTGCGCGAACTCAAGCTGCTGCCCGACGAGCTGATCCGCAACGCCGCGCTCGTGAAGCTGCAGATGGTGGGGCTGGAGCCGCAGCATGCGAACAAGAGCCCGTCGGACCTGTCGGGCGGCATGATCAAGCGCGTGGCGCTCGCGCGCGCGCTCATCATGGACCCGCCGCTGCTGCTGCTCGATGAGCCCACGGCCGGCCTCGACCCCGAGGCCTCCGACAGTTTCTGCGACCTGCTGCGCGGCCTGCACCGCGAGTTGGGCCTGACGGTCGTGATGGTCACGCACGACCTGGACACCCTGTTCGACCTGAGCACCCGCATCGCGGTGCTGGCCGACCAGAAGGTGATCGTGAGCGGCACGGCGCGCGAAGTCATCGCCTATCCGCATCCCTTCATCCACGAATACTTTCTCGGCGGGCGCGGCCAGCGCGCCCTGGAGGCGCTGCACGACAAGCCCGCCGCCGGCAAAGCACCACCCGCGCCGCAGCCCGAGGCCGCGCGCGCTGAAGAAAGGTAGGTCCCCTCATGGAAAACAAGGCCCATGCCCTCGCCGCCGGCGCCTTCGTGCTCGGCCTGATCGCCGCGCTCGTCGCGCTGGTGGTCTGGTTCACGCGCGACAACACCGTGCGCAACGTGTACGAACTCTCCACCCGCGACGCCGTGAGCGGCCTGCAGCCGCAGGCCCAGGTGCGCTACCGCGGCATCTCGGTCGGCAAGGTGACCTCGATCGACTTCGACCCCAAGACCAAAGGCAACGTGCGCGTGCGCATCACGGTCGACGAGCGCGTGCCGCTCACCACCTCCAGCTTTGCCACGCTGAGCTACCAGGGCGTGACCGGCCTGGCCTTCATCGCGCTGGACGACGAGGGCGAATCGACCGTCGCGCTCAAGCCCGACAACAACAACCCGCCGCGCATTCCGCTCAAGCCCTCGATGCTCGCGAAGCTGCAGGACCGCGGCGAGGAAATCATCGACCAGGTGGAAGAAGTGACCAAGCGCGCCAACGCGCTGCTGGCCGACGCCAACCAGAAGCGCGTGGCCGACGCGCTGGAAAACATCGCGGCCGCCTCGGCCAGCGCCAACACGCTGCTCAAGCAGCTCGACAACACCGTCAAGACCGGCCTGAACCCGACGCTGGCCGCCATGCCCGAGACGCTGTCGACGGTGAAGAAAGCAGCCGGCGATGTCTCGCGCGTGGCCAACAACTTCAACTCCACCGTGGGCAAGCTCAACGCACCCGACGGCCCGGTCGAGCGCCTGAGCGAGGGCACCAAGGCGCTGGCGCAGGCGGTCGATTCGTTCAACGCCGCCACCCTGCCGCGCGTGAACCGCGTGGCCGACGACACCGCCCACGCGGTGCGCCGCCTGGGCCGCGCGGCCGACAGCATCAACGACAACCCGCAATCGCTGCTGTTCGGCAACGGCGGCGCGGCCGCGGGCCCGGGCGAGCCCGGCTTCGTCGCGCCCGCCGCACGCCACTGACCGGGAGCAGACACACCATGCGCATGAAGAACACCCTCCCCGCCCTCGCCAGCCTCGGCTGTGTGCTGCTGGTCGCCGGCTGCGGCATGCTGCCCGACAAGCCGGCGCGCGCCACGCTGTACGACTTCGGCCCCGGCCTTTCGGCCACCGCACCGGCCACCGCTGCCGCGCCGACCACCGCGCTGCCGGCGCTGTCCCTCGCGGAGTTCGACAGCAACACGCGCCTGGACGGCACGCAGATCCTGTACCGCCTGGGCTATGCCGACGCCAACGAGCTGCGCCCCTACGGCCAGTCGCGCTGGAGCCTGCCGCCCGCGCAGCTGCTGCGCCAGCGGTTGCGCGACACGCTGGCCGAGCGCCGCACCGTGCTCGGCCCCGAAGAAAGCGCGACGCTCGCGCGCACCGAGGGCATCGTGCCCGACACGCTGCGCATCTCGCTCGACGAGTTCAGCCACTACTTCGACGCGCCCGCGAGCAGCACGGGCCTGGTGCGCCTGCGCGCCACACTGGTCCGCACCGCCACCGGCGGCGACCGCGTGATGGGCCAGCGGACCTTCACCGTGCGCCGCCCCGCCGCCAGCGCCGACGCGCCCGGCGGCGTGAAGGCGCTCATCGCGGCGAGCGACGCGGCCATGGCCGAGGTCGTGCAGTGGGTGGACCAGCTGCAGCAGCAGGAGCCGCCGCAGCCGCGCACGGCGGCACCGCGGCGCTGAACGGCTTTTCATTCCAACCAACCCTGAGGAGACCCGCCCCATGAACGCAACGCGCATCGTCGGCATCCTGCTGGTCGTGGCCGGCATCGCCGGGCTCGGCCTGGGCGGCTTCAGCTTCACCAAAGAAACCCACCAGGCCAAGCTGGGCCCGCTGGAGTTCTCGGTGAAGGAAAAACAGACCGTCAACATCCCGGCCTGGGCCGGCGTGGCGGCGATCGTGGTGGGCGGCGCGCTGGTGCTGCTGGGTGGCAAGAAGGGCTGAGCGCCCGCCGACCACCGCCATGGCCGACGCCTTCGTGCCGCTGGAAGGCGGCTGCACCTGCCGGCAGGTGCGCTACCGCCTGAACGCCCCGCCGCTCTTCGTGCACTGCTGCCACTGCCGCTGGTGCCAGCGCGAGACGGGCTCGTCCTTCGCGCTCAACGCGCTGATCGAACCCGAGCATGTGCAGGTGCTGCAGGGCGCGGTCGATCTGGTGCTCACGCCCTCGGCCAGCGGACGCGGCCAGAAGTACGCGCGCTGCCCGGCCTGCCATGTCGCGCTGTGGAGCCACTACGCCGGCGCCGGCGACGCCGTGAGCTTCATCCGCGTGGGCACGCTCGACACGCCCGACCGGCTGCCGCCGGACCTGCACATCTTCACGATGTCCAAGCAGCCGTGGGTGGTGCTGCCGCCCGGCGCACCTGCGGTGCACGAGTACTACGACCGCAAGGACTACTGGCCCGCCGGGAGCCTCGCGCGCTGGCGCGTGCTGCGCGAGAAGATGCGGGCCGGCTAGCGCTTCAGTCGCCGGCCATCCCGGCAACCAACTTCGGCAGCAGGTCTTCCGACGCCCCCCGCAACACCACCGCCGCCGCATCGTCCAGATGCGGCAGCGGCTCGATGTTCAGCGTGACCAGCCGCGCACCGCGCGCCATCGCCAGCTTGGGCAGCTCGGCCGCCGGGTAGACGATGGTGGTGCTGCCGACCACCAGGAACAGGTCGGACTCCTGCGCCGCCACCTGCGCGTCGAGCAGCACGCCGGCGTTCAGCATCTCGCCGAACATGACCACGTCGGGCCGCGCGTGCGAGCCGCAGCGCAGGCAGCGGTGGAAGGGCCACGGGCCGCTGCGGTTGCCGCAGTGGTCGCAGCGCCAGCGGCGCAGCGAGCCGTGCAGTTCGAGCACATCCTGTCCGCCGGCCTTGCCGAGCAGGCCGTCGACGTTCTGCGTGATGAGCCGGGTCGCAGGGCGCAGCCGCTGCAACTGCGCGAGCGCGAGGTGGCCGGGGTTGGGCGACGCGGCCTCGATCAGCGCCAAGCGCTGGGCCCAGAACTTGGTGAAGCCGCCCGGGTCGCGCGCGAGGTCGTCCGCATGCGAGAACTTGAGCGCGTTCTGGCTCATCCACAGGCCGTCGGCGTCGCGGTAGGTCGGGATGCCCGAGGCCTTGGACAGCCCCGCGCCCGAGAAGACCACGATGCGCCGCGCACCGCGCAGCAGCGCCACGGTGCGGTCGATGCGCAGCGCGAGGTCGTCGGAAGAAGAGAAAGAAGACAAGGCGGAAGAAAACAGGGTCATCGATCGGAAACGGAGGGAACCACGGCGCCGGTGGCGCTCGCCCCCAGGCGCTGCGACACCGTGCCCGCGCAGGCCTTGAGCGCGCGCGCGATCTCGCCGTCCCAGGCGGTGTGGAAGATGCCGGCCGGGCCGATGGCGGTCACGGCCAGCACGATGGCGCCGGTGTGGTCGAACACCGGCGCGGCCATGGCGCTCACGCCCTCGATCACCTCGCCGTCGGAGCGGCTGATGCCGTGGTCGCGCACTTCCTGGCACTGGCGTTCGAAGTCGCTCCACGAGGGCAGCGGCTGCACCGGCGGCATGCCGGCCGGCGGCGCGGGCTCGGCGGCGCCCTTGCGCTGCTTCTGGCGCTGGCGCTCGTCCTCGAGCTGCGCGCGCACCACCGCCGGGTCGAGGTAGGCGGCAAACACGCGGCCCGAGGCCGTGTTGGTGAGCGAGAACACCGTGCCGTGGCGCATGTTCACGTGCACCGGCGAGGGCGACTCGGCCGTGCGCACGATGGTCGCGCCGCGCGCGCCCCACACGGCCAGCGCCACGGTGTGGCCGATCTGCTGCGCGAGCTGGCCGATCAGCGGCGTGGCGATGTGCACCGGGTCGGCCTGCTGCAGGCTGATCAGCCCCAGTTGCAAGGCCAGCGGGCCGAGCAGATAGTGGCCGCTGGCGCGGTCCTGCTCGATGAGGCCCAGCCGGCCGAAGCTCACCATGTACGGGTGGGCCTTGGCGGCCGTCATGTCCGCTTCGCGGGCAAGGTCTTTGAGCGCCATCGGGCGGCCGTGGTGCACCAGCGCGCGCAGCAGCTGCCCGCCGACCTCGATGCTCTGGATGCCGCGCTGGGCGCGGTCGGTGTCAGTCGCTGCCATGGCCGCCTTGCCGTCTGGTTGTTCGTTCATCAAGAAGGCATTAGACATGAACTGATCTCGGGCTTACACTCCGCGCATTCGTTATCTGCAAACTCGTTCGCCTTAAACGAATCAGGCGAATCCCAAAACCACCCCACCGGAGACACACGATGAGCCAAGCCAAGAAATTCGCCAGCCAGGCCGACCTGGAAGAAAAGAAGATCACCTTCAGCCAGATCTCGGAGCACGCCTGGGCCTACACGGCCGAGGGCGACCCCAACACCGGGATCATCATCGGCGACGACTGCGTGCTGGTGGCCGACACCCAGGCCACGCCCGCCATGGCCGCCGACGTAGTGCGCCGCATCCGCGAAGTGACCGACAAGCCCATCAAGTACGTGGTGCTCACCCACTACCACGCGGTGCGCGTGCTGGGCGCGGCGGGCTACGGCGCCGAACACATCCTGGCCAGCCAGGACACGCGCGACCTGATCGTGGAGCGCGGCGAGGAAGACAAGGCCAGCGAAATCGGCCGCTTCCCGCGCCTGTTCCAGAACGTCGAGACGGTGCCCCCGGGCCTGACCTGGCCCACCATGACCTTCACCGGCAAGATGACGCTGTGGCTGGGCAAGCTTGAAGTGCAGCTGCTGCAGCTGGGCCGCGGCCACACCAAGGGCGACACGGTCGTCTGGCTGCCGCAGGAGCGCGCGCTGCTGTCGGGCGACCTGGTCGAGTTCGGCGCCACGCCGTACGCCGGCGACGCCTACTTCCAGGACTGGCCGCAGACGCTGGACAACATCGCCGCCCTGAAGCCCCTGGCCCTGGTGCCGGGCCGCGGCGCCGCGCTGACCACGCCCGAAGCCGTGGCCGAGGGCCTGAACGGCACGCGCGCCTTCATTTCCGACGTGTACGCCAGCGTGCAGGAAGGCGTGAAGGCCGGCCGCGACCTGAACGCGGTCTACAAGGAAACCTACGCGAAGCTGCAGCCCAAGTACCAGCAGTGGGTCATCTTCGACCACTGCATGCCCTTCGACGTGAGCCGCGCCTACGACGAGGCCTCGGGCCACGCCGACCCGCGCGTGTGGACGGCCCAGCGCGACATCGACATGTGGAAGGCCCTGGAAGGCTGATCGCGCCGCGACCTTCCCCCGCGCGGGGAAGGCGACGGAAACGACAAGAACACGGAGACATCACGTGATCGACTATCAAAGCCTGCGCTTCGACTACACCCGCCACGCCGACCAGGACGCCGCCGCGCCCGCCCGCCACCCCGTGGTGGTCGTGGGCGCCGGCCCGGTGGGCCTCACGCTCGCCATCGACCTCGCCCTGCGGCAGGTTCCCGTGGTGCTGCTCGACAACGACAACAGCCTGTCCAGCGGATCGCGCGCGATCTGCTTCGCCAAGCGCACGCTCGAGGTGTTCGACCGCCTCGGCTGCGGCGACCGCATGGTGGACAAGGGCGTGTCGTGGAACGTCGGCAAGGTGTTCTTCCATGACGAGCAGGTCTACCGCTTCGACCTGCTGCCCGAGCCCGGCCACGAGCGCCCGGCCTTCATCAACCTGCAGCAGTACTACGTCGAGGGCTACCTCGTCGAACGCGCCGCGGCCTTGCCGCTGATCGACCTGCGCTGGAACAACAAGGTGATCGGCATCGAGCAGCGCGACGATGGCGCGGTGCTCACCATCGAGACGCCTGAAGGCAACTACGAACTGGCCGCTGGCTACGTCGCCGCCTGCGACGGCTCGCGCTCCAACCTGCGCCAGATGCTGGGACAGGAAGCCAAGGGCCGCGTGTTCCGCGACCGCTTCCTGATCGCCGACATCACGATGGACGCGCAGCTGCCGACCGAGCGCCGCTTCTGGTTCGACCCCTCGTTCCACCCCGGCCAGAGCGTGCTGCTGCACAAGCAGGCCGACGGCATGTGGCGCGTCGACTTCCAGCTCGGCTGGGACGCCGACCCGGTGGAAGAGCGCAAGCCCGAGCGCATCACGCCGCGCGTGCGCGCGCTGCTGGACAGCATCGGCTTCGAAGGCGTGCAGTTCCAGATCGGCTGGGCCAGCGTCTACACCTTCGCCTGCCAGCGCATGGAGCGCTTCCGCCACGGCCGCGTGCTGTTCGCGGGCGACTCGGCGCACGGCGTGTCGCCCTTCGGCGCGCGCGGCGCGAACTCGGGCGTGCAGGACGCCGACAACCTCGCCTGGAAGCTCGCGGCCGTGCTGGCCGGCGACGCACCCGACGCGCTGCTCGACAGCTACGCCAGCGAGCGCGAATACGCGGCCGACGAGAACATCCGCAACTCCACGCGCGCCACCGACTTCATCACGCCCAAGAGCGAGGTGAGCCGCCTCTTCCGCGACGCCGTGCTCGAGCTCACCAAGCGCCACGCCTTCGCACGCTCGCTGGTCAACAGCGGGCGGCTGTCGGTGGCCACGGTGCTGCGCGACTCGCCGCTCAACACGCCCGACGCCGACACCTTCGCCGGCGCGATGGTGCCCGGCGCCGCCGCGGCCGACGCGCCCGTGCGGCGCGCCGACGGCAGCACCGGCTGGCTGCTGCGCGAATGCCATGTGGCGCGCTTCACCGCGCTGGTGTTCGGCACCGGCGACGCCGCCGAGCGCAGCCTGCAGGCGCTGAACGCCAGCGACCTCGCGCTGCATGTGGTGCGCGTGGAAGGCACCGGCGCCGACGCCGAACTCGCCACGCAGCGCTACGACGCGCAGCCCGGCACCGTCTACCTGCTGCGGCCCGACCAGCACGTGTGCGCGCGCTGGCGGCAGCCCACGGCGGCGAACCTTCGCGCGGCCCTCGACCACGCACTGGCAAAGGCATGACCCCGATGCAACCGCAACTGATCACCACGCCGAACCTCGAGGCGCCCGACGATTTCTACGAGGCGCTCATCGAGGCCCACCAGGGGCTTTCCACCGAGGAAAGCCACGCCTTCAACGCACGGCTCGTGCTCGTGCTGGCCAACCACGTCGGCTCGCTGGCCGTGCTGCGCGAAGCCTTCGACGCGGCGCGCGCCGGCTGAACGGCCGCACGTTCCCACCTCATCGCGACTTTCGAAAGACAAGCCCATGACCCAAGCAACACCCGCCACCGAACGGCGCTACCAGAGCGGCTTCGGCAACGAGTACGCCTCCGAGGCCGTGCCCGGTGCGCTGCCGCAAGGCCGCAACAACCCGCAGCGCGGCCCCTTCGACCTGTACACCGAGCTGCTCTCGGGCACCGCCTTCACGGCGCCGCGCCACGAGAACCGCCGCACCTGGCTGTACCGCCGCCAGCCCTCGGTGGTGTCGGGCCGCTACCAGCCCTACGCGCAGGCGCACTGGACCACCGGCGCCGACCGCGAGATCGCGCTGCCGCCCGAGCCGATGCGCTGGGGCCCGCTGCCGCTGGACGGCGCGGCCGACGTCGACTTCATCGACGGCATGCACACGCTGGCCGCCAACGGCGATGCCGAATCGCAGGTCGGCATCGGCTCGCTGATGTACCTGGCCGGTCGCTCGATGGACCAGCGCGCCTTCGTCAACGCCGACGGCGAGATGCTGGTGATGCCCCAACAGGGCCGCCTCGTCGTCACGACCGAACTGGGCGTGCTCGACGTCAAGCCCGGCGAAATCGTGGTGCTGCCGCGTGGCATGGCCTTCAAGGTCGCCCTGCCCGACGGCCTCTCGCGCGGCTACGTGTGCGAGAACTACGGCGCGCACTTCCGCCTGCCCGAACTCGGCCCCATCGGCTCGAACGGCCTGGCCAACGCACGCGACTTCCAGGCGCCCGTGGCGGCCTTCGAGGCAGACGGCGGTGCCTACGAGCTGGTGAAGAAATTCGGCGGCCGCTTCTGGACCGCACCGACGAAACAGTCGCCCTTCAACGTGGTCGCCTGGCACGGCAACCTCGCGCCGGTGAAGTACGACACGGCCAACTTCATGGTGATCGGCTCGATCAGCTTCGACCATCCCGATCCCTCGATCTTCACCGTGCTGACCTCGCCCAGCGACACGCCCGGCACGGCCAACTGCGACTTCGTGATCTTCCCGCCGCGCTGGATGGTCATGGAAAACACCTTCCGTCCGCCGTGGTTCCACCGCAACCTCATGAGCGAGTTCATGGGCCTGGTGCTGGGCGAGTACGACGCCAAGCCGGGTGGCTTCAAACCCGGCGGCGCGAGCCTGCACAACTGCATGGTGCCGCACGGCCCGGACGAGGAAGCCTTCGACAAGGCCACGCACGCCGACCTCAAGCCGCACAAGCTGGACAACACGCTGGCCTTCATGTTCGAGAGCCGCTACCGTTTCATCCCGACGAACTTCGCGCTGCAAAGCCCGGCGCTCGACACCGACTACACCGACTGCTGGGCCGGTCTGAAGGACCAATTCAAGGCATGACGCACGCTCTCACCCTCACCCTCACCCGCCGCGCCGCGGCCCTCGCACTGCTCGCGGCGCCGTTCCTGCTGGCGCACGCGGCCGACTTTCCGTCCAAGCCCATCAAGTTCATCGTGCCCTACACGGCCGGCGGCACCACCGACCTGGTGGCGCGCACCGTGGGCCAGAAGGTGTCGGAGAAGCTGGGCCAGCCGGTGCTCATCGACAACCGCGGCGGCGCGGGCGGCAACATCGGCATGGACGCCGTGGCCAAGGCCGCGCCCGACGGCTACACGATCGGCTTCGGCGCCATCTCGACCAACGCGCTGAACCCGCACATCTACAAGTCGATGGCCTTCGACCCGCGCAAGGACTTCACGGCCATCAGCCTGCTGGGCATGTCGACCATCGTGCTCGAAGTGCCCGCAAGTTCGGCCATCAAGACCGTGCCCGAGCTCATCGCCGCCGCGAAGAAGAACCCCGGCCTGCCCTACGCCACTGCGGGCGCCGGCACCTCGATGAACCTGGCCGGCGTGATGTTCGCGCAGATGACCGGCACCGAGCTCACGCACGTGGCCTACAAGGGCAGCGGCCCGGCCATCACCGACATGCTGGGCAACACCATCGGCGTGATGTTCGACAACCTGCCGGCGTCGCTGCCGCACATCCAGGCCGGCAAGCTGCGCGCACTGGCCGTGGCGGGCGCCACGCGCTCGCCCTCGCTGCCCGACGTGCCGACGATGGCCGAGGCGGGCCTCAAGGGCTATGCGCTGGAGCCGTGGTTCGGCGTGTACGGGCCGGCGAAGCTGCCGGCGCCGATCGTGAAGGCGCTGAACGAAGCCTTCGTCGAAGCGCTCGCGATGCCTGACGTGAAAGCCAAGCTACAGCAGGCCGGTTTCTCGCCGCGCGGCTCGAGCGCGCAGGAGCTCACCACGCTCACCGACACCGAATACAAGCGCCTGGGCGACGTCGCCAAAAAAGCGGGCATGACCGCAGACTGATCCGATTCAAGAACCGAAAGACCTCCATGACCGCACTCAACGCCACCCACGACCCGAAGCTGCGCAGCTGGGTCGCCGCCGCCAACGTGGCCGGCACCGACTTCCCGATCCAGAACCTGCCCTTCGGCCGCTTCCGCGCCGCCGGCAGCAGCGAGGCCTTCCGCATCGGCGTGGCCATCGGCGACCAGATCCTCGACCTGCGCGCCACCGGCCTCATCGACACCGACGACATGAACGTGCTGATGAACGCCTCGGTGAAAGACCGCCAGGCCCTGCGCGCCGCGATCTCCGCGGGCCTCGCCGAAGGCAGTGGCCAGCAGGCGGCGTGGTCGAAGGCCCTGCTGGCGCAGGCCCAGGCCGAGATGACCGTGCCCTGCCGCATCGGCGACTACACCGACTTCTACACGGGCATCCACCACGCCACCACCATCGGCAAGCTGTTCCGTCCTGACCAGCCGCTGATGCCCAACTACAAGTGGGTGCCCATCGGTTATCACGGCCGCGCCTCGTCGATCGGCGTGAGCGGTCAGACCTTCAAGCGCCCGCAGGGCCAGACCAAGGCACCCGACGCGGTGGCGCCGAGCTTCGGCCCCTCGAAGCGGCTGGACTACGAACTGGAGCTGGGCTTCCTCGTGGGCCGCGGCAATGCGCTGGGCGAGCCCATCGCCATCGGCGACGCCGAAGACCACCTGTTCGGCGTGACCCTGCTCAACGACTGGTCGGCGCGCGACCTGCAGGCCTGGGAATACCAGCCGCTGGGCCCGTTCCTGGCCAAGAACTTCGCCAGCACGCTGTCGCCCTGGATCGTGACGACCGAAGCGCTGGCCCCGTTCCGCGCCAAGTTCGAGCGCCCCGCCGAAGACCCGCAACCGCTGCCCTACCTCGATGCGCCGTCGAACCGCGCCAGCGGCGCGCTCGACATCACGCTCGAAGTGCTGCTGCAGACCGCGAAGATGCGCGCCGACGGCGTGGCGCCCGTGCGCCTCACGCTCGGCAACACCACCGAAGCCGCCTACTGGACCGCCGCGCAGCTCATCACGCACCACACGGTGAACGGCTGCAACCTGCAACCCGGCGACCTGCTGGGTTCGGGCACGCTGTCGGGCCCGCAGCCCGACCAGGCTGGTTCGCTGATGGAACTCACGCTGGGCGGCAAGCAGCCCATCACGCTGCCGAACGGAGAGAAGCGCACCTTCCTGGAAGACGGCGACACGCTGGTGATGCGCGGCTGGTGCGAGCGCGAAGGCGCGGTGCGCATCGGCCTGGGTGAAGTCGCCGGGACGGTGGTCTGACCCTGGCTTAAGAGACGGTGCGCCCCGGGGGGCGCCTGTCAGGGCGTCGGCGCCGCCGACGATGCCGCGCCCGCCGGTGCCGGCACCGCGGCCGCCGCAGGCCAGGCCACCTCGCTGGCCACGCGCGGCTTGCCCATCGGCGCACCCGCGCGGCCGATGCGCACGGCGGCCATGTCGGCCTCGCTCGGGTACTGGTCCATGAGCCAGTAGTCGAACACGCGGCGCGCGAGAGGCGCCGCAGCGCCCGCGCCCCAGCCGGCGTTCTCGACGATGACGGCGAGCGCGATCTTCGGGTTGTTGGCCGGTGCGTAGGCCATGAACAGCGCGTGGTCGCGCTGGTGTTCTTCGAGTGCGCGCGCGTTGTACTTGGTGTTCTTGGCCTGCGTCACGGCCTGTGCCGTGCCGGTCTTGCCGGCCGCCTGGTAGCCCGCGCCCGCGAACACGCCGCGCGCGGTGCCGCTGGTGACCACGCTGGTCAGGCCCTCGCGGATCACGGCCACGTTGGCCGCCGTGTAGCCCAGGTTCTCGGCCGGCGGCTGCGGCAGCGGCACGACCTGCCCGCTGACCGTGTTGCGCATCGCCAGCGCCAGGTGCGGCCGGTGCTTCATGCCGCCGTCGGCCACGATGGCCGTGGCCTGCGCCAGCTGCAGCATGGTGAAGGCGTTGTAGCCCTGGCCGATGCCCAGCGAGATGGTCTCGCCCGCGTACCACTTCTTCTGCTCGGGCCGCTTGTAGGCGTTGCGCTTCCACTCGGTGCTGGGCAGCACGCCGCGCACCTCGCCGCCCAGGTCGATGCCGGTGATCTGGCCGAAGCCCATCGGCTTCATGAAGTCGTGGATCAGGTCCACGCCCATCTCGTTGGCCAGCGAGTAGTAGTAGATGTTGCTCGACACCTGGATCGAGCGGCGCATGTCGACGCCGCCCAGGTAGCCCTCGGGGCTGCCGAAGCGGTGGCCGCCGAAGTTGAAGTAGCCGGGGTCGTTCACCACCACGCTCGCGGCACGCTTGCCGGTCTGCAGCGCCGCCAGCGCCATGAAGGGCTTGTAGGTGGAGCCCGGCGGGTAGGTGCCGCGCAGCGCGCGGTTGAGCAGCGGCTTGTCGATCGATTCGGTGAGCGCCTGCCAGCTCTCGGTGTCGATGCCTTCGACGAACAGGTTGGGATCGAAGGTGGGCTTGCTCACGAAGGCCAGCACCTCGCCGGTCTTGGGGTCGATGGCCACGAGCGCACCGCGCCGGTCGCCGTACATGTCTTCCACCAGCTTCTGCAGCTTGATGTCCAGCGACAGCATGACGGTGTTGCCCGGCGTGGCCGGGTGGCTGGCGAGCCGGCGCACGGCGCGCCCACCGGCCGAGGTTTCCATCTGCTCGACGCCGGTCTGGCCGTGCAGCATCTTCTCGTAGCTCTGCTCGATGCCCAGCTTGCCGATGTAGTCGGTGCCTTTGTAGTTGGCCTGGTCTTCCTCGTCCCAGTCTTCCATCGCGGTCTTCTCGCGCTGGTTGATGCGGCCGATGTAGCCCAGCACGTGCGAGGCCAGCTCGCCCTGCGGGTAGTTGCGGAACAGGCGCGCCTTGATCTCCACGCCCGGGAAGCGGTAGCGCTGTGCCGCGAAGCGCGCCACCTCTTCGTCGCTCAGGCGGGTGCGGATCGGAATGGAGTCGAAGCTGCGCGAGTCTTCGCGCAGGCGCTTGAAGCGGCGGCGGTCGCGCGGCGACACCTCGAGCACGCTGGTCAGGCTGTTGATGGTCTCCTCGACGTCGCCGACCTTGGAGGGCGTGATCTCCAGCGTGTAGGCCGAGTAGTTGGAGGCCAGCACGATGCCGTTGCGGTCGAGGATGAGCCCCCGGTTCGGCACCACCGGCACCACGGCCGTGCGGTTGCTCTCGGCCTGCTCGGCCAGGTCGGCATGGCGCACGACCTGCAGGTAGACCAGCCGCGAGCCCAGCAGGCTGAAGGCGAACAGCACCGCCAGGCCGATGACGATCACGCGGCGCTTGAAGCGCGCCAGGTCGGCGGCAACGTTGCGGATTTCGGTCATGGCGTCAGGAAGCTTAGGCGTGCGCAGGTGCGATGGCAAATGCGAGGGGCGGCCGCCGCCGGGCCGCCCCAAGGCGGGCCGCGCCTCCCCCTCGGGGGGTGGAGTTACACGCAGCGAAGCGAAGTGAAAAGCCGGGGGGCACCATGACTAGAGGGGGCGGTTCTCGTCGGGTTCGGGCGTGCGGCGCTGGGGCGCCAGCAGCAGCGCGGTGGCCAGCGGCCACAGCGCCGCCTCGAGGGCCGGCGAGACCAGCACGCCCCAGCCCGGGAACACGCCGCCGCCGATCATGCGCGTGATCACCTCGATGAACTGCGACAGCGCAAACAGCGGCAGCACCTGCAGCGCCTGCGAGAGCACCGGGTACCACAGCAGGCGCCGGTGGATCATGATCGCGAAGAAGCCCAGCGTGGTGTAGGACAGCGCATGCTGGCCCAGCATCGACGACTGGTGCACGTCCATGAGCAGGCCGAACATGAAGGCCGCGCCGATGCCCACGCGCGCGGGCTGGTGCACGCCCCAGAACACGATCACCAGCGCCAGCAGGTCGGGCATCCAGGCGGCGCGGCCGATGGGAATCATGTTGACCAGCAGCGCCACGAGCAGGCTGGTCCACATGAAGACGGGGCTGACGGGCAGCAGGAGCTGCTGCTGGCCGGGGCGCTTGATCATCGCGTGGCTCCCGACGGTTTCTTCTCGTTCTTGCCGGCGCCCGGCTTGCCTTCGGGGCGCTTGCGCTGGGTGGACGCGGCCTCGACGTGCGGCGGCGCCACCGGGGCGCCGGAGGGCTCGAGCACCAGCACGTAGCGCGCCGCGGTCACGCGGGCCAGCGGCACGCAGTAGATGCGTGCGAAGGCCGAGTCGGCGCGGCGCTCGATGCGTTCGATCTTGGCCACCGGCAGGCCGGCCGGGTAGATGCCGTCGACGCCGCTGGTAGAGAGCAGGTCGCCCTCCTGCAGGTCGGCGTTGGCGGCCATGAAGCGCAGCTCCATGCCGCCGCCGTGCGCCGAGGCGTCGCCGAAGGCCACGCTGCGCACGCCGGTGCGGGTGTTCTGCACGGGAATGGCCAGGTCGCGGTCGATCACCAGCGTGACCTCGCTCGTGAAGGGCAGCACCTGCGTCACCTGGCCCAGCACGCCGCGCGCGTCGATCACCGGCGAGCCGGCCGCCACGCCCTGCGCGAGGCCCTGGTCGATGACGATCTTGCGCGTGTAGGGGTCAGCCGCGTCGTACAGCACCTCGGCCGGGCGGCCCGGCGTGGTGGTGGTCTGGCGCAGCTCGAGCAGCTCGCGCAGGCGGGCGTTGTCTTGCGCGAGCGTGTCGGCGCGGCTGGCGGTCTCGGCCTGCAGCATCAGGGCCTTGCGGGCCTCGTCTTCGTTGCGCTGCGCGGTCTGCAGCTCTTCGAAGTAGCGGCTGCCGCCCATCACCAGCATGACCGGCTTGAGCGCCGCCATCTGCACCGGGTAGAGCACCGCGCCGATGGCCGAGCGGATCGGCTTCACGAGGTGAAAGCGGGCGTCGGCGACCATGAGGAAGAGCGAGAGCGCGCCGAAGA
This sequence comes from Variovorax boronicumulans NBRC 103145, assembly GCF_001591345.1. Lineage (GTDB taxonomy): Bacteria > Pseudomonadota > Gammaproteobacteria > Burkholderiales > Burkholderiaceae_C > Variovorax > Variovorax boronicumulans. The sequence continues at coordinate 18,253 of NZ_BCUS01000018.1, read as the reverse complement.
AGATCAGCTTGCTGAGTGCCGATTGCCCCTGGTTGAACAGGGGTGGCGCTGTGCGATCGAGCGTGCCCAGAGGCATGTAGTCAGACCCGGCGGTGGTGCGGCATCAAATAACAAAAAGCCGGCCTGCGCAAGCAGAGGCCGGCCGATGATGGCTTTCGCCTTTTACTCGCTCGTGAAGATGCTGCCCAGACGGTCCATGCGCTCCAGGGCGATGCCGCAGCCGCGCACCACGCAGGTCAGCGGGTCTTCGGCCACGAGCACCGGCAGGCCGGTTTCCTCGGCGAGCAGGCGGTCGAGGTCGCGCAGCAGCGCGCCGCCGCCGGTGAGCATCATGCCGCGCTCGGCGATGTCGGCGCCCAGTTCGGGAGGCGTCTGTTCCAGCGCGTTCTTCACGGCCGAGACGATGTTGTTCAGGGGGTCGGTCAGGGCTTCCAGCACTTCGTTGCTGCTGATGGTGAAGCTGCGCGGCACGCCTTCGGAGAGGTTGCGGCCCTTGACTTCCATTTCCTTGACTTCGGAGCCGGGGAAGGCCGAGCCGATGTTCTTCTTGATGACTTCGGCCGTCGGCTCGCCGATCAGCATGCCGTAGTTGCGGCGGATGTAGTTGATGATGGCTTCGTCGAAGCGGTCGCCGCCCACGCGGACCGAACCCTTGTAGACCATGCCGCCCAGCGAGATCACGCCCACTTCGGTGGTGCCGCCGCCGATGTCCACCACCATCGAGCCCGAGGCTTCGCTGACGGGCAGGCCGGCGCCGATGGCCGCGGCCATGGGTTCTTCGATGAGGTAGACGGCGGTGGCGCCGGCGGCTTCGGCCGCGTCCTTGATGGCGCGGCGCTCGACCTGGGTCGAGCCGCAGGGCACGCAGATGATGATGCGCGGGCTCGGCGTGAGCAGCGTGCGCGGGTGCACCATCTTGATGAACTGCTTGATCATCTGCTCGGTGATCACGAAGTCGGCAATGACGCCGTCCTTCATCGGGCGGATGGCCTCGATGTTGCCGGGCACCTTGCCCAGCATGGCCTTGGCTTCGCGGCCGACGGCCTGGATCACCTTCTTGCCATGGGGACCGCCTTCGTGGCGGATCGCGACCACGGAGGGCTCGTCCAGCACGATGCCCTTGTTGCGGGCGAAGATCAGGGTGTTGGCGGTGCCGAGGTCGATCGCCAGGTCGGTGGAGAAGTACCGACGGAAAGCTCCAAACATGTGCGGAATCCTCTGAGCACGGCCTGCGCATCGGCAGGTCGTCGCTCTATTTTTGGGTCGTTTGACGGGGTGAATTGATCGTTTTTGGCGCAAAAGCCGGCGCGTTCGCGGGGGTTGCGGCAAAGGCGGGATAATAACCGAATCCCCTCTGAATCCCGTGTCGGCACCCTCTTCGGCGTGCGATTGCCTCCGGTTTTTTCGACCCGTCAGCCATCTATGTCTCTTTCCGCTTCCGATATTGCACGCATCGCCTCCCTGGCGCGGCTGCAGCTTGCCCCTGATGAAAGCGAGCGCATGCTCACTCAAATCAACGGCTTCTTCGATCTGGTCGAACGCATGCGCGCGGTCGACACCACCGGCGTCGAGCCGCTGGCGCACCCCGTGGCCGCGCTCGAAGACGTGACGCTGCGCCTGCGCGACGACGTCGTGAGCGAGCCGAACAACCGCGAAGCCAACCAGAAGAGCGCCCCGGCCGTCGAAGCCGGCCTGTTCCTCGTGCCCAAGGTGATCGAATGATGAGCAGCGGTGAACTGCACCAATTGAGCGTGGTCGCGCTGGCCAAAGCCCTGGCCGACCGCAAGATTTCGGCCGTCGAGGCCTCGCAGGCCTTCTTGGGCCGCATGAAGGCCCACGAATCGCTCGGCACCTTCGTCGACGTCAACGAAGAAGTCACGCTGGCCCAGGCCCGCGCGGCCGACGCGCTCCTCGCCACCGGCAACGCGCCCGCGCTGGCCGGCGTGCCGATCGCGCACAAGGACATCTTCGTCACCACCGATTTCGCCACCACCGCCGGCTCGAAGATGCTCGCGGGCTACCGCTCGCCCTTTGACGCGACCGTGGTGCGCCGCCTGGCCGAAGCCGGCGCGGTCACGCTGGGCAAGCTCAGCTGCGACGAGTTCGCGATGGGCTCGGCCAACGAGAACGTCGCCGTGCCCGCCGTCGGCCACGACAAGGCGGTGCCGGTGCAGAACCCGTGGAACCGTGAACGCATTCCGGGCGGCTCGTCGGGCGCCAGCGCGGCTGCCGTGGCAGCGCGCCTCGCGCCCGCAGCCACCGGTACCGACACCGGCGGATCGATCCGCCAGCCCGCTTCGTTCTGCGGCGTGACCGGCATCAAACCGACCTACGGACGCGCCTCCCGCTACGGCATGGTGGCCTTCGCATCGAGCCTCGACCAGGCCGGCCCGATGGCCCGCTCGGCCGAAGACTGCGCGCTGCTGCTGTCGGCCTTCTGCGGCCCCGACCTCGACCGCGATTCGACCTCGCTCGACAGGCCCGCCGAGAACTTCAGCCGCTCGCTGAACGACTCGCTCGAAGGCCTGCGCATCGGCGTGCCGAAGGAGTTCTTCGGCGAAGGCGTGGCACCGGGCGTGCGCGCGGCGATTGATGCAGCGCTGTTGCAGTATGAAAAACTCGGCGCCAGGCGCGTCGAGGTCACGCTGCCGCGCACCGAGCTGTCGATTCCCGTGTACTACATCCTGGCCGCGGCCGAAGCGTCGAGCAACCTGAGCCGCTTCGACGGCGTCAAGTTCGGCCACCGCGCCAAGCAGTACAAGGACCTGGCCGAGATGTACGAACGTACGCGCGCCGAAGGCTTCGGCGACGAAGTGAAGCGCCGCATCATGATCGGCACCTACGTGCTCTCGCACGGCTACTACGACGCCTACTACCTGCAGGCGCAGAAGGTGCGCCGCATGATCGCGGACGACTTCCAGCAGGCGTTGACGCAATGCGACGTGATCGCCGGCCCCGCCGCGCCGACCACCGCCTGGAAGATCGGCGAACACGGCGACGACCCCGTGGCCGACTACCTCGCCGACATCTTCACGCTGCCCGCCTCGCTCGCCGGCCTGCCCGGCATGAGCGTGCCCGCGGGCTTCGACGGCGGCATGCCCGTGGGCCTGCAGCTGATCGGCAACTACTTCGGCGAAGCGAAGCTGCTCAACGCAGCGCACCGCTTCCAGCAAGCCACCGACTGGCACACGCGCACGCCGGAGGGCTTCTGACATGAGCGAGACCGTGAACACATTCGAAGCACAACAACAAGGCCGCCCGACCGGCCCGCTGGTGCGCGGCTATGAAGTCATCATCGGCTTCGAGACGCACGCCCAACTGTCGACCGCGAGCAAGATCTTCAGCCGTGCCTCCACGGCCTTCGGCGCCGAGCCCAACACGCAGGCCTGCGCGGTCGACCTGGCACTGCCCGGCACGCTGCCCGTGATGAACAAGGGCGCGGTCGAACGCGCCATCAAGCTGGGCCTGGCGCTGGGCTCGCACATCGCACCGCGCAGCGTGTTCGCGCGCAAGAACTACTTCTACCCCGACCTGCCCAAGGGCTACCAGATCAGCCAGTTCGAGATCCCGGTGGTGCAAGGCGGCGCGGTGTCGTTCTTCCTCGGCGAAGAGAAAAAAACCGTGCGCCTGGTGCGCGCCCACCTCGAAGAAGACGCGGGCAAGTCGCTGCACGAAGACTTCATCGGCCAGAGCGGCATCGACCTGAACCGCGCCGGCACGCCGCTGCTGGAGATCGTGACCGAGCCCGACATGCGCTCCACCGCCGAGGCCGTGGCCTATGCGAAGGAGCTGCACAAGATCGTCACGTGGATCGGCATCTGCGACGGCAACATGCAGGAAGGCAGCTTTCGCTGCGACGCCAACGTGTCGGTGCGCAAGCCCGGCGAGAAGCTCGGCACGCGCCGCGAGATCAAGAATCTGAACAGCTTCAAGTTCATGCAGCAGGCGATCGACTACGAGATCAACTCGCAGATCGACGAGCTCGAAGAAGGCCGCGCCATCGAACAGGCCACCGTGCTGTTCGATCCCGCCACCGGCGAGACGCGCACCATGCGCACCAAGGAAGACGCGGCCGACTACCGCTACTTCCCCGATCCGGACCTGCCGCCCCTCGTGGTGGCCGCCGAGTGGATCGAGCGCGTGCGTGCCACGATGCCCGAGCTGCCGCGCGCCACGGCCGAGCGCTATGTGCGCGACCACGGCCTGTCGGAATACGACGCCGCGCAGCTCACGCAAGGCGCGGCGCTGGCGCAGTACTTCGACGATGCGGTGAACGCCGGTGCAGCGCCCAAGCTGGCCAGCAACTGGATCACCGGCGAGATGGCACGCCGCCTGAACGCCGCCGAGATCGGCATCGAGGCCGCACCCGTGAAGGCCGCGCAGCTCGCGCAGCTGGTGACGCGCATCGCCGACGGCACGCTGCCCAACAACGCCGCGCGCCAGGTGTTCGAGGCGCTGTGGAGCGGCGAAGGCAGCGATGTCGACGCGATCATCGAAGCGAAAGACCTCAAGCCGATGAACGACACCGGCGCACTCGACAAGATCCTCGACGAGGTGATAGCCAAGAACGCGAAGAACGTCGAGGAATACCGTGGCGGCAAGGAAAAGGCGCTCAACGGCCTCGTGGGCCAGGTCATGAAGGCCAGCGGCGGCAAGGCGAACCCTGCGCAGGTCACCGAGCTGCTGAAAGCCAAGCTGGGCTGATCACGAGCGAGCCCCGGGGCCTTGCGCCAGGCCCCGGCGGGTCCGTTCAGCGCGGGTTGCCGCCGTTCTGCGGCGACCAGAGCGTCTTCAGGCGCCCGCGCTCTTCGTCGAAGCGCGCATTCACGCGCTTCTTCTCGTCTTCCTGCTCCGTGATGAAGCGGTTCTGCACGGCCACGCTCTGCGTGTTGTCCTCGATGCGGCGGCGCACGGCGCCGGGCGCCTTGCTCGTGTCCTGCTTGTAGAACTCGAGCTCTTCGTCGATCTTCTTGCGGTCGTCGGCGAGCTCGACGAGGCGCTTCTTCGCGGCCTGGATCACGGCGTCGATCTGCGACAGGGCCTCGACGCGCTCGCGGTCGTGCGTGGTGGCGTTGGGGTAGCGCACCAGCAGCGCGCGCTCGCGGCGGCGCTCGTCGATGAGCCGTGCGGCCTGGATGGCGGCTTCGCGCGCGCGGTCCTCGCGCTCCTGCTGCTCGCGCGCCGTGTAGGTCGGCTCCAGCTTGCGGCGCACCGTGCCGCTCGGGCCCAGTTCGCGCTGCTCGCGGTCGCTGCACTCGGCGATCGGCCGGTCGGCCGTGAGCGTGCGCCCGCGCGCGTCGACGCAGGTGTAGATGCCGACACCGGGCCCGTCCGTCCTGGCAGGCTGGGCCAGCGCCGTTGCGCACGACGACAGGGCCACCAGGCTCAGCCACAGCGACGCCACGGCGGCAGCAGAAGAGGGATCGCGCGCGGGGCGTCGCATCAGCGCTGCGTCTCAGGCGCCGTAGCGCGTGCGGTAGGCCAGCACGCGCTCGCGGTGCGCGCCGAGGTCGGCGGCGGCATTGCCCGAGAGGTAGCTCAGCAGGTCGTCCAGCGTGGCGATGGGCACCACTGCGAGGCCGAGCTGGTTGCGCACGTACTGCACGGCGCTGTGGTCCACGTCGACGCCGTTCTCGGTGGCTTTTTCCTGCCGGTCCAGGGCGATGGCCACGGCATGCGGCGTGGCGCCCGCGGCCTGGATCGCGGCGATCGATTCGCGCACCGCGGTGCCGGCCGACATCACGTCGTCGACGATCAGCACGCGGCCCTTGAGGGGCGCGCCCACGAGGTTGCCGCCTTCGCCGTGCGCCTTGGCTTCCTTGCGGTTGTACGCGAAGGGGTAGTTGCGGCCCCGGCGGGCCAGCTCGGCGGCCACGGTGGCGCCCAGCGGGATGCCCTTGTAGGCGGGGCCGAAGATCATGTCGAACTCGAGGCCGCTTTCGACCAGGCGGTCTGCATAGAATCCGGCGAGCCGCGCGATCTTGGCGCCGTCGTCGAAGAGGCCCGAATTGAAGAAATACGGGCTCATGCGACCGGCCTTGGTCTTGAATTCGCCGAAGCGAAGCACGCCGGCGTCGAGCGCGAACTGGACGAAGTCCTGTGCCACCGCGCTGCTTGTCTGACCGTCTACAGCCATTGGAAATTCCTTGTGTTCAAACTGACCAGTCTCAATCTCAATGGCCTGCGCTCGGCGGCCACCAAGGGCGTCGCCGACTGGGTGGCCGAACTCGCGCCGGATTGTATTTGCATGCAGGAGATCCGCGTCCAGGCCAGCGATGTCGAAGGCCGCTTCGAGCAGATGGCCGGCCTGCAGGGCCACTTCCACTTTGCCGAGAAAAAAGGCTACGCGGGCACCGCCATCTACACGAAGCATGCGCCCAGCGCCGTGGTGGTGGGCTGGGGTGATCCCGAATTCGACGCCGAAGGCCGCTACCTCGAGCTGCGCTTCGACACGCCCAAGCGCAAGTTCTCGGTCATCAGCTGCTACTTCCCAAGCGGCAGCTCGGGCGAGGAGCGCCAGGCCGCCAAGTTCCGCTTCCTGAAGGGCTTCTTCCCGCACCTGCTGGCGCTGAAGAAGGAGCGCGAGTTCATCCTGTGCGGCGACATCAACATCGCGCACCAGGAAATCGACCTGAAGAACTGGCGCGGCAACCAGAAGAACAGCGGCTTCCTGCCCGAAGAACGCGCCTGGATGACGCGCCTGCTCGACGCCGGCACCGAAGGCGCGGGCCTGGTGGACGTGTACCGCCGCCTCAAGCCCGACACCACGGGCGACGCCTACACCTGGTGGAGCAACCGCGGCCAGGCCTACGCGAACAACGTGGGGTGGCGGCTGGACTACCACCTGGCCACGCCGGCGATGGGCGCGCTGGCGCGCACCGAGGCGATCTACAAGACGGTCAAGTTCAGCGACCACGCGCCGATCACGGTGGAGTACGACTTCACGCTGTAAGTCGCCCGCCCGTCGATGCCGATCCCGACTCCGTCTCCGTCCACGACCCCGTCCTCGCCGCCCACGGCCGCGGCGACGGCGGTGTACCTGCCGCGCGACGTGGTGAACGCGCCCGAGGTGAAGGCCGCGATCGCGCGCCGCAGCGCCGAGCGCGGCGACGACGCCGACATGGCGGCCTGGCTGCTGAACCACTTCTTCCGCTGGGCCATCGGCAGCTTCGGCAACGTGCTGCCGGTGCAGTCGCCCGTCGACTACCTGGCCGCGGCCGGGCCCGACAAGCCGCTGCCCGAGTGGCTGGCCAAGCAGCTGCAGCCGCGCACCCCTGTCGCGGTGAACGCGGCGTCCGCGCAGGACAAGGAAAAGTCCAAGGGCAACAAGGGCAACACGGCCGAATCGCCCGCCGCCGAAGCCGCTCCGAAGACTTTCTACTACCTCGACCCCGATCACCTGCTGCTGGTCGACCGCGAACGCATGCTGGTCGAGTTTTTGCGTTCGCGGCGCGGCACGCGGCTCGAACAGAAGCTGCAGCGCATCACCTGCTTCATGGCCATGGCCCTGTGGGAGCAGGAGCACCAGCGCATGCAGGCCAAGCGCAACAAGGGCTGGGTGCCCAGCAGCGGCCTGGCGCTGAAGGAAGTGCTGCGCACGCCCAACGGCGTGATCTTCGAGTTCATCGGCAGCCATGCGGCCTTGCGCGAAGAGATGGCCTACGAGTCGTTCCACATGCAGCACTGCCTGGGCCAGTTCGCCAACATCAAGAAGCTCAATGGCGGCTACGGCGAGCAGTACGCCAGCGCCGCGCAGAGCGGCCGGCTGCGCCTGTTCACGCTGCGCAGCGCGGGCAACCTGCCGCACGTGACCATCAGCCTCGAAGTGCACGCCGACGGGCTGCGCGTCGACCAGATCAAGGGCAAGCAGAACCGCCACCCGATCCGCAAGTACGCGGACGACGTGCTGCAGTTTCTGCGCACGCTGCCGCCGCGCGGCGAGCGCCACAGCGACTGCGAGGGCATGGGCCTGGTGTTCGAGCCCGAGGCCTCGGACACCGCCCGGGGCGAATGGAAGTTCGTCACCGACGTACAGAGCCCCGACTTTCTGCTCAGCGTGATGAGCGGCAACTTCCACCTGATCGAGCACTTCGAGCAGCCGCCGCCGGCGCTGCAATGGCTGCTGCTGCGCATCGCGCCGCACGAGCTGGCGCGGCTGCGCCAGATGGACGTGGCGGTGGCCGCCGCCGCACGGCTGACGCTGCCCCCGAACCGGTTGCCGCCGTCGCTGCAGGCGGCCCCCACGCAGGCGCCCGCCACGATGCTGGAGATCGAAGGCATCTCGCTGAGCGCCGCCGTGTGCGCGCCGCCGCTGGGAGCGGCATTGCCATGACGCAGGCCATCGTCATCGTTGTGTTCCTGGGCCTGCTGTACCTCGGGGTGCGCATCGCGTGGTTCATCGTGCGCACCGCGTTCCGCCTCGTCGTGCGCGGCTCGGGCACGGCGATCGGCCACATGGAAAAGGCCAACGCCGACCTCGCGGTGCGCGCGGCGCAGGCCAGAGCCGATGCCGGCAAGGTGGTGCCCAACCGCCGCCGCTGGGCGCTGGCGCTCGGCGACATCCTGCTGCTGCGCAACGGCCTGCGCTGCGACAGCGACACGCTGGCGCTCGACGTGCCCGCCGAGCAGCGCCAGCGGCTGGCCAAGCAGGTGCTGCGCGAAATGAACATGGCCGCCGACCTGCCCGAGCGCGACATCGCCACGCAGATGCAGGCCGCGCTCGTCGGCTGGGTCGGCGGGCTCGGCCGCACCCACGCCAATTTCTACGAACAGCTCGCGGCCGAGGGCCAGGTGCGCGACGCGCTGGCCTTCGACTGCGCGCGCACCGCCTTCCTGGTGCGCTGCATCGCGCTGCTGGGCTGGGTGCCCGAGTCGCAGGCCTGGCTGGTGCTGTTCCTCAACGCACAGCGCGCGCAGGACAGCTTCGAGAGCTGGGAAGACTTCGGCCACGCCTATGCGCGGGCGCGGCTGCACTGGCTGCGCATCAGCAGCCAGGACGGCCCCGCCTCGTCGCGCGCCACGCTGGAAGTGCAGGAGCACCTGCAGAACACCCAGGGCAACTGGCTCACGCTGCCCTGGAAGCGCTACCGCATCTTCGATCCCCAACCCGTCACTCTCGCCCCTGCCGCGTCGGCCTGACGCGCGAGCCCCGCCCATGACCACCCACACGCCCCCCGCCGCAGCGACCGTGATTCCCCCCGCCCCCGCGCGCTGGAAGCTGTGCGACATCGACACGCTGCTGCGCGCCGGCGATTACGCCGCACTCGACCAGCGGCTCGACGACGCGCTGGCCGCCAGCTTTCAAGACCGCGACGAGGAAGAGCGCTACTACGGCGCCTTGCCCGACGACCTGGCCGGCTGCACCGCCGACGGCGCCGAAGGCCTGGCCCGCCTGGCCGCGTGGCAGGCCGCCCGCCCTCAATCGGCCCACGCCTGGCTGTGCGAAGCGCACTACTGGTACCACTGGGCCTACGAGTACCGCGGCTCCGGCTGGGCCAGCACGGTCACCGCGCTCGGCTGGGAATGCGCCCATGCCTGCGCCACGCGCTGCGCCGTCGCCGCGCTGCGTGCCCTCACGCTCGCGCCCACGATGTGGACCGCCTGCGCCCTGCTGCTGCAGAGCACCTCGGCCTTCAACGAGCCCGACTGGCTGACCGAGCTGGTGCGCAGCGGCCGCTGGCCCGACAAGCCGCTGCAGCACGACTTTTCGCTGGACGACGATGCGGCCACCCGCGACGAGCTGCTGGCACAGCTCGCGCGCTCCGGCCTCGCGCACGACGAGCGCGTCGCCTGCCCCGAGGCCGTGCCCACCGCCCTGCCCTCGCCCGTGCAGGGCCGCAAGGTGATCAGCGGCACGTCCTACTGGATCCACGCCACGCTGCACGTGCACCCGCGGCTGTTCTTCTTCATGCGCCAGTGCGTCTGGTTCCAGCAGCCGCGCTGGGGCGGCAGCCACGAGCGCGTGCGCGCCTTCATCGCCTCGCCCGCCTGCGCCCACCTGAGCGAGGTCGAGAAAGACCGGCTGCGCCACGAGATCTGGCGCGACGAATACCAGGGCAACGCGGTCGACAAGGACGAAGACCCGGCCGAAGCCCAGCAGCGCATGGCCGCCACGCGCCAGCGCGCCCAGGAGGCGCTCTACCCCTACCACCGCTGGGAAACCCTGCGCTGGCTGGCCGTGAGCCACTACATGCTCGACCAGCACGCCGAAGCGCTGGCCTGCCTGCGCGAGGCCGAGAGCCACCACCCCATCGACGACGACTACGCGATGAACATGGCGGTGCACGTCGCCCTGGAGCAGGACCCCGACGGCCAGTGGCTGGGCCAGGCCATCTGCAACAGCGCCAACGCCTACGAATGCAACACCGCGCTGATCCTGCACGGCTACTGCAGCCTGAAGGGCGCCTTCGGCTTCGTGCCCAACGCGGCGACCGGCAACGCCTGGCTGGCGGCCGCGCGCGAACGCAACGCCGGCACCGAGAACTGGGACGACCTGGCGCGCGCGCTGTGGCGCGTGCCGCGCAACCAGGAAGCCTTCGAGATCCTGGAGATGGGGCTGGCCGCCGGCGACAAATCGTGCCTGCTCACGCTCGGCATCTTCCACGCGGGCGGCGAGCACGGTACCAAGGACCGGCAGCAGGCGATGCACTGCTACGGCCAGGCGGCACAGGCCGGCAACAGCGTCGCAGCCTACAAGCTGGGCTACCTCTGCCACGACATGGCCTGGGAAGACGCCACGCCCGCGGCGCAGCGCCCCGCGCTGCAGGCGCAGGCGGTCGAGGCCATGCTGAAGGCCCGCGAGCTGGGCCACGACGACGCCACCGAGGGCGCGTTGATGTTCATCAGCGACCTGTCCGACATCCCCGTGCGACACCGCCACCTGGACTTCGTGCGCGAGCACGCGACCAACGGCGACGCCATCGCCATGGCCACGCTGTCGACCCTGCTGGCCGACGCCAACGACAAGGTGCTCTACAACTACCGCGAGAGCGTGCGCTGGATCATGGGCGCGCAGGCCGTGGCGCCCGAGGACGAGTTCGTGGTGAACGTCACCAAGAACACCCACCAGGACGGCTTCCTGTCGTCCACGCTCTACAAGCTCACGCGCCGGCAGATCAAGGCGCACGAGATTCCCGGCGGCGACAACGCGATGGTGTAACGGCTAGCGGGACAGCGCAGGCAGCGCCTTCGCCAGCGTCTCGCTGAAGGCGCGCATCGCCTCGGTCTCGTGCGTGCCGCGCTTGGTCAGGCGAAAGAAGTCCATGCCCACGCGCGGTTTCAGCAGCACGTCGGTCTTCACGCGGTGACGGCGGCAGGCCGCGAGCGCGAAGGTGGGCATCACGGCGGTGCCGAAGCCGGCCTCGACCATCGAGATCAGCGTGCCGAAGAAGTTGAAGGCGGGCCGCTGCGCGTCGGCCAGACCGATCTCGCCGAGCTGTCGTTCGATCACCTTCTGGATCGGGTTGCCGGGCGGCAGGCCGATCAGCGTGGCGCCGCGCAGCGCGGACCAGGGCGCGGTGCCGACCGGTTCGCCGTCGGCCGTGGCCTGCGTGACGCGCATCAGCTCGAAACGCCCCACGGGCGTGCGGTCGAGCCCCGCCGCGGCCTTGAAAAAGAAGCCCAGGCCGAGGTCGGCCTCGCCCGCGGCCACCATCGCTTCCACGTCGCGCAGGTCGGCGTCGAAGAGGCGCAGCACGACCTGCGGATGCGCGGCGCGAAAGCTCGCGAACACCCAGGGCAGCAGGTGCGAGGACACCAGCGGCGTGGCCGCGATGCGCAGCGTCTGGCGTGCCGCGTCGCCCTCGGCGCCGAGTTCGGCGGCCACGTCATCGAGGTCGGTGACGAGCCGTTCCACCACCGGCAGCAGCCGCCGGCCGGCCGGCGTGAGGCTCACCATGCGCGTGGTGCGGTCGAACAGGCGGCAGCCGAGCTGCTTCTCCATCTCGCGGATCAGGATGCTCAGGCCGGCCTGGGTGATGTGCGCCTGCTCCGCCGCGCGGGTGAAGTTGCCGATGCGCGCCACCTGCAGGAAGGCGCGCATCTGGCGCGTGGTCAGGTTCATAAGGATTCATGATAAATCCATATCACATCTAAATTTTCCATATGCATCGTTTGCGGTCCCAATACGGACCCCATGAGCACCGCACCTAACGAAGTCATCATCCTCGGCGCCGGCATCGGCGGCCTGACCCTCGCCCTGAGCCTGCACCAGGCCGGCATCGCCTGCCGCGTGTACGAGGCCGTGCCCGCGCTGCGCCCGCTCGGCGTGGGCATCAACCTGCTGCCGCATGCGGTGCGCGAGCTCTCCGAGCTGGGCCTGCTCGACGCGCTCGACGCCGTGGGCGTGCGCACGCAGGAGGCGGTCTTCTTCACCGAGCACGGCCAGCTCGTGTTCCGCGAGCCCGCCGGTCAGCACGCGGGCTACGACTGGCCGCAGTACTCGATCCACCGCGGCGACCTGCAGACCGTGCTGCTGAACGAAACCTTGAAGCGCCTGGGCCCCGACAGCGTGCAGTGCGGCCACCGCTGCACCGGCGTCGAACAGGACGCCGACGGCGTGACGGTGCACTTTGCCGACGGCCGCGCGCCGGTGCGCGGCGCGGTCGCGGTGGGCTGCGACGGCATCCACTCGGCGCTGCGCAAGCAGCTGTATCCGAACGAGGGCGCGCCGCGCTATTCGGGCATCAACATGTGGCGCGGCACCGCGGCCTGGAAGCCCTTTCTCTCGGGCGGCAGCATGGTGCGCGCGGGCTGGCTCACCGTCGGCAAGATGGTGATCTACCCGATCCGCAACGACATCGACGACCAGGGCCGCCAGCTCGTGAACTGGGTGGCCGAGATCCACGCGCCCCAGCCCGCGATGCGCGACTGGAGCCGCGCCGGGCGCCTCGAGGACTTCCTGCCCGCCTTCGCCGACTGGCACTTCGACTGGCTCGACGTGCCCGCGCTGATCCTGGCCTCCGACACCATCCTGGAGTACCCGATGGTCGACCAGGACCCGCTGCCGCGCTGGAGCCACGGCCGCCTCACGCTGCTGGGCGACGCCGCGCACCCGATGGTGCCGCGCGGCTCCAACGGCGCGGGCCAGGCGATCATCGACGCGCGCTTTCTCGCCGGTGCGATGAAGCGCGAAGGCGTGGGCATCGCGGCGCTCGACACCTACGACCGCGTGCGCGTGAAGGCCACCACCGACGTGGTGCTGACCAACCGCAGCAACCCGCCCGACACCATCCTGCGCGAGGTGTTCGAGCGTTCGGGCGGCCAGCGCGTCGAGAACCTCGACGCGATCGTCACGCAGCAGGAACTGCAGGCGATCTCCGACCACTACAAGCGCGTGGCCGGCTACGACCCGGCGGCGCTGAAGGCGCGCGCGTCATACCTCTGAGCGCCGGCACATTCACAGATCAAGACGGAGACAAGACCCCATGAGATTTCTGACCCGAACCTTCGCCACCCTGCTGGTTGCGGCCAGCGCCGCCGCGGCCCATGCCTGGCCCGACCAGCCAGTGACGCTGGTGGTGCCCTACACGCCCGGCACCGGCATCGACCTGATCGCACGCCAGCTCTCGGCCCGCCTGCCCGCCGTGCTCGGCCAGCCGGTGATCGTGGAAAACCTGGCCGGCGCCAGCGGCAACATCGGCAGCGAGAAGGTGGCACGCGCCAAGCCCGACGGCTACACGCTGCTGGTGCAGGTCAACACGCTGGTGATGAACAAGGGCCTGTACAAGTCGCTCGCCTACGACCCGGTAGCCGACTTCACGCCGGTGTCGCAGACCTCGTGGGGCACACTGCTGCTGGTGACCAACCCGGCCACCCAGAAGGCGGGCTCGCTCGCGCAGCTGGTGGCCACCGCCAAGGCCAACCCCGGCAAGCTGACCTACGCCACGCCCGGTGTCGGCACGCCGCACCACCTGTCGATGGCGCTCCTGATGCAGGGCACCGGCACCGACCTGCTGCACGTGCCCTACAAGGGCACGGCCGGCGCCGTGACCGACCTGCTGGGCGGGCGCATCGATGCGATGTTCCTGCCGGTGCACGTGGCGCTGCAGCACATCCAGGCCGGCAAGCTCAAGGCGCTCGCCACCGGCAGCGGCCACCGCCTGCCGCAGTTGCCCGACGTGCCCACCCTGGCCGAGGCCGGCGTGACCGCCGACAACGTCGACATGTGGTACGGCGTGCTCGCGCCCAAGGGCACGCCGGCCAACGTGGTGGCGCGGCTGAACACGGAGATCGCCGCGGTGCTGAAGTCGCCCGAAGTGGCGAAGTCCTTCGAGTCGCAGGGCATGGTGCCCGCCAGCTCGACGCCGGCGGCGTTCGGCGCGCTGATCCAGAAGGATGCGCAGCGCTGGGCGACGGTGGTGAAGAAGGGGAACATCACCGCCGACTGAACGCGGCGGGAAGCGCAGCTACTTGCGCGCAGCCGCCCGGTACAGGTTCTCGACCTTCGGCACGTTCGCCTCGAGCTTGGCGATGCGGTCCGGCCCGCTCGGGTGGGTCGACAGGAAGCTCAGGCCGCCCTGGTTCTTGGAGGCGGTGGCCATCTTCTTCCACAGCGACACCGAGGCCTGCGGGTCGTAGCCCGCGCGCGCGGCGAGCTCCAGGCCCACGAGGTCGGCGTCGGTCTCGTCGCTGCGGCTGAACTTCAGGGTGATGAGCTGCGTGCCGGCGCGCGCCGCGAGGTCGCCGACCTGGCCGAGCCCCAGCAGCTGCGCGCCGATGGACAGCGCCGCGCCGGTGCCGACGCTCTTGGCCATGCGGGCGCGGGCGTGTTCGCGCAGCGCGTGCGCCATTTCATGGCCCATGACCATCGCGACCTCGTCGTCGCTCAGCTTGAGCTGCTCGAGGATGCCGGTGAAGAAGGCGATCTTGCCGCCGGGCATGCAGAAGGCGTTGATCTGCTTGCTGCCGATCAGGTTCACCTCCCACTTCCACTCGCGGGCGCGGGTGTTCCACGGCAGGGCGAAGGGAATGAGCCGCTGCGCGATGGTGCGCAGGCGCTGCAGCTGCGGGTTGCCGTCGCCGGCCAGTGCGCCCTTGGCGCGCGCCTGTGCGAGCAGCTGGCCGTACTGCTGCACGCCGGCCGCCTCGATCTGGTCGGCGGGCACGAGGTTGCGCGCCACCGAGGCATTGCCGACATTGACCTGCGCCAGCGCCGGCGCGCTCAGCGCCGCACCGGCGGCGGCCAGCAGGAAGGCCCGGCGCGGGTTCCATGCCGAGGCTTCGGAGAGGGCGGAAAGGGGGCGTTCGCATCGTGTGCACATAGGTGCCCGGATGATAGGAACAAATGAAGACAAGTGGGCGCGCCGATGTCCCCGGCACTCCACGAAAACCTCCGCCTTCGGCTGCGGTGCGAGTGCCTTCGGGCGGCCGGGCGGCCGGGCGGCACTCATGGACAATCCCCCACTCATGTCCGCACCGCCCGCCGAACCCACCCAAGCCCCCGCGAGCACCGCGCTGCCCTGGCGCGACGCGCTCAAGGTCTACCTCGAACCCGCCACCCTGCGCATGCTCGCGCTGGGCTTCTCGGCCGGCCTGCCGCTGCTGCTGGTGCTGGGCACGCTGAGTTTCCGGCTGCGCGAGGCGGGCATCGACCGCACCACCATCGGCTACCTGAGCTGGGTCGGGCTGGCCTATGGCTTCAAGTGGGTCTGGGCGCCGCTGGTCGACCGGCTGCCGCTGCCGCCGCTGACCACGTTGCTGGGGCGCCGGCGCGGCTGGCTGCTGCTGGCGCAGGGCATGGTGATCGTCGGGCTGGTCGGCATGGCGATGAACGACCCGCGCCTGGGGCTGCAGCCACTGATCTGGTGCGCGCTGCTGGTGGCCTTCGGCTCGGCCACGCAGGACATCGCGCTGGACGCCTTCCGCATCGAATCGGCCGAGACGCGCAAGCAGGCCGCGCTGGCCGCCGCCTATCAAACGGGCTACCGGCTGGCGATGATCTGGGCCGGCGCCGGCGTGCTGTGGGTCGCGGCCTGGGCCGAGGTGGCGCCCGCCGTGGCCGTCACCGGCGCGGCGGCGTACCAGAACGGCGCCTGGAAGACGGCCTACCTCGTCATGGCGGCCTCGATGGCGGTCGGCGTGCTCACGGTGCTGCTGTCGCCCGAACCGGTGCGGCGCGTGCTGCCGAAGGCGAAGAACGCGGGCGAATGGCTGCGAAGCGTGCTGATCGAGCCTTTTGCCGACTTCATCCGCCGCTACAAGTGGCAAGCCGCGCTGATCCTGGCGCTGATCGCCATCTACCGCATCAGCGACGTGGTGATGGGCATCATGGCCAACCCCTTCTATGTGGACATGGGCTTCACCAAGGACCAGGTGGCCACGGTCAGCAAGATCTACGGCGTGATCATGACGCTGGTGGGCGCCTTCGTGGGCGGCGTGCTGTCGATGCGCCTGGGCGTGATGCGGGTGCTGATGCTGGGCGCCGTGCTGAGCGCCGCGAGCAACCTGCTGTTCGCCTGGCTGGCCACGCGCGGGCACGACCTGACGGCGCTGATCGCGGTGGTCTCGGCCGACAACCTGGCCGGCGGCATCGCCTCGGCGGCCTTCATCGCCTACCTGTCGAGCCTGACCAACATCAGCTACTCGGCCACGCAGTACGCGCTGTTCAGCTCGCTGATGCTGCTGCTGCCGAAGTTCATCGCCGGTTATTCGGGCGCGTTTGTCGACGCCTACGGCTACAGCACCTTCTTCACCGCCACCGCGCTGCTGGGCGCGCCGGTGCTGCTGCTGGTGGCGCTGGCCTCGCGCATGGCGGCCCGCA
The DNA here is from genome assembly GCF_001591345.1 of Variovorax boronicumulans NBRC 103145. Classification (GTDB taxonomy): domain Bacteria; phylum Pseudomonadota; class Gammaproteobacteria; order Burkholderiales; family Burkholderiaceae_C; genus Variovorax; species Variovorax boronicumulans. The sequence goes on along the minus strand of NZ_BCUS01000018.1, from coordinate 1,494 downwards.
CAGGCGACGGCGAGCGTCAATAGGGCCTGCGCCGGAGCTGTCATCTATAGGAAACAGCCGACGCAACCTGATACGCAACGCTGGTAGGCTGCGACATTCATTGCGTGAAAATTGCGCTTTCCCGCTTTTTCTTCTGTCGCCGACGCCCTTTCGCCTGTCGCCTGTCCCCACATCCATCGTGCCGTCCCGAATTTCTCCCCTTCAAATCAGTGCCTACACGGCCACCTCGGCCGTCGGCGTCGGCAAAGAAGCGCACGCCGACGCACTCGCGCACTCCCGCAGCGGCCTGCGCGCCAACGACTTCGGCGAGGCACCGCTGCCGACCTGGATCGGCCGTGTCGACGGCCTGGAAGACGTGCGCCTGCCCGAATCGGCCGCGTTCTGGGACTGCCGCAACAACCGGCTGGCCTGGCTGGGCCTGCAGGCCGACGGCTTCCTCGAGGCGGTCGCGGCCGCGCGCCAGAAGTACGGTGCCACGCGCATCGCGCTAGTGCTCGGCACCTCCACGGCCAGCATCGGCGAGACCGAGCTGGCCTACACGCAGCTCGACGCCGACGGCAACTTTCCGCCGGACCAGCGCCGCGCGGCCGTCCACACGCCGCATTCGCTGGCCATGTTCGTGCAGCAGGTGCTGGGCATCGACGGCCCGAGCGAGACGATTTCCACCGCCTGCTCGTCCAGCGCCAAGGTGTTCGCCTCGGCCGAGCGCCTGATCCGCCTGGGCCTGGCCGACGCGGCCGTGGTCGGCGGCGCTGACACACTGTGCGGCAGCGTGCTGTTCGGTTTCAACTCGCTGGAGCTGGTCTCCACCGAGCCCTGCCGCCCCTTCGACGCCGACCGCAAGGGCATCAGCCTGGGCGAGGCGGCCGGCTTCGCGCTGGTCGAGCGCGTGCAGGCCGGCGAGAGCGCCACGCAGCTGCTGGGCTACGGCGAAGCGAGCGACGCACACCACATGTCGACGCCACACCCCGAGGGCCTGGGCGCCGAGCGCGCACTCGACGACGCGCTGGCGCGCGCGGGCCTGGCCGCCGACGCCATCGACTACATCAACATGCACGGCACGGCGAGCCAGAAGAACGACGAGGTCGAGGGCGCGCTGGTGGCACGCCGCTTCCCGGCGCGCACGCACGCCAGCTCGACCAAGGGCTTCATGGGCCACACGCTGGGCGCCGCGGGCATCGTCGAGGCCGTGGTCTGCCTGCTGGCGATCGAGCGCGGCCTGATGCCGGGCACGGTCAACACGCGCACGCTGGACGAAGGCTTCGGCCCGCAGATCAAGCTCGAACCTGCCACGGGCGAGGTGCGCTACGCGCTCTCCAATTCCTTCGGTTTCGGCGGCAACAACTGCGCGCTGGTCTTCGGCAAGGCGGTCAACGCATGAACACGCCTCCGACGCTCTACATCGAAGGCCCCGCCTTCTGGACCCCCACGCTGCCCGGCTGGGAGGCCGCGCGCGCGGCCTTCCGCGGCGAAGGCGCGCTGGCCGATCCGCCC
>NZ_BCUS01000017.1 GCF_001591345.1 Variovorax boronicumulans NBRC 103145 | reverse complement strand
AGCGTGGCACCGGCGCCGCCGCGCGTGACGACCACGGCGCGCGCGCCGGCCGTGAGGCACTCGGCCGCGAGCACATCGACCGGTCGCCCGGGAGCGAGCAGCGCGGCGTCTTCGTCGCTGAGCTTGACCAGGTCGGCCATGGCGAACCACTCGCTGACGCGGGCGCGGTAGGCGGCCATGTCCGGGATCAGGCTGGGCCGCACGTTGGGATCGAACACGATCACGCAGCGCCCCGTGTGGGCGGCCACGAGGTCGGTGATGCGCGACGACGCCGGCTCCTGCAGCAGCGAGATCGAGCCGAAGTGCAGGAAGCGGCATTCCGCGGGCAGCTGCGGCAGCGGCTCGGGCGCCCAGGTGGCGTCGGCGCTGCCCCGTGTGTAGAAGGCGTAGCGGTTGGTCTGCGGCGTGCGCTCGACGAACGCCAGCGTCGACGGCGCGTCGCTGCGCAGGATGAGCCGGGTGTCGACGCCGTTGCGTTCCAGAAAAGCCATCAGCCGCTCGCCGAACAGGTCGGTGGACAGCTGCGTGAGAAAGCCGGTCGGCTGTCCAAGCCGTGCACAGGCCACGGCCGTGTTCAGCGGTGAGCCGCCTTCATGGCCGAGGAACGCCAGGGTGCCGCCTTCGCCGGCGGTGAAATCGATCAGGGCCTCGCCCGTGAGTGCAATGCGCATGGTGCTTGGATTTTCTTCTTCTGTCAGGGCAAGGCGCGGGCGTCGGCCAGGAAACCCGCTTCGGCAGCCAGGGTGGCGGGATGGTCGAGCAGCTCGGCAAAGAGGCGCGGCGGGATCGTGATGGCGCCCACGCCCAGCCCGAGCAGCGCCAGGTAGGCCGCGCGCGAACGGATGCTCGCCACCAGCAGCCGCGTGCCCGAAGAAGGCCGTTGCGCGACCAGCGACTGCATCTGCGCGATGAGCGCCAGCCCATCGATGCCGGCATCTTCGAGCCGGCCGAGGTAGGGCGCTGCATAGGCCGCGCCCAGCTGCGCGGCGAAGTGCGCCTGCTCGGGCGCGTACACGGCGGTCCACGTCACAGGCACGCCCTGGGCGATGAGCCGCGCGCCGGCGTCCAGGCCCTGGCGCGTGGCAGGAATCTTGATGACGAGCTGGCCGGGGTCGAACTGCGGCAGCAGGACGGCGGCGTCTTCCAGCATGGCGTCGACCTCGCTCGAATACACCTGGGCCTGCACCTGGCGCGCGCCCAGGTCGATGCAGCGTTTCAGCAGACCGGGCACATCGGCGCGCCCCACGCCGGCGCGTTGCAGCAGCGTCGGGTTGGTCGTCACGCCGTGCACCACCGGGTGCGGCAGGCAGGCCTGCAGCTCGGCCAGGTCGGCGCTGTCGAGGTACAGGTGGAAGTCGTCGTTCATGCAGAAATGCGGAAGGAAGGGTTCAACTCATGACATTGCCGCCGTCGACATTGAGGGTCTGCGCCGTGATGTAGCGCGCCTCGTCGCTGGCGAGAAACACCGCCGCCCCGGCGATGTCGCCCGGCACGCCCATGCGCCCGAGCGGCACGGCGAGGCCGACACGCCGCTTCTTCTCGCCCGGCGCCAGCCCCTCGGCCTTGGCGAACAGGCTGTCGACATGGTCCCACATCGGCGTGTCGACCACACCGGGGGCGATGCCGTTGACGCGGATGCCGTGCGGCGCCATGGCCAGCGCGGCGCTCTGCGTGTAGCTGATGACGGCCGCCTTGGTCGCGCAGTAGTGCGACACCAGCGCCTCGCCGCGGCGCCCGGCCTGCGAGGCCATGTTGATGACCGACGCGCCCGGCGTGCCGGCCTCGACCATGTGGCGCAGCACGGCCTGCATGACGAAGAACATGCCCTTCACGTTGACGGCGAAGAGCTTGTCGAACGAGGCTTCGTCGCTGTCGAGCAGCGGCGCGAGGTCGAACACGGCGGCGTTGTTGAACAGCGTGTGGACGGGACCGAAGGCGACCTGCGCCTCGGCCAGCATGTGCGCGATGGCCTGCGTGTCGGTCACGTCGGCCGCGATGTAGGCGAGCGCGTCGGGATGGGCTTGCTGCAGCGCGCGCACGGCCTCGGGCGCGGCGGTCGCGCGGTCGATCACGCTGCAGCGCGCGCCCTCGGCGATGCAGGCCTCGGCCACGGCCAGGCCGATGCCGCCGCCGGCACCGGTCAGCAGCACATGGCGGTCCTGCAGGCGGCCGCTCATGGCGCGGCCTTCTCTTCGATGAAGCGGGCCACGCGCTCGCCGGCACGGCGCACCGCATCGACCAGCCGCGCATCCCCTGCGAGGCTGCCCCAGAGCCCGGCATCGGCGCACAGCGCCGCCACCGGATCGGCCGCGTCGCAGATGGCGTGCGCGGCGGCGTCGTCCATGCTCTGGTCCTGGTAGGCATAGGGCAGCGCGCCCCGGTGCCAGCGCTGCAGGAAGGCCAGGAACAGCGCGGGCAGCATCGCCACGCTGTCGATGCCCTGCCCGGCCGCCAGCCGCTCGCGCACGGTCGGCGCGATGAAGCCCGGAATCTTCGAGAAACCGTCGGCCGCCACGCGCTGGTTGGTGTCGCGGATCGCAGGGTTGCCGAAGCGGTCGAGCACCACGTCGCGGTAGGCCGCGAGATCGATCGGGCTCGGGCTCAGGCACGGAATGACATCGTCGGTCACGTAGTCGAAGGCCATCCGGCGGATGGCCGCGTCGTGCGTGCCTTCATGGATGAAGCCCAGCCCCGCCAGCGTGCCGGCCCAGGCGATGCAGCTGTGCGTGGCGTTGAGGATGCGGATCTTGGCCTCTTCATACGGTTGCACCGATTCGACGAGTTCGACGCCCACGCGCCCCCAGTCGGGCCGGCCGGCGATGAAGTCGTCTTCGATCACCCACTGGATGAAGCTCTCGCCCGTGACCGCCGCGCCGTCGTCGCGGCCCGTGGCGGCGCGCACGCGCGCGCGCAGCTCGGGCGGCGGGCGCGGCGTGATGCGGTCGACCATCGCGTTCGGGCAGCGGGTGTTGGCATCGACCCAGGCCTGCAGCGGCGCGTCGCCGACCAGCGCGATGAATTCGAGCAGGCCCGCGCGAAAGCGGTCGCCGTTGTGGCGCAGGTTGTCGCAGTTCAGCAGCGTCACGGGGCCCGCCTGCGCGGCGCGCCGTGCCCGCAGGATCGCGCAGACCGCGCCGTAGATCGTCTCGCCGGCCTCGCCGCGCCGCGCGCGTTCGATGTCGGCCGCGAGGTCGGCGAACGACAGGTCGAGCTTGCCCTTGGTGTCGAGGTAGTAGCCGGCCTCGGTCACCGTGAAGGAGACGATGCGCGTGGATGGCGCGGCGCCGCGCGCGATCACCGGGGCCAGCGAGGGCTCGTACGACAGCACCTCGCGGATGGCTTCGATCTGCTCGTAGCGGTACTCGCCGGCCGGCGACACCGTCTCGAGCGTGTAGCGCCCGCCCTGGGCCTGCAGCGCCGCAACGACCTCGGCCATGTCGGGCCGGATGTTGGCGCCCGACAGCGACCAGCGGGTGTCGCCCGCATCGATCAGCCGCTGCAGGTAGACGGCCTGGTGGGCGCGATGGAACGAGCCGAGGCCGAGGTGAAGCACCGTGAATTCCGAAGGCGCCGGTGGGGTGGGCACGAGGCCCGCTGCTGCGAGGGTCACGGGGAAGGTCCGTTGAAAGTGAGGGGGCGTCGGATCAGGCGGCGACGGCGCGGCCTTCGCGGCTGAACAGGTGCAGCACGGACGGGTCGAGCTCGACCGCCACGTCGTCGCCGGCCTGCAGCGGCGTGCGTTCGTTCTGGCGCGCGATGAGCGGCACACCACCCACGTCCACGTGGATCAGCGTGTCGGCGCCCAGCGCCTCGATGAGCTCGACGCGGCCCGGCACGCCGGCGGCCGCGCCCTGCTTCGGATGCACGCGCAGGCCTTCGGGGCGCACGCCCAGGAAGCCGTCGCTCGGCAGGCGCCCGCCGGTGGCGGCGGAAAAGCTCGGGATCGCGCTCGCCGCCACCATGTTCATCGACGGCATGCCGATGAACTGCGCGACGAACTGGTTGGCCGGGCGGTCGTAGAGTTCGAGCGGCGTGCCGACCTGTTCGATGAGCCCGTCCTTCAGCACCACCACGCGGTCGGCCAGCGTCATGGCCTCGACCTGGTCGTGCGTGACGTAGATCGTGGTCGCGCCGAGCGCGCGGTGCAGCTTGTGGATCTCGACGCGCGTGTTGCCGCGCAGCGCCGCATCGAGGTTCGACAGCGGCTCGTCGAAGAGAAACACCTTCGGCGCACGCACGATCGCGCGGCCGATGGCCACGCGCTGGCGCTGGCCGCCCGACAGGTCCTTCGGTGTGCGGTCCAGGTACTGCGTGAGGTTCAGCGTCTTGGCCGCGTACTCGACCTTGGTCCTGATCTCGTCCTTGGCCACGCCCGCGAGCTTCAGCGCGAAGGACATGTTGTCGTACACGCTCATGTGCGGGTACAGCGCGTAGCTCTGGAACACCATCGCCAGGTCGCGCTTGCCCGAAGGCGTCCAGGTGATGTCCTTGCTGTCGAGCAGCAGGTTGCCGCTGGTGATGGGTTCGAGCCCCGCGATCAGGCGCAGCAGCGTCGACTTGCCGCAGCCCGAAGGCCCGACGAAGACGATGAACTCGCCCTTCTGGATCTGCAGGTCGACGCCCTTGATGATGTGAACGTCGCCAAAGCTCTTCTTGATGTTCTTGAGTTCGAGGTAAGCCATGAGATGTCTCCCTTTCTTTACTTGACGGCGCCGAAGGTCAGGCCCTGCACGAGCTGCTTCTGGCTGAACCAGCCGAACACGACGATGGGCGCGATGGCCATCAGCGACGCGGCCGACAACTTGGCCCAGAACAGGCCTTCGGGGCTGGAGTACGAGGCGATGAGCGTGGCCAGCGTGCCGGCCTTGGCGGAGGTGAGGTTGAGGGCCCAGAAGGCCTCGTTCCAGCTCAGCACCAGGCACAGCAGGCCGGTCGATGCGAGCCCGCCGACCGACAGCGGCATCACGACATGGCGGAACTCGGTCCACAGGCTCGCGCCGTCCATGCGCGCGGCTTCGAGGATCTCGTTCGGAATGTCCTTGTAGGCGCTGTAGAGCATCCACACCATGATCGGCAGGTTCGACAGCGTGAACACGATGGTGAGCGCGGTGAGCGAGTCCAGCATGCCCGCGGTCTGCGCGAGCACGTAGATCGGCACCAGCGCACCGACGGCCGGCATCATCTTGGTGGAGAGCATCCACATGAGGATGTCGCGCGTCTTCTTCGTGCGAAAGAACGCCATCGAGTACGCGGCGGGCGCGGCGATCAGCAGGCCCAGGATGGTCGAGCCCAGGCTGGTGATCAGCGAGTTGCGCGCGTACAGCAGGTAGTCGCTGCGGCGCTGCACTTCGCCGAAGTTGTCGAGCGTGGGCTCGAAGATGAAGAGCGGCGGCACGTGGATCGCCTGCAGCTCCGTCTTGAAGGCCGTGAGGAACAGCCAGCCTAGCGGGAAGAACAGAAGCAGCGCCACGGCCCACGCACCGACGGTGCGCAGCAGCTGGGGAAGGAAGTTGCTGGGTTGCATGGTCGTTCCTTCAATCGAGGTTCTTGCCGATGATGCGGATCAGGAACACCGCGACGATGTTGGCCAGCACCACCGCGAACAGCGCACCCGCGGAGGCCACACCCACGTCGAAGTTCATGAGCGACTGCTTGAAGATCATGTAGGTCATGTTCGTGCTCTCGTTGCCCGGGCCGCCATTGGTGGTGATGGCGATCTCGGCGAACACGCTGAGCAGGAAGATCATCTCGATCATGATCACCACGGCCATCGGGCGGCCCAGGTGCGGAATGGTGAGATAGAAGAAGCGCTGGAACGAACTCGCGCCGTCCATGCGCGCGGCTTCCATCTGCTCGCGGTCGAGCGACTGCAGCGAGGTGATGAAGATCAGGCACGCGAAGGGCAGCCACTGCCAGGCCACCATGATGATCACGGAGAACAGCGGCACGTCGGTGAGCCAGTCGACCGGCTGCGCGCCGAAGAAGCGCCACACATCGGCCAGGATGCCGTAGATGGGGTTCATCATCATGTGCTTCCACAGCAGCGCATTCACTGCAGGCATGACGAAGAAGGGCGAAATCAGCAGCACGCGCACGATGCCGCGACCCGGGAAGGGCTCGTTCACCAGCAGCGCGAGCAGCACGCCGAACACCACCGTGATGACGATCACGCTGCCGATGAGCAGCAGCGTATTCCAGGTGGCCGGCCAGAAGTCGGGGTCGGTGACGAAGTAGTGAAAGTTCTCGAGGCCCGCGAACGTGCGTTCGCCGGGCTGCATGAGGTTGTAGTTCACGAACGAGAAGTACAACGTCATCAGCAGCGGCACGATCATCCACAGGAAGAGCGTGAGCACGGCGGGCGCCATGAGGGCACGGGGCAGGAGGCGTTTCATCAGAAGGTTCCTTCTTGTGTCTCTGGCTCCTTCCCCCTCTGGGGGAAGGCGGGGATGGGGGCTCCCTGATCGATCACTGCGGCCATACGGTGCGCCGCGTGCCCCCACCTCGACCCTCCCCCGGAAGGGGAGGGAGAAAGCCAAGCCTTACTTGTAGTAGCCGGCCTTCTTCATCTCGCGCTCGGCTGCGAGCTGCGAGGTCTTCAGCGCCTGGTCGACCGTGACCTTGCCCGACAGTGCCGCGCTCATCTGCTGGCCCACCGCCACGCCGATGGCCTGGAACTCGGGAATGGCCGCGTACTGCACGCCGACGTACGGCGACTTGGGCAAGGTGCTGTCGCTGAGGTTCGCGCTGTCGATGGCCTTCTTCTCGGCGGCGGCGAACTTGGCGACCTTCTGGAACTCGGGGTTCGCGTAGGTCGACTTGCGCGTGCCGGTGGGCACCGTGCCCCAGCCATGCTCCTTGGCCACGAGGTTGACGTACTCCTTGGAGGTCGCCCACTTCACGAAGGTCTGCGCAGCGGCGCCCTTGGTCGAGCTGGCGGGAATGGCCAGGTTCCAGGTCCACAGCCAGTTCGCGCCCTTGGGTGTCACGGCGACGGGTGCCTGTGCGAAGGCCACCTTGTCGGCCACTTTCGACTGCTTGGGGTCGCTGATGAACGAGGCCGCGATGGTCGCGTCCACCCACATGCCGCACTTGCCTTCGTTGAAGAGCGCCAGGTTCTCGTTGAAGCTGTTGGCCGAGGCGCCCGGCGGGCCGTAGGCCTTCATGAGGTCGACGTAGAAGCCGATCGCGTCCTTCCAGGGCTTGGTGTCGATCTGCGGCTTCCACTGCATATCGAACCACTGGCCGCCGTTCGTGTTGACCAGCGTGGTCAGGAAGGCCATGTTGTCGCCCCAGCCCGGCTTGCCGCGCAGGCACATGCCGTACAGGCCGCCCTTGGGGTCATGGATCTTGCCGGCCAGCTCCTTCACCTGCGCCCAGGTGGGCTGCTCGGGCATCTTGAAGCCGACCTTGTCGGCCAGATCCTTGCGGTACATGAGCATCGAGCTCTCGCCGTAGAACGGGGCGGCGTACAGCTTGCCTTCGTGCGACAGGCCGGCGCGGATGGCGGGCAGCAGGTCGTCGGCGTCGTAGGCGGCATCGGTGGCGATGGGCTGCAGCCAGCCCTTCTTCGACCAGATCGGCGCTTCGTACAGGCCGATGGTCATCACGTCGAACTGGCCGCCCTTGGTGGCGATGTCGGTGGTCACGCGCTGGCGCAGCGTGCCTTCCTCGAGCGTGACCCACTTGAGCTTGATGTCGGGGTTGGCCTTTTCGAAGAAGGGCGTGAGCTTCTGCATCTCGATCATGTGGCCGTTGTTGACGGTCGCGATCACGAGTTCGGTGGCGGCGTGGGACACAAGGCCCGTGCCGATGAGTGCGAGGGCGAGGCCCGCTTTCAGAAAGCGCTTCATGGTGTCTCCTTGGGTGAGCGACGCCTCGGTATCGTGGTCGCCGTGCCCGGATTCTGGAGAAACGCGCTTGCAGTTTTGGTATTTCGAGAGTCACCACCAGTACTCTCATGCACCAGTTGGCTAGTGAAATCCCTAGTTGATGCAATTCAGGATGGAAAACTGTCTGTCTGAAGTTCTCATGCGTGCCCGCCGCCGCCCAGCAGCTGGCGCCGGAACTGCGCGGCGGCCGGCGACAGCGCGCGATCCTCGCGGGTGATGAGGCAGATCGGCGGCACGCGCACCGGCAACTCCACCGGCACGGTGCGCAGCACGCCCAGGCGGGCGTAGTGGCTGGCCTGCGAAGCTGGCATGACGGCCGCCATGTCGGAGTTCTCCAGCAGCGCCGTGATGGCGATGGGCGATGCCGTTTCGATGATGTCCAGCCGCGCCTGGATGCCCGCCTCGCGCATCGCCGCCTCGAAGCGCCCGCGCTGCGGCGAGCCCGGCGGCTGCAGCACCCACGACCAGGTCGCCATTTCGGCCAGCGTGACGGTGGCCGCGCGCTCGAACACCGGGTGCGCGGCGCGCACCACGACCACCTGCGACTCGCCCAGCAGCGGCACGCTCGCGTACTTGGCCTCGTCGTGGCCGTCGGTGAGGCGGCCCAGCACGAGGTCGACGTCGCCCTGCTCCAGCTGCGCCTGCATCAGGTCGCTGGTCTCGACCACCACCGACACGGCCACCTGCGGATGGCGCAGGTGGTAGGCGACCAGCGCCGGCGCCAGCAGCTCGGGCACCGCGCCCGGCACGCTGCCCACGCGCAGCGCACCACTCAGGCCCGAGCGCAGCGCGAGCATTTCCTCGCGCGCGGTGCCGAAGTCGCTGAGCACGCGGTGGGCGTAGCGGATCAGGATCTCGCCGTAGGGCGTGGGCGCCATGCCGCGCGCCAGGCGCTCAAAGAGCTGTTCGCCCAGCGACTCCTCCAGCTGCTGCAGCAGCTTGGTGGCCGCGGGCTGGCTGATGTTCATGGCCTCGGCCGCGCGGCCGAGGTGGCGATGCGCATCGAGCCGGGCCAGCAACAGCAGCTGGCGCGGCCGGACGTGGAGCATCAGCGAGGCGTCGGTGAGGCCGGGTTTCATGCACAAAAGTATATGGAGCTTCGGCCTTTTTCGATTGGATCGCGCGCCAGAAGCTCCGTAGGCTCGGGCCCACAACAAGCAGGAGACGACGCGATGACCCTCTTTCCCCTGGCCCGCGGTGCCGGCCTGGTGGCGCTGCTGGCGCTGGCCGCCTGCCTGAACGCGGGTGCGCAGCCGGCCTACCCCGACAAGCCGCTGCGCATTCTGGTCGGCGCCTCGCCGGGCGGCGGCACCGACATCCTCGCGCGCGTGCTGGCCGACAAGTTCGCGCCCGTGCTCAAGCAGCCCGTGACGGTGGAGAACCGCCCCGGCGCATCGAACACCATCGCCGGCGAACTCACGGCCCGCGCACCGGCCGACGGCGCCACGCTGCTGCTGGCCACCAACACGGCGCAGGCCGTGGCGCCACACATCCTCAAGCTCAAGTACGACCCGCTGAAAGACCTGCAACCCATCGGCCTCGTGGCCGTGATGCCCAACGTGCTGGTGGTGTCGGCCAGCTCGCCCTACAAGTCGGTGAAAGACCTGCTGGCCGCGATGGCCGCGAAGCCCGGCGGCTTCAAGTACGCGTCGTCGGGCATCGGCAGCACGCAGCACGTGGGCGGCGAAGCCTTCAACCTGGCCACGGGCATGACCTCGATCCACGTGCCCTACAAGGGCAGCTCGCAGGCGCACATCGACATCATCTCGGGCGAGGTCGAGATGATGTTCGACAGCACCTCCTCGGCCATGGGCCAGATCCGCGCCGGCAAGTTCCGCGCGCTGGCCGTGAGCGCGCCGCAGCGCTCGCCCGAGCTGCCCGACGTGCCGACGCTGGCCGAGCAGGGCGTCAAGGGCGCCGACGTGTCGACCTGGTACGGCCTGTACGTGACGGCCGGCACGCCGCGCCCGGCGGTCGAACGGCTGAGCGCCGAACTCACGCGCACGATGGGCCTGGCGGACGTGCAGTCGCGCATCAAGGCCCTGGGCGGCGAGCCCGGCACGCTGACCGGCGAACCTTTCGCGGCGATGAACCGGCAGGAGTTCGACCACTACGGCCGGCTCGTGCGCGATGCGCGCATCAAGGCCGAGTGAGGCCGACCTTCCTCTTCCTTTTTTCTCAGACATCGACCATGCCCATCCCCTCCTCCTCCCCGCGCGTGACCTCCGCCAAACCCCGCATCGCCGTGTTGCTCGGCGACCCCAGCGGCGTCGGCCCCGAGATGGCCGTGAAGCTGCTCGCGCGCCAGCGCAACCTCGACGCCGCGCGCGTGCTGCTGATCGCCGACCCCGTCGTGCTGGCCGCGGGCGAGCGCGTGGCGGGCGCGAAGCTGGCGCCGCTGCAGGTGAACACCCTCGACAGCCTGCGCTTCGAGGACGGCCGTCCGAGCCTCCTCGTGCGCGACTGGATGGCAGGCGAGGAACCGGTGCTCGGCGAGTCGAACGAGCGCTCGGGCCGGGCCTCGTTCGAAGCGCTGGAGCTGGCCACGCACGCCGTGCGAAACGGCCAGGCCGACGCGATCCTCTTCGCGCCGCTCAACAAGCATTCGCTGCGCCTGGGCGGCCTCGTGCACGAGGACGAGCTGCGCTACATGCAGGAGCGCTTCGCGGTCACCGGCTTCGTCTGCGAGTTCAACCTCACCGGGTCGCTGTGGACCTCGCGCGTGACCTCGCACATCCCGCTGAAGGACGTGGCCCGGCACATCACCGTGGAGGGCGTGCGCGACGCCGTGAAGATCATCGCGTCGGCACTGCGACGCGCCGGCGTGGCACACCCACGCATCGCCGTGACCGGGCTCAACCCGCACGCGGGCGACGGCGGCTCGATCGGCATGGAAGAGATCGAGATCATCGCGCCCGCCATCGAACAGCTGCGCGCCGAAGGCCACGACGCGCGCGGTCCGTTCTCGCCCGACACCGTGTTCATCGGCGCACGGCGCGGCGACGTGGACGCGGTGGTGTCGATGTACCACGACCAGGGCCAGATCGCGATGAAGCTCATGGGCTTCGAGCAGGGCGTGACCTTGCATGGCGGCCTGCCCGTGCCCGTGGCCACCTCGGCCAGCGGCAGCGCCTTCGACATCGCCGGCCAGGGCGTGGCGCAGATCGAAGGGCTGCAGCAGGCTTTCGACCTGTGCGTGCGGATGGCAAGCGGTGCGCCTGCTGCACCTGCGTCCGTCGAAACGGCGATGGCATGAGCTGCTAGCACCTCAAAAGAAAAGGGCCGCGTGTGCGGCCCTTGGCAGAAAGATCAGGCGCTCGGCGGTTCGCCGTAAGCATTGCTCTCCGGCTGCGACGGCTGAACGAAGAAGTAGATCAGCACCAGATTGATCAGCGGGATGATCGACAGCAGCAAGAACCAGCCGCTCTTGCCGATGTCGTGCAGGCGGCGCACGCCCACCGCGAGGGCGGGCAGAAGCAGGGCCAGCGCTGCAATGAAGTACACGTACTCATGGATCAGGCCCGTCACGACGAGCACGCCGAACTGGGCCAGAAAAAACCACCAGAACTCGGAACGCGACGCACGACCCGTGAAATCGGTGTACTTGGCGATGCACGTCTTGACCGCTGTTTGAAAGTCCATTGACTCGCTCCTCTTGATGAATCCCAGGGAAATTTCCCCGGGGCCATCATATCGGCGCACTGTGCAACGACAAACTCGGCCAAACCGGCCACCACCCTGCAAACCAATGGCCTAAAGGCCTAGTGGATAGAGCCTTTGGCCAAGGCTTGCGAGGCTTGCAGTGACGTGCGCCGTCAGGTGCTCAGCCGCTGCAGCAGGCCGGCCGTGGAGGCATCGAGCCCCGAGACATCGCCCGAGGTCAGCCGCGGCTCGATGTCGCGCGCCAGCACCTTGCCGAGCTCCACGCCCCACTGGTCGAAGCTGTTGATGCCCCACAGCGCGCCGCTGGTGAACACGCGGTGCTCGTACATCGCGAGGAAGGCGCCCAGCGCTTCGGGCGTGAGCTTCTCGAACACGAAGAAGGTGCTCGGCCGGTTGCCCGGAAAGTTCTTGTGGCCGCCTTCGTCGAGCTTGCCGACCATCAGCGCCTGCGCCTGCGCGAGCGCATTGGCCAGCAGCTTGGGGTGGTGGCCGTCGAGGTCGTGCGAGGCGTCGCGCACCGCCATGAACTCGAGCGGGATCACGTCGGTGCCCTGGTGCAGCATCTGGAAGTAGGCGTGCTGCCCGTTGGTGCCGGGCTCGCCCCAGAGCACGGGCGAGGTGCCGAAGGCCAGCGGCGCGCCGCTCGCGTCGACCTGCTTGCCGTTGCTCTCCATCTCGAGCTGCTGCAGGTAGGCCGGCACGCGCTTCAGGGCGCTGTGGTACGGCGCGATGCTGCGGCTCGTGAAGCGGTGGAAGTTGCGGTACCAGACGTCGAGCAGGCCCAGGCGCACGGGCAGGTTCTGCTCGAGCGGCGCGGTGCGGAAGTGCTCGTCCATCGCATGCGCACCCGCCAGCAGCCGGCGAAAGCCGTCGGCGCCGATGGCCAGCGCGATCGGCAGGCCGATGGCCGACCACAGCGAGTAACGCCCGCCCACCCAGTCCCAGAAGCCGAAGGTGGTGTCGATGCCGAACTGCTTCGCGGCCTCGACGTTGGTGGTGAGCGCGGCGAAATGGCCGGCGATGTCGGTGCCGCCCGACTGCTCGTACCAGCGCTTGGCCGAGAGCGCGTTGGTCATCGTCTCGGCCGTGGTGAAGGTCTTGGAAGCGACCAGGAACAGCGTGTGCTCGGGCGCCAAGCCCTTGAGCACGCCCGCCAGTTCGTGGCCGTCGACGTTCGAGACGAAGTGGAAGCGCTTGCCCGGCGCCACGAACTCCGCGAGCGCCAGCACGGCCATCTGCGGGCCGAGGTCGGAGCCGCCGATGCCGATGTTGACCACGTCGGTGATCGTGTGGTCGCTGCGCACCTTCTCGGCGTAGGCCAGCATGGCGTCGAGCGTGGCATGCACCTCGCGCAACTCGTGGGCCGTCTGGCGGCCGGTGGCCGCGTCGGCCGGCGCGCGCAGCAGCGTGTGCAGCACGGCGCGGTCTTCGGTGTTGTTGATGTGCGCGCCCGCGAACATGGCGTCGCGGTGGGCTTCGAGGCCGCATTCGCGCGCCAGCGTGAACAGCAGCGCCTCAGTGCGCGCGTCGATGAGGTTCTTCGACAGGTCGGCGAAAACGTGCGGCGCCTCCTGGCTGAAGCGCGCGAAGCGCCCGGCGTCGTCCACGAAGGCATGGCGAAGATCGAACTGGCGACCGGCCGTGTCGAAGCTGGACTGCAGTTGCGCCCAGGCCGACGCGCGGTCACAGCGCAGGGTCATGGTCATGTTTACTTGCCGCTTTCCTGCATGAGCTTTTCGAGCTTCACGGCGTCGGCCGCGAAGGCGCGGATGCCTTCGGCGAGCTTCTCGGTGGCCATGGCGTCTTCGTTGAGCGCGAAGCGGAAGCCGGCCTCGTCGTAGCTCACCTTCTCGGCCGTGCCGCTCGCGGCAGCCTTGGCGTCGAGCGCGTGCGTGAGCGGCTCGTTGCTCGCGGCCAGCTCGGCCAGCAGCTCGGGGCTGATGGTCAGCAGGTCGCAACCGGCGAGCGCCTGGATCTGCCCCACGTTGCGGAAGCTCGCGCCCATGACCTCGGTCTTGATGCCCTGCTGCTTGTAGTAGTTGAAGATTTCACGCACCGACTTCACGCCGGGGTCGTTGGCGCCCGCGCTGGCGGCTTCGTCCCACTTGGCGCCGGCCGACTTCTTGTACCAGTCGTAGATGCGGCCCACGAAGGGCGAGATGAGCTGCACGCCGGCCGCGCCGCAGGCCACGGCCTGCGCGAACGAAAACAGCAGCGTGAGGTTGGTGCGGATGCCCTTCTGCTCGAGCAGGCGCGCGGCCTCGATGCCTTCCCAGGTGGAGGCGACCTTGATCAGCAGGCGCTTCTCGGTGTCGATGCCCTCGGCCTTGTACAGCGCCACGATGCGCTCGCCACGGGCCACGGTGGCGGCGGTGTCGAACGACAGGCGTGCGTCGACTTCGGTGGACACGCGGCCCGGGATGATGGAGAGGATTTCGGTGCCGAAGCGCACCAGCAGGCGGTCGATGACTTCGTCGAGCGGCTTGCCGGCGTGGGCCTTCACGGTTTCATCGAGCAGCGGCCGGTACTCGGCCTTCTGCACGGCTTTGAGGATCAGCGACGGGTTGGTGGTCGCGTCCTGCGGCTTGGAAATGCTGAGCTGCTTGAAGTCGCCGGTGTCGGCAACCACGGTGGTCCACTGGCGGAGTGCATCGAGTTGGTTCATGAAATCAATTATCCGGGGAGGGGTGTGACAAGTCCTGCACGCAGTTGCGCGGCGGTCGATGTTTTCATGCGAACCGTAGCACGGGTTTTCGCGAAGCTCCATCGGCCTGCAGCGCGAAGGGTTGTCGGCCGCCCTGCCCTACAGGGGCTGTGGTCCCCGGCTGACGGCAGCCGGCCGCGGCCCGGGGCACCCTGAGCGGGACGCGGCATCCACGCCGAGAACGACTTTCCTCAGGAGCCCTCATGACCCCTCGCCCCCCACGCCCCGCGACCGCCGCCGGTCGCGCCTTCGACGACCGCCGCACCAGCCACGCGATCGGCACCATGGCCACCGCCTTCGTCGTGGGCGGCGTGGCCACCTGGTACGCGCTGGGCGCCGCACGCACGGCCCGTGCCCGGCCCGCCGGTCCGGCCGACGGCGCCCCGCTGATGCGCGCACCGCTGCAGGTGGTGGCGCCGGTCGACCTGCACCGCTATGCCGGCGTCTGGCACGAACAGGCGCGGCTGCCCAACCGCTTCCAGAAACAGTGCGCCGGCCCGGTGAGCGCCGAGTACACGCCGCAGCCCGATGGCACCGTGCAGGTGCGCAACCGCTGCGTGCGCGAGGACGGCAACTTCGACGAGGCGATCGGCAGTGCGCGCGTGGTGCCCGTGGCCGGCCAGCCCGGCGCGGGACGGCTGCAGGTGCGCTTCGCCCCCGCCTGGATGGGCTGGCTGCCGCTGGTGTGGGGCGACTACTGGATATTGAAGCTCGACCGCGACTACCAGGTGGCGCTGGTCGGCACGCCCGACCGTGAATTCCTTTGGGTGCTGTCGCGCGCGCCGCGCCTCGAAGACGACGCGCTGCAGGCCGAGCTGGACTACGCCCGCAGCCTGGGGTTCGACACCGACAAGGTGGTGCTCACCGGCAGGTAGCGCTGCAGCTGCGACGGCAGCATGGCCGGCGCGGTGCAGTGGATGGCGTGCCAGCCGAAGGCGCGCGCCATCTCGACGTTGGCGGCCGAGTCGTCGATGAACACGGTCTGCTCGGGCTCGAGGCCGTGGCGCATGGCCAGCAGCTCGTAGATCTCGCGCTCGGGCTTGAGGAACTTCACGTCACCCGAGAACACGCCGCCGTCGAAGCGCCGCATGAAGGCGTGCCGGCGCTCGAGGGCGCGGGCGAAGGGCACGGGCATGTTCGACAGGTAGTACAGGCGCAGCGGCTCGCCGGCGTCGCGCTGCACGAGCAGCTCTTCGAGCATCGCGACCGTGACGTCGATCGGCGCCAGCCGCTCCCCGAGCCCGTCGAGCATGGCGTGCAGCGACTCGGCGGGCAGCGCCAGCCGCGCCGACATGCGGGCGATGGCATCGTCCAGCGTGCGGGTGCCGCAGTCGAAGCCGGTCCAGTCGTCGTGATGGAAAAGGGCCCGGCCCAGGGCCGCGGCGGCGGCGTCAGTGGGGGCGTGAGAGGGGAGATGGGCCTGGACCAGCCGTGCCGGCTCCCAGGCGAACAGCACGGCGCCAAGATCGAAAACCACGTTCATGGCGCCATTGTTTCATGCGCCGGGCACCACGCTCACACCATGGGTTCCGAGCGACAGGGTGGTCTGCGTGCCGGCCGCCAGCGGGCGCGACAGGTCGGTCGAGACCACGAAGACCGGCCCCAGCGGGGTGTCGAAGCCGTACTCGTAGAAGCTGCCCAGGTACGCCGACTTGCGCAGCGTGGCGGGCAGGCCGTCGAGCGCGCCGATGTCCCAGGCCTCGGGCCGCACCGCCACCTTCACCGTGCCGGGCGCCACCGCGTAGCGCGGCTGCAGGCGCAGCGGGCCGAGCGTGACGCTGCCGTCGGCCTGTGCCACGGCCGGGAACACCATGGCTTCGCCCATGAAGCCGGCGACGAACTCGCTCTCGGGCCGGCCGTAGAGCTGCTCGGGCGTGCCGCGCTGGGCGATCACGCCGTGGTCCATGACGATGATCTGGTCGCTCACGGCCAGGGCCTCGCTCTGGTCGTGCGTCACGTAGGCCACGGTGAGCTTCAGGCGCTGCTGCAATGAGCGGATTTCCTCGCGCATCTCGCGCCGCAGGCGGGCATCGAGATTGGACAGCGGCTCGTCGAACAGCAGCACCGCCGGCTCGAGCACCAGCGCGCGCGCCAGGGCCACGCGCTGCTGCTGGCCACCCGACAGCTCGCTGGGCAGGCGCTCGTCGAAACCGACCAGGCCCACGCCCCTGAGCGCCTCGCGCGCGCGCACCGTGGCTTCGTCCTTCTTCACACCGCTCATGCGCAGGCCGTAGCCCACGTTCTCGATCACGTTCATGTGCGGGAACAGCGCGTAGCTCTGGAACATCATGCTCACGTTGCGCTCGCCCGGGCCGAGCGTGGTGACGTCGCGCCCGCCCATGAAGATCGAGCCCGAGGTGGGCGATTCGAGCCCCGCGATCATGCGCAGCGTGGTCGTCTTGCCGCAGCCCGAGGGGCCGAGGATGGTGGTGAGCGTGCCCACGGGCACCTCGAAGCTGATGCCCTTGACGGCCATCGGCCCGTTCTTGTCCGTGCCGTAGCGCTTGGTGACGTTGCGGAATTCGATACCGTTCATGCGGAGAGGCTTTCCATTTTGTGATGCCCTTGATGATTGGGCGTGGCCCCGCGTCTTCCCAACTTGCGCTCTCCGACCACGAACTGCACCAGCGCAATGGCCAGCGACATCAGCACCATGAGCACCGTGCAGTAGGCCAGCGCAATGCCGTAGTCGCCATTGCCGACGCGGCCGATGATGTAGGTGGTGGCCAGTTCGTTCTCGGCCGTGACCAGGAAGATCACGGCGCTCACCGTCGTCATGGCGCGCACGAAGCTGTAGACCAGCGCAGCCACCAGCGCCGGCTTGAGCAGCGGCAGCACCACCTTGAACAGCGTCTGCGACGTGGACGCGCGCAGCATCAGCGAGGCCTCGTCGAGCGAGCGGTCGAGTTGCTTGAAGGCCGCCGTGCCGGCCCGCACGCCCACCGGCAGATTGCGGAACATAAAGCACAGCACGATGATCAGCCCCGTGCCCGTGAGCTCGAACGGCGGCACGTTGAAGGCCAGGATGTAGCTCACGCCCAGCACCGTGCCCGGGATCGCAAAGGCCAGCAGCGCGCCGAACTCGAAGGCGCCCTGCCCCTTGAACTCGTTGCGCGCCAACAGCCAGGCAATGAGCAGGCCCAGCGCTGCGGTGATCGGCGCCGAGATGCCGGCCAGCTTCAGCGTGGTGATCAGCGAGTTCCACGCCGTACCGGCCCACACCAGCCCGAACTGGCCCCACTCCAGCGCGAAGGCGCTCTTGAAGTGGTTGAGCGTGAAGCTGTAGTCGCGGCCCCAGGTCTGCACGAAGCCGCCCGCGAAGGCGAACAGGTAGACCACGGCGGTGAAGGCGATCCACGGCAGCGCGATGCACTGGATGGTGCGGCGCACGCCGTCGGGCAACGGCATCGCGATGCCGGCATCGCCCTTGCCGCTCACCGTCGTGTAGTTCTGCTTGCCGAGCAGGCCGCGCTGCAGCGCGAACACGCCGAGCGCGAACAGCGTGAGCACCCAGGCCAGCGACGCGGCGCGGCCCTGGTCGTACTGCGCGCCGACGATGGCGAAGAAGATGTCGGTCGACAGCACCGAGAACTGCCCGCCCACCACCACCGGGTTGCCGAAGTCGGCAATGCTCTCGATGAAGCCGACCAGGAAGGCGTTGGCCAGCCCGGGCTTGAGCAGCGGCAGCGTGACGGTGAAGAAGGCCCGGCGCCGGTCGGCGCGCAGCATCTGCGCAGCCTCTTCCAGGCTGGGCGCGATGCCCTGCACCACGCCGCGCATGATCATGAAGGCGATGGGCGTGAAGGCGAACAGCTGCGCCACCAGCACGCCCGGCATGCCGTAGAACCAGCGCGTGGGCTCGATGCCGAACACGTTTTCGAGCACCTGGTTGACGATGCCGGCACGGCCGAACAGCAAGATGAGGCCCAGGCCGACGACGAACGGCGGCGTGATGATCGGCAGCAGCGCCAGCACCCGCAATGCGCCCTGCCCGCGCCGACTGCCGCGCTCGGCCATCAGCGCCATCAGCGTGCCCAGGAAGGTGGTGCCGGCCGCCGTGAGCAGCGCCAGCACCAGCGTGTTCCACGCCACGCCGCAGCGCACGCCGCCCGCCAGGCAGCCCAGGCCCCAGATGCGCTCGGTGAACACGCGCGCCGCGAAGGCCGCGATCGACCACTGCCCGTCTTCGTTGAAGAAGGCGCCCGACAGTGCCCGGCTCACCGGGTAGGCGATGAACAGCGCCATCAGCACGCCGCAGCCGACCACCGAGGCAGAGACGAACAGGTCGCCCTTGAACAGGCCGAGCCGCGCCATGCCGAAGGCCGCCAGCAGCACCAGCGCCGTGAGCGCCACGAAGCCGCCCGCGCCGATGCCGAACTGGTTGAGCGCCAACTCGCCGAACTGGGTGTTGAGCGCCGCGACGCTCCAGCCGCGCGCGCCGATGGTGAAGCCCGCCACGGCCAGGCCGATGGCGCCGATCGCGCCGCCCGCCAGCAGCCAGCGCCCCTGCGCCTTGCCGGCCGGCAAGGCCGCACCGACAGCGCACAGCAGCAACCCGGCCAGCCCGATGAAGAGCCAGCTGCGGCCCTGCGTGGCCGCCTGCATCAGGCCGTTGGCGCCTTCCGCCTGCCCGAAGACCTGCGGAACGGCTTCGTACCAGGTCGAATCCTGGATCGCATACCAGGGCAGCACGAGATAGGCCACCAGGCCCAGCGCGACCCAGGCCCAGATCCATCGCCGCGCGCGCCGGGCGGCGGCCAGGGACGCCGGGTTGGCCGGCGCGCCTTCGTTGGAACGCGCCTGCACTTAGCGCGGCAGCGAGTTGACGTCTTTTTCCCAGCGCGCGATCAGGCGGCGGCGCTCGGCGCTGGCGCCGTACTTGGCGTAGTCGTAGTTGATGAACTTGATCTTCTTGAAATCAGGGATGCGCGGGTCGAGCTTGGCGCTCGCATTGCTGGGCAGCTGGAACTGCTTGTTGGCGGCGCCCAGTTCCTGCGCGGCGGGCGTGAGCGCCCATTCGTAGAACTTCTTGGCCGCATCGAGGTTGCGCGCGCCCTTGATGACGCTCATGGAGCCGATCTCGGCGCCGGTGCCGTCGCTCGGCGTGATGGTTTCGACCGGAAAGCCCTGCATCTTCTCGCCCGGGCCGTCGTGCACGAAGCTGATGGAGATCGCGGTTTCGCCGCGCGCCACCGCCTTGATCGGGCCGGTGCCCGAGCGGGTGTACTGGCCGACGTTCTTGTGCAGCGCCTTGAGGTAGTCGAAGGCCTTGTCCTCGCCCATGAGCTGCACCAGCGTGGCGATCATGGTGTAGGCCGTGCCGCTCGACGCGGGGTTGGCCACCTGGATGTCGCCCTTGTACTCGGGCTTGAGCAGGTCGGCCCAGGTCTTGGGCACGGGCAGCTTCTTCTTGGCGAGCAGCTCGGGGTTGTAGCCGAAGCCCAGCGGGCCCGAGTAGATGCCCACGGTCTTGTAGCCCGACTGCTTGGCCTGCTGCTGGGCCCAGGGATGCAGCTGCGTGAGCGTGGGCGACTTGTACTCGAGCGTGAGCCCCTGCTCGGCCGCCTGCAGGTGCGGGTCGCCCGTGCCGCCGAACCAGACGTCGGTCTTGGGGTTGTCCTTCTCGGCGATGAGCTGGGCCAGCGCCTCGCCCGAGCCCTTGAGCGCCATGTTGATGCGCACGCCCGTGGTGCGGGCGTAGACGGTGGAGATCACGTTGCACCACTCGGCCTGCACCGAGCAGATGACGTTGACAGTCTGCGCCGACGCGGCGGCCGACAGACCCAGCAGCGCGGCTGCCGTGAAAAGCTTCTTCATTGGTATTCCCCTGCCTCGGCAATAAAAAAAGGCCTCGCGGCCATGGGACAGCGTAGCTTTAGTACAGGTGTGCCGAATCGGTACAAGTACCATCGCGACTGGCACGTTGCCTGCTCGGCATTCAGACAAAGGAAAGTTTTCTCATGAGCTTCGATCTCGTTCTGTTCGGCGGTACTGGCGACCTTGCGTGGCGCAAGCTGATGCCCGCGCTGTTCCAGGCCTTCAGGCACGGCAGCCTGCCGCAGGACGGGCGCATCGTCGGCGTGGCGCGCGACGACCTGTCGGACGACCAGTACCGCGAGCTGATCCAGTCGCGCTTCAGCGCCGTCGAAGGCGCCAAGCGCCCCTCCCCCGAGGAGTTCAAGAAGTTCGCCTCCATGCTGCACTACCTGCGCATGGACCTGTCCAAGCCCGCCGACTACGCCAGCCTGGCCGATCTGCTCAAGCAGCGCGACGCCAAGACGGTCGTGATGTACGTGGCCACGGCGCCCGCGCTCTTCACGCAGGTGGTCGAGCAGATCGCCGCCGCCGGGCTCAACGGCCCGCGCACCCGCGTCGTGCTCGAGAAGCCGCTGGGCCACGACCTCGCCTCCAACCGCGCCATCAACGCCGCGGTGGGCAAGGTGCTCGAGGAGAAGCAGGTCTTTCGCATCGACCACTACCTGGGCAAGCCCTCGGTGCAGAACCTGTTCGCGATGCGCTTCGGCAATGCCCTGTTCGAGCCCATCTGGCGCCGCGAGCACATCGCCAACATCCAGATCACCATGGCCGAGGACCTGGGCGTGGAAAAGCGCGGCGCCTTCTACGACCAGACCGGCGCGCTGCGCGACATGGTGCAGAACCACGCGCTGCAGCTGCTGTGCGCCGTGGCCATGGAGCCGCCCATCAACGCGCACGCCGACGCCATCCGCGACGAAAAGCTCAAGGTGCTGCGCGCCCTCAAGCCCTGGACGCCCGAGAGCCTGGGCCTGCACGCGGTGCGCGGCCAGTACACGGCCGGCACGGCCTACGGCGAGCGGGTGCAGGGCTACCGCGACGAGCCGGGCGTGAACCCCGACAGCCGCACCGAGACCTTCGTGGCGCTGCGCACCGAGATCGCCAACTGGCGCTGGGCCGGCGTGCCCTTCTACATCCGCACCGGCAAGCGGCTGGCCTCGCGCGACGCGCGCATCGAGGTCAACTTCCGCCCCACGCCGCACGCCATCTACCGCGCCCCCGCAGGCAACGTGAACAAGCTGGTGATCAACCTGCAACCGAAAGACGGCCTGGAACTGCACATGCTCGCGCAGGCGCAGGACAACCGCCAGCGCGGCGGCAATGGCCACGCCAGCGCCGCCCAACTGGCGCCGGTGCAGCTCGACCTGGACTTCGACAAGCGCTTCGGCGCCGAGCGCGTGGGCGCCTACGAACGCCTGCTGCTGGACGTGATCGACGGGCGCCTCAACCTGTTCGTGCGCAGCGACGAGCAGGAAGAAGCCTGGCGCTGGGTCGAGCCGCTCATCGACTCCTGGGAGTCCGACGGCGGTCCGCGCCCCTATGCGGCCGGCACCTGGGGCCCCAGCGCGTCGAGCGCCATGATCGCCCGCGACGGCTTCGCCTGGGGCGAGGAGCAGTAAGACCGCCGCCGAATGCGCCGCGCCTTCAGCCGAACTGGAGGCAGCGCATGCTGAGCGTGCCCGACTGGAAGCCTTCGTAGACCGTCTTCGCACGCTCGCCCGGCGCCGCAGCGCCCAGGGCATACAGGAAGGGAAAGTAGTGGTCCGGCGTGGCCACGGCGGTCGACGCCCCTTCGAGTTTCTCGTAGCCGATCAGCGCGCGGTCGTCCCGGCCGGCCAGCGCGGCCTTCACCGCCTCGTCGAACGACTGCGCCCACGGGCGGCTCGCCTTGAGCCCATCGGGCGTGCCGCGGTCGGTGGCGCGCAGGTTGTGCACCACGTTGCCGCTGCCCATCACGAGCACGCCCTGGTCGCGCAAGGCCGCCATGTCGCGCCCCACCGCATGGTGGAACGCCGCCGGCTTGTCGTAGTCGATGCTGAGCTGGAAGACCGGCACGTCGGCCTTCGGGTACAGGTGCTTCAGCACGGTCCAGGTGCCGTGGTCCAGTCCCCACTGCTCGGTGGCGATCACCGGCGTTTGCTTGACGGCGCCGATCGCTTCGCGCGCGAGCGCAGGATGGCCGGCCGCGGGGTACTCGATGTCGAACAGCGCCTGCGGAAAGCCGCCGAAGTCGTGGATCGTCTTGGGCCGCGTCTGCACCGTGACCCCGGTCGCGCCCTGGCTGAGCCAGTGCGCCGACACGCTGAGGATCGCCGTAGGGCGCGGCAGCTCGCGGCCCCAGGTCGCGAGGCGGCGCGTGAAGGCGTTGTCCGCCAGCGCATTCATCGGCGACCCGTGGCCGATGAAGATGACCGGCATGCGGCGCGCCGGTGCTGCGCCGGCCGCGTGCGCGATCTCGGTCATCGACGCCAGCGCGGCGGTCGCGCCCAGCGCCGAGCCCATGAGAAAGCCGCGGCGGCCGAGCAGGCGGGTCATCGGGGTGGAGGTCATCGTGTCAGGGGGGTGTGGATTCGGGGCCAACCCGGGACTGTGCAACAGAGTGACGGCAGGGAAAGTGCGTTTACGCACACCGCCCGGCGCAAGGGCCATGGTTCACGGCACGAATGCACGCAGGCGCTCGCCCAGCGGCGCCAGGAAATCGCGCAGCAAGGGCTCGCGCATCAGCGTGTCGAGGTAGCCCGGCGCCAGTCGCCCGTTCTCCGCATACACCGCCAGCACGCGCAGGCTCTCTCCGCGCAGCACGGTGGTCGCGTGGACGTCGCCCTGCCGCTCGCAGGCGCCCGCCATGTCGCGCAGCAGCGCCGTGGCATCGTCGGCATCGGGCGCCCATTGCTGGCCATAGAGCCGGGCCAGCCGCTGCGCATCGGCGAACGGCACTTCGGGGAAGACCAGGGGCAGCAGACGCTCTCGCACACGGGTCAGCGCCGTCACATCGGTTTCCGTGAGGCCCGTGGCGTGGCGGCGCGTCAGTCGGCTCAGACTCATGCCGAGGTTGGCGAGCCGCACACCGCCGCGCACCAGTTCCAGCAGCAGGCCGAGCCATGCGAACCGGCCGAGCGTGGCGTCGAAGCCGAGCCCGCGTTGCTGGATGCGCGGCAACGACAGCATCAGGCCGCCCATCAACAGCGGTTGTTCGTGCGGCAGATGCGCCAACAGCGCGGCCAGGATCTGGTCGTGCATCTCCGGCAGGCGCTGCATCGGCGGCGGCTCCGCTTCGCCATCGCGGGTGTACCAGGCACCGACCGCGCCGATCTCCGGCGACGCCCGCAGGAACGCGGACTGCACCTGCAGGCGCTCGGGCGCACAGCGCACGGTCGGCGACCACAGCGCCAGCGCGTCGCCGCGCGCCTGCATCAACCCCCATTGCGCGGCCGCTGCCCAGCCCATCGGGACGGGCGCCTGCAACAGCAGCAGTTCGGCCAGCCGAGGGTCGGCGGCCATGCGCGCGCGAACCACGTCGACGGTGGCATCGGTGGAGCCGTCGTCCACCACGATGATCTGGTGCGGTGCGAGGCCTTGCTCGGCGATCGATGTCAGGGCCTCCGCGACATCGGCTTCGCCGTCTCGCGTCACCATCAGGACGGACACCTGCGCGGCGGGCTCAGCCGTGCTCAGTGCCTGTTGGGCCACCCATCGCTGTCGGGCCCCCGCAAGGTAGCGCTGCATCGCACCCGCCAGCACCTCATGCTGCGGCGGCAAGGACTGCAGCGCCCGCGGCCCGGCGATTTCCAGCGCACGCCGCCGCGGCGCATCGGCCACCAGCGCGCGCACGCGGTCGACCAGCTCGTCCTTCGTACACCCTTCGACCGCGTCGCGCAGCACCTGCGGAATCTCGGAATGGGGATACAGCTCCGACACCACGGCCTTGCGATGCCGCAGCAGGATCGACAGGCGCGGCAACTCGACGGTGCTGGAGTGATCGGCCTTGCGCATGTTCAGCCCGACCTTGGCGCGCGGCAGCAAGGCGTCGCGCTGCGCCGGTGTCCAGGCGGTGCCGAAGGGGGAGGCCACCCGCAGTCCGGCGGCAGTCAATGCCTCCAGCACCTGCAGCCGCCGGGGCGTCGTCTCGCCGAAGAAGATGACGTCGATGTCCTGCTGCGCGTCGTCCAGCACCGCGGACGCCGGCAGCAGCGGCGTGGCCAGCGGCTCGAAGCCCGGCCCCACGTAATCCGACCGATGGATGCCCAGCGCCGGGTGGTGCACCATGTTCTCGAGGCTGTACTCCCACACATGGGCGCGCTGCAGCAGCCGTTGGTAGCCGGGCATCTCCGCGAGCAACGCGGGCAGGGCCGGCTCGAAGTTGACGACGATCGCGTTCGGCGGCAACTCGTCGTCCGAGGGCAGGCTCAGGCCCATCGCGAAGAAGAAGAGGTTGATGTCCTCGTTGTCGACACCCGGCCCCGGCGCAATGCTTGTGGTGTAGCCGAGGCGTTCGCAGGCGAGGCGAAAGCCCTCCATCACCTCCCGCACATTCTCGTTGCCCAGCGAGCAGAAGCGCAGGTGCGGCCGGTACGGAAAGTCCGTCGGCCAGCCCTGCGGGCTGCCGCCTTCACTCACAAGCGGCCTTCCTCCACCGCGTGGCAAGCCACCTGCACACCCTTCAGGCTCAGCAGCTGCGGCCGCTCGGTCGAGCAGCGCGCATTCGCATGCGGGCAGCGCGGATGAAAGGCGCAACCGGTCGGCGGGTTCAGCGGGTTCGGCACTTCGCCTTGCACCGGCGTGCGTGCGCGACCGGTGTGCTTCATCTGCGGGATCGCGTCGAGCAGCATGCGGGTGTACGGATGCTGCGGCTCGGCGAAGAGCTTCTGCTTGTCCGCCACCTCGACCAGCCGGCCCAGGTACATCACGCCGACCTGGTCGGCCACGTGACGCACCACCGCGAGGTTGTGCGAGATGAAGAGGTAGGTCAGGCCCTGCTCGCGCTGCAGGTCCTTCATGATGTTGAGCACCTGCGCCTGCACGCTCACGTCGAGCGCCGAGGTGGGTTCGTCGCACACCAGGAACTCGGGCTGCGTGGCGAGCGCGCGCGCGATGGAGATGCGCTGGCGCTGGCCGCCCGAGAACTGGTGCGGGTACTTGCTCATGTCCAGCGGCGAAAGGCCGACCGACTGCAGCAGCTCGCCCACGCGCTGGCGAAGCGCGTCCTTGTCGCTCAGGATGCCGTGCTCGCGCAGCGGCTCGCCGATGATGTCCTCGACGATCCAGCGCGGGTTGAGGCTCGCGTAGGGGTCCTGGAAGATCATCTGGATGCGGCGGCGCAGCTGACGGCCTTCAGGCGTCTTGAACGCGGCGTGCGCGTCCTGCCCGTCGAACTGCAGGCCGCCGCGCGTGGGCGCATACAGGCCCACCAGAAGGCGCGCCACGGTGCTCTTGCCGCAGCCCGATTCGCCGACCAGTGCGAGCGTCTTGCCGCGCTCGATGGAAAAGCTCACACCGTCCACAGCATGCAGCAGCACGCGCGGCTTGCGTTCGAGCACGCGGTTGAGCCAGGGCGGCGACACGTCGAAGGTGCGTGCGAGGTCGTGCGCGACCACGAGCGGCTCGCCGGTCTTTGCCGCTGCGGCGTCCTTGCGGGGTTCGATCGCGGCGCTCATCGGGTCACCTCTGCCAGGGGTTCGGCCGCCTCGGGCGTGGCGCGCTCGCCGGCCGCCAGGGCGTCGTGGTGCTGCGCGGCAATCTCGGCCTGGCCCGCGTGCGGGTCGGCGGCGTCGTGCAGCCAGCAGGAGGCGCGCGTGGCGCCCGCATGCATCAGCTCGGGCCGTTCGGTCAGGCAGCGTGCGAAGGTGCGCGGGCAGCGCGGGTTGTAGGCGCAGCCGGTCGGGATGGCATTGAGCCGCGGCATGGCGCCGTCGATCTGGTTGAGCCGTTCACGGTCGCTGGTCATGTCGGGGATCGACGCCATCAGGCCCGAGGTGTAGGGGTGCGCGGGCTGGTGGATCACCTCGTGCACCGGGCCGATCTCGGCGATGCGGCCCGCATACATCACGGCCACGCGGTCGCAGGTCTCGGCGATCACGCCCATGTCGTGCGTGATGAGCATCACCGCCGCACCGCGTTCCTTGCAGACCTGCTTGAGCAGCTGGATGATCTGCGCCTGGATCGACACGTCGAGCGCGGTGGTCGGCTCGTCGGCCACGATGAGCTTGGGCTCGGCCGCGAGCGCCAGGGCAATCACCACGCGCTGGCGCATGCCGCCCGAAAACTGGTGCGGAAAGTGGTCGATGCGCTGTTCGGCGGCGGGAATGCCGGTGTCCTGCAGCAGGCCGATGGCGCGCTTGCGCGCTTCCGACTCGGTCACGGGCAGGTGGGTGCGGATGGTCTCGATGAGCTGGCGGCCCACCGTGTACAGCGGGTTCAGCGAGGTCAGCGGATCTTGAAAGATCGCGCCGATCTTGCGGCCGCGGATGGGGCGCATCGCATCGAAACCGAGGTTGTCGATGCGCTGGCCCTCGAGCAGGATTTCGCCGCCGGCCACGCGGCCCGGCGGCTCGAGCAGGCCGATGATGGCCGCGCCGGTGAGCGACTTGCCCGCACCCGACTCACCCACCACGCCGAGAATTTCACCGGGCGCGATGTCGAAGGAAATGCGGTCGAGCGCGCGCAGCGTGCCACGGCGGTTCGGAAATTCGACGACGAGGTCTTTGACCTGGAGCAGCGTCATGAGGCGTTCTCCTTTTCTGTTCAGCGCAAGCGCGGATTGAGCGCGTCGCGCAGCCAGTCGCCGAGCAGGTTCACGCTGAGTGCGATGAGCACCAGCATCAGGCCCGGGAACACCGTGATCCACCATTCACCCGAGAACAGGTACTGGTTGCCGATGCTGATGAGCGTGCCCAGCGAAGGCGAGGTCGGCGGCACGCCGACGCCCAGGAACGAGAGCGTGGCCTCGGTGATGATCGCGGTCGCGACCTGGATGGTGGCCAGCACCATCACCGGCCCCATCACGTTGGGCAGCACGTGGCGCAGCATGATGCGCAGCGGCGCAACGCCGGTGACGCGCGCGGCCTGCACGTATTCCTTGTTGCGCTCCACCAGCGTGGAGCCGCGCACGGTGCGCGCGTACTGCACCCAGCCCGTGAGCGAGATCGAGATGATCAGCACGCCGAAGGCCAGCGACTCGTGCGCGCCCGGAAAGAGCGCGCGGCCGACGCCGGCGATGAGCAGCGCGACGAGGATGGGCGGGAACGACAGCATCACGTCGCACACGCGCATGAGGAAGGAGTCGAGCCAGCCGCCGAAGAAGCCGGCCAGCAGGCCGAGCACCACGCCGACGGCCACCGACAGCACCACCGACACCACGCCGACGATCAGCGAGATGCGGGCGCCGTAGATCACGGCCGAAAGAATGTCGCGGCCCTGGTCGTCGGTGCCGAGGATGTATTTGGTGGAGCCTTCAGCGCTCCACGCCGGCGGCAGGCGGGCGTCGCCGAGTTCGAGGGTGGCGAGGTCGAAGGGGTTGTGCGGCGACACCCATCCGGCGAACACCGAACAGAAGACGCACACCAGCGCAATGACGGCGGCGGCAATCGCCACCGGCGAGGTGCGGAAGCTGTAGCCGACATCGCTGTCGAGCCAGCGAGCAAGGGTTTTTTTCATCGCCGGGCCGCGTGGGGGTTATTTTTCATCGTGAGGCAAAAAAGAATGGGCCCGCAAGAAGCGGGCCCATGGTCGGGCCGCTCAGGCAGCGGCCCACGGTCGACTTACTTGATGCTCATCCACTTGAAGTACATGAAGTTGTCGGCCAGTTGCACCAGCTCGACCTTCTTGCTCACGCCCCAGGCCAGCGACTGCTGATGCAGCGGCAGGTGGCCGATGTCGTCGGTGTGGACCTTGAAGGCTTCCTTGATCATCTCGTTGCGCTTGGCCTTGTCCGACTCGGACTGGATCTTCTTGGTCAGCTCGTCCAGCTTCGGGTTGCAGTAGGCGCCCAGGTTGAACTGGCCCGTGCCCTTGTCGTCGGGACACGAGGTGAGCGAGCTCAGCGCGTTGTGCGAGTCGTAGGTGGTCGGGGTCCAGCCCAGCATGTAGAAGCTGGTGTCGCGACGCAGGATCTTCGGGAAGTAGGTGCCCTTGGTCTCGGCCACGAGGTTGATCTTGACGCCGATCTTGGCCAGGTTGGCGGCCACGCTCTGGCAGATCTGGCCGTCGTTGACGTAGCGATCGTTCGGGCAGTTCATCGAGACTTCGAAGCCGTTGGGGTAGCCGGCTTCGGTCAGCAGCTTCTTGGCGGCATCGACGTCGAAAGGCAAGCGCTTGTCCTGGTCGGCGGTCCAGCCATTGATGCCCGGGCCGACGAGCAGCGCGGTGGGCTTGGAGGCGCCGCGCATCACGGTGCGCTGGATGCCGGCGATGTCGATGGCCTGGTAGAAGGCCTGGCGCACGCGCTTGTCCTTGAACGGGTTCTTGCCCTTCACGTTCGAGTACTGCAGCTCGTCGCGCTTCTGGTCCATGCCCAGGAAGATGGTGCGCATCTCGGGGCCGGTGATGACGCGGGCGTTGGGCGCGGCGTTGATGCGCGCGATGTCCTGCACGGGCACGGGCTCCATCACGTCGACTTCGCCGGAGACCAGCGCGGCCACGCGGGTCGCGGGGTTGGCGATGGGCGTGAACACGATCTCCTGCGCGTTGCCGTCGATCTTGCCCCAGTAGGTACCGTTGCGCGTGAACACCGTGCGCACGTTGGGCTGGCGCTCGCGCACGCGGAACGGGCCGGTGCCGTTGGCCTTGAACGAGGCGGTGTTCTCGATGCCCTTGCGGCGGTCGACGGGCTTGGTGGCCTGGTTTTCCTCGCACCACTTCTTGCTCATGATCATGGTGAGCGAGATCACGTCGGGCAGGATCGGGAACGGGCCGTTGGTTTCGATTTCGACGGCGAGGTCGCCGACCTTGCGCACGGCCTTGATCTCGCTGAGCGTGGCCTTCATGTCGGAGCCGTCGCCCTGCGCGCGCGCGAAGCTGAACACGACATCGTCGGCGCTGAACGGCGTGCCGTCGTGGAACACCACGCCCTTGCGCAGCTCGAAGCGCCACACGTTCGGCGAGGTCTGCTTCCAGCTCGTGGCCAGCAGCGGTGCCAGGCTCAGGTCCTTGTTGCGGCCCACGAGAGTTTCATAGACGTTGGCGGTGACGCTCAGTTGCAGCGACTCGTTGAGCGAGTGCGGGTCGAGCGACAGGGCATCGCCCTGGTTCGCGATGCGGATGGTCTGCGCGCTGGCGACCATGCTGACGGCGCTCAGAGCGCACAGGACAGCGACCGCAGCCGCTTGCTTCTTGAAACTCATGGGAACACTCCTCGGGTTGAAATCGAACACATCACGGCGCCGCGGTGGCGGCGGCTTTCCCTGGCTGCAGGCTGCGGGTAGCAGCCAGCGGCATGCCCTGCTCGATCAGGCCCGCATGCAAAGCGGCGCCCAGCGGCAGGATCTCGTCGTTGAAGTCGTAGCGGCTGTTGTGCAGGAAGGCGCCGCTGCGGGCGTCCTGGCCGATGCGCAGGTAGGCACCGGCCTTCTTCTGCAGCATGAAGGAAAAATCTTCGGCGCCCATGCTGGGCTCCAGGTTGCGATCGACGTTCTTCGCGCCGACCAGCGCCTGCGCCACGTCGGCCGCGAACATCGCTTCGGGCGCGGTGTTGATCGTGGCCGGGTAGATGCGTTCGTACTTGATCGTCGCGGTCGCGCCAAAGCCGGTGGCAATGGCCGTGCACAGCTCGCTCAGTCGCTGCTCGACCTGCGCCTGCACGCGTGCGCTGAAGGTGCGCACGGTGCCGACCAGCGTGGCCTCGCCCGGGATCACGCTCATCGCGCCGAGGTCGCCGGCCTGCACGGCGCAGATGCTGACGACGGCCGCGTCGATGGGACGCACGCTGCGCGACACGATGGTCTGCGCCGCAGTGATGATGTGCGCAGCCACCACGACGGGATCGATGGTCTGGTAGGCATGCGCGCCATGGCCGCCCTTGCCCTTGATCTCGATCGTCACGCGGTCGGCCGCGGCCATCATCGCGCCGCGGTTGATGCCGACGGTGCCGGCCGGCATCGCGGGCCAGTTGTGCATGGCGTAGACGGCGTTCACCGGGAAGCGGTCGAACAGGCCGTCCTCGATCATCACGCGCGCGCCGGCAAGGCCTTCTTCGCCCGGCTGGAAGATCAGCACGGCGGTGCCGTCGAAGTCGCGCGTCTCGGCCAGGTAGCGCGCGGCGCCGACGAGCATGGCGGTGTGGCCGTCGTGGCCGCAGCCGTGCATCAGGCCGTCGTTGGCGGAGCGCCAGCCGAAGTCGTTGTCCTCGCGCATGGGCAGCGCGTCCATGTCGGCGCGCAGGCCGATCATGCGGCCGCTGGCCGTCGACTTGCCGCGGATGACGCCGACCACGCCGGTCTTGCCGATGCCCTCGTGGATCTCGTCCACGCCGCAAGCCCGCAGTGCTTCGCGCACGCGGCCCGCCGTGTACACCTCTTCGAAGCCGAGCTCGGGGTGGGCGTGCAGGTCGCGGCGGAAGGCCGTGATCTCGGGGTAGAAGCTGGCGATGTGCGCGAAGGCCCGGCCGGAGGCCTGCAGGCGCGGCGTTGCGGCGGCGGTTGCGGCACTCACCTCAATGGCCTCCCGCCTTGCCCACGCGCAGCCGCGGATCGACCACGAAGTACAGCAGGTCGACCACGAGGTTGATCACCACGAAGATCAGCGCGATCAGGCACAGGTAGGCGGCCATCACGGGAATGTCCGCGAAGGTCACGGCCTGGATGAAGAGCAGCCCCATGCCGGGCCACTGGAACACCGACTCCGTGATGATCGCGAAGGCAATCAGGCCGCCGAGCTGCAGGCCCGTGATGGTCATGACCGGCACCAGCGTGTTCTTGAGCGCATGGCCGAAATGGATCGCGCGGTTCGACAGGCCCCGTGCACGCGCGAACTTGATGTAGTCGGTGCGCAGCACCTCGAGCATCTCGGCGCGCACCAGCCGCATGATCAGCGTGAGCTGGAAGATCGCCAGCGTCACCGCCGGCAGGATGATGTGGTGCCATCCGTCGGCCTTGAACAGCCCGCTGGTCCACCAGCCGAACTGCACGGTGTCGCCGCGCCCGAAGCTCGGGAACCAGCCCAGCGTCACGGCGAAGACGAGGATCAGCAGGATGCCGATCAGGAAGGTGGGCAGCGACACGCCGAGCAGCGACACGGTCATGAACACCTGGCTCATGAAGGTGCCGCGGCGCAGGGCGGTGTAGACGCCCATCGGAATGCCGACGAACAGGGCCAGGGCCGCGGCCACGAGGGCCAGTTCGAGCGTGGCCGGAAAGCGCTCGCCGATCAGGCGCGACACCTTGGCGCCCTGGCGCAGGCTCAGTCCGAACTCGCCTTGTGCGGCATTGACGAGGAAATGCCAGAACTGCACGAAGAAGGGTCGGTCGAGCCCCAATGCGGCGCGCATTTCACGGATCTGGTCGGGCTTGGCGTCTTGTCCCAACAGGAACACGACCGGGTCGCCGACATATTGAAAGAGGAGGAAGGCAATGAACGCAACCGCGATCATCACGATCACGGCCTGGATCAGGCGGCGCAGTACAAAGGCAGTCATTCAGCAACAAGAGTGATCGCGGCATGCTAGCAGTGCAAACAGCGTGCCCGCACGGGGGTTCCCCGGGGGTGGAGGCGCAATTTTTACGAGTGAGAACAGGCGCGCGCCAAAAGAAAAAGCCACCCGGCTTGCGCCGGGTGGCTTTCAGTCTTTCGATTCGAAGCTGGCTTACGCCAGCATCAAATTAGAAAGCGTGACGGATACCGAAGTCGTAGCCGGTCGAGGTCTTCGGGGTGAAGCCACCCGTGGTCACGAAAGCCGGGCCGCCGACGGTCAGAGCTGCACCGTTCTTGTTGCTCACGCGAGCAACGGTAGCGTACAGAGCCGTGCGCTTCGACAGGTTGTGCACGTAGCCGATAGCCAGCTTGTTGGCCTTCGGGTCAGCAACTGCGGGCTGGAACAGCACTGCGGGCTGGTTGTAGTCGTACTTGACGCTCGAGTACGAAGCGCGGATCAGGCCAGCACCGACCGGCACGGTCACGCCGAGCAGGTAACCGGTCAGGTCGATGTCAGGACGGCCACCGGCGAACGGGGTGACTTCGTAGTCAACCTTGTTCTTGGCGCGCGACAGTTCACCGAACAGCTTCACGGGACCGAAGTCGTACGAAGCGCCCAGGTTCAGCGTGTTGACCTTGGTGGTCGTGCCGACGTAGAACTGGTCACCCACGGTGCTGCTGCCATAAGCCAGCGCAACGTCCAGGGGGCCGTTGGCGTAGCCGAAGCGGCCGCCGACGTAACGACCTTGACGCTGGCTGTTAGCCACATCAGGCGTTGCCAGGCCAGGGCTGTACTTGGTCTTCTCAGCGAAGCCGTACTGCACTTGACCGTAGAAACCACCCAGGTTCGGCGGCAGGAAGTAGCCGATGGTGTTGCTAGCGCGGACGTAGTTGCTCGTGCCAACGTTGGTGAACGAACCGACCGAAGCTGCGGGCGAACCGAAGGCGCCGAAGCTGCCGTTGGCCGTCGAGATCAGGTTGGTGCCAACGCCGTTGGTGCCGAACGGATCGAACACGGTGTCGTTCCAGAACGTCGGGGTGTAGTCACGACCCAGACGGATTTCACCGAAACCGCCAGACAGGCTCACGGTCGAGCGGCGGGCGAAGGTGGCAACACCTTCCGAACCGTCGTCGTTCTTGATCGGGGCTTCGAGCCAGAAGCTGGCTGCCAGGCCACCACCCAGGTCTTCCGTACCACGGAAGCCCAGACGGCTGGAGTTGTAGCCCGAGTTAGCCAGTTCGCGACGGCTTGCCTTGACGCTGCCCTTGTTCAGGTAGAACGGGTTCAGGAAGGTGGCACCGTTCAGGTCACGCGAGGTGGACGAGTAGCCGCTGATCGACGCGTCGACCACACCAAACAGCGTGACGGACGACTGAGCCGAGGCAACACCGGCAACAGCCAGGGCAGCCAGAGCAACTAGAGATTTTTTCATTGCAAGTTTCTCCAAGGTTAAACATAGGGCTCCGGTGCGAAGGGCTCACCGTGACTGGCACTTTTGTGCTCCCACCGGACCCCGGGCCAACCTCCTTTTGGGAAGTTGATGCTATTGCACCAGAGCCGCTGCGGCAGGGCAAAACAAATCGCCCTAAATCTTGGAAGCCCCGCGTGTTTCGTTGCAGTCGTGCAACAAAGGACTTAGACGGTTGGTTTTGCCACGATATGAAACGAAATGTGCCGTCCTTGCATCGCCGGACAGGTGCGGTCAAATAGACCCATGACCGCCCTGCTCGACCCCGCCCTGACTGCCGCCGATGCGGCTTTGCGCACGCTTTTTGCCCGATCTCACGCCACCCGGGCGCTTCCGCCCGCGATCCAGCCGCAAGGTGAATTGAGCGAATCGGAGCGCCGCGAAGCCGGTGCGCTCATGCGCGTGAACCATGTCGGCGAAGTCTGCGCACAGGCGCTGTACACCGCCCAGGCCGCCGTGGCGCGGGACCCGGCGTTGCGCGCGCACTTCCTGGAAGCCGCGCATGAGGAAACCGATCACCTGGCGTGGACCCGGCAGCGGCTGGACGACCTGGGCGCCCGCCCGTCCCTCCTGAACCCACTCTGGTATGCAGGCGCCTTCGGTCTCGGCCTGATTGCCGGACGCCTGGGCGATCCCTTGAGCCTCGGCTTCGTCGCCGAGACCGAGCGCCAGGTGGAAGCGCACCTCGAAAGCCACCTGGACCGCCTGCCGTCGACCGATCACGCGTCCCGCGCCGTGGTCGAGCAAATGAAGATCGACGAAGCCCTCCACGCCACGCAGGCCGTCGACGCGGGCGCCGCGGAACTGCCGGCCCCGGCCAAGGCCCTGATGCGCCTGGCATCGCGGGTCATGACGACCGTCGCCCACCGAATCTAGGGCCTTCGGTCGCCATCCAACGGGGGTTTCAGGTCTCGATCAGATCGAAGCTGGTCGTGATTTCCGCCGTCTTCGCCAACATGATGCTGGCGGAGCAGTAGGTTTCGTGGCTGAGAGCGATCGCCCGCTCCACGGCGGTGGCCGGAATGCCCTTGCCCGCCACGGTGAAGTGCATGTGGATCTTCGTGAAGACCTTGGGATCCTTCTCGGCGCGCTCGCTGGTCAGCTTGACGCTGCAGCGCTCGACGCGATGGCGCCCTCTCTTCAATATGAGCACCACGTCGTAGGCGGTGCAACCGCCCGTGCCCGCGAGCACGGTTTCCATCGGCCGCGCCGCCAGGTTCTGGCCGCCGTTCTCGGGCTTAGCCGCATCCGGGGCACCGTCCATCATCAGGACATGGCCGCTGCCGGTCTCGGCCACGAAGCCCATGGCCGATCGGGTGCCTGCGTCACCGGTCCAACTTACTGTGCATTCCATGGTGTTCAGCTCCAATTGGGATGAATTCGTGCGGAAAAATGCGCACCAAACATCAACTTGTGTGTGGGAAAAGCATCGCCTGCTTGTTGCATCGCAACAAAGGGTGGGTATACTCTATTTCATTGCTGCGCACTTCATGGTGCGCACCCAGTTGTCTCCTCCACCCTTCCAATTGGTGGATTTAGCCCCGAGTCGCAAGACTCGGGGCTTTTTTCTTTGTGCGCCCCGATGGCCGCGCCACTCTAGCCGTCCACCGCGAAAGGGCAGCTGCTCTGGCTGCCCTGGCTGTTGCCGGTGTTGCCTCGGCTCAGTCGTCCGTCACGCTGTTTGGTGTGGTCGACGCGTCGATCAGCGGCTACTCGTCCACCTCGCGTGACCTGGGCAACGGCGTCACGTACGACCGGCTCGGCTTCCCCATCTACAACCCGTTCTACCTGAACCGCGGCAGCATCAAGGCGAGCCGCCGTGAACTGGCCCACTCGGGCTACAACTCCAGCCGTCTGGGCTTCCGTGGCACGGAAGACCTCGGTGGTGGCCTGGCCGCCAGCTTCTGGCTCGAAGCCCCGATCAGCAACGACGATGGACAGACGGGCGTCTCGACATTCACGCGCCGTTCGACCGTGAGCCTGTCGGGCGGGTTCGGTGAAGTCCGCCTCGGCCGCGACTACACCCCGACGTTCTGGAACGACACCGTGTTCGACCCGTTCGGCACCAATGGCGTCGGCTCCAACCTGGTCAACACAGCCAATGGCGCATTCGGCGGCTTCACCGGCTATGCCGACGGCAAGAAGCTTCCCGATGCCCTCAAGAACGTTCCGCAGCTCCCCGATGCTGGTGGCAGCAACTACGTTCGCGCCGGCAACAGCATCGGCTACTTCCTGCCGCCGAACCTGGGTGGTTTCTACGGCCAGGTGATGTACGGCTTCCACGAGAAGACCAAGTACAGCCCCGGCACCGCAACGCCCCTCACGGAAAACGCCTCGCGCACCGGTCGCTATGTCGGCGGCCGCTTCGGCTACGCCAACGGCCCCCTGGATGTTGCACTGGCTTACGGCAGCAGCACCGTCGGCGATCAGTTCTACGTCGGCACGACCACCAAGGTCAACACGCTGAACCTGGGCGCTTCGTACGACTTCGGTCCCGTGAAGCTGTTCGGTGAACTGTCGCGCGCCAAGAACAAGGTTGACTACGAAGTCGAACCGTACCTCGGCGGCCGTCCGGACATCGACCTGACCGGCTACCTGCTGGGCGTGACCGTGCCGGTCGGTGCTGGCCTGATCCGCGCTTCATACTCGAGCGTCAAGTACGACGAGAACCTGGTTGCCCGCAACCCGTGGGAAGTGCTGCCCGCCGACAAGAAGGCCAACAAGCTGGCCATCGGCTACGTGCACAACCTGTCGAAGCGCACGGCCCTGTACGCCACCGTTGCCCGCGTGAGCAACAAGAACGGCGCATCGCTGACCGTCGGCGGCCCGAGCTTCCAAGGCACCGGCAACGGCTTCACGCCGAAGACCTCGACGGGCTACGACTTCGGCATCCGTCACGCCTTCTGATCGTTCACTGTCGATTCACATGCTGGCCCACGCCAGTTTGAATCTGCAAACGCTCAAGCCGCCCGGTTCAAGCCGGGCGGTTTTTTGTCCTTCCTCAATTCATCCGGCCACGCCTGCTCTGCAGCAGCCCCACATTCATTTCTCCGCTCAGCACCGATGCGTAGAAACGCTCGACCATGTTGACGCTCGTTCGCGCGTTGCGCGCAAGCGTCAGCATGTCGATCCCCTGTCCATACAAGAGCCGCAACGTGATGGCCGTATGGCGCAAGCAGTACAGCGTCCTCGACTGACCCAGCGGTCCTTTCTCGAGACCGGTCTTTTCGAGCACCCAGTGAAAGAAGAAATTGAGAACCGCCAGCGCGTGCTCGCGGTTCTTCAAGTGCGGCATGAAGATGTAGTCTTCCGCCCCACTGAAGCCATGCGTCTCGCGGTACGCGAGCAGACATTCATAGACACGAACGGCAGGTCGCAGGCTCACGATGGGCTGGCTGTGCCGCTTGGTCTCCGGCAGGTTCATCCGCAGGTAGACATGCTTGCCTCGCACCACCTCGATGTGCTTGTGCTTCATGAGCTTGATGTCGCCGGGGCGCACGAAGGTGTTGACCATCCAGCGGATCAGCCACGGCAGCTCGTCGGGCATGACGAGCAACTCACGAGCAATCCAGAAACGTTCGCCGGCCGTCAGCCGATCCAGCACCGGGTGCGAATGGCCGCGCAAGCTGCGCGCCGCCGCGATCAGCGCACGGTACTCCGCCACGCTGAAGCTGCCGCGCGGTTGACTGCGCACCTTGACCTTCGGAAACACGGGGGCCTCGCGCAATGCACCAACGTGCACGCCATGCATGACCACCTTGCGCAGCAACACGAGGTACTGCGCGATCGTCGTGCTCGTAAAGCCTTGTCCGCCGAGGTGATCGATCAGGCGCTGCACGTCCGCGGTCGTGAACACAGCCACCGGCACATCGCCCAGCAACGGAACGATGTGCGCGCGCAATCTGTTGCCCATGACCTGCCATGTGGGCCGTCCGATTTCGCCGCGTTGCACGCGCGCGGCCTCGGCCTGCATCAGTCCCTTCGAAAGGTCACTGACAGAAACTGATAACAAATTCTGCCCAACTGTTAGCGAATTAGCGGGCGTATGAATCGCGGGATAGGTGCGCGCAAAAAAACCGGAATCATTTGCAGCAGGAGCCTTGCGGAATAGGTTTATGACATTTGTGTCCATGCCATTCCCCGCATGCAATACCGATGCCTCTTATGATTGATGGTTAGCAAATGAAAACTCCCTGGAAAAGATCTTGCGCAATGCACCCGTTACTGCGGCGTTAACGCCCGCCGACTATCTCAGAAAAATCCTCAATGCGCGGGTCTACGACGTGGCCGTCGAGTCCGCTCTGGAGAAGGCGCGCTCGCTCAGCGAGCGGCTCGGCAATACCGTGTTGCTCAAGCGCGAGGACCAGCAACCCGTATTCAGTTTCAAACTGCGTGGCGCCTATAACAAGATGGCACACCTGAGCAAAGCGCAATTGGCGAGCGGTGTGATTTGCGCATCGGCCGGCAATCACGCGCAAGGCGTTGCGCTCGGTGCGCGCAAGCTCGGCACGCGCGCGGTGATCGTGATGCCCGTGACCACGCCGCAATTGAAGATCGATGCAGTGCGTGGTTTCGGCGGCGAGATCGTGCTGCACGGCGACAGCTATTCCGACGCCTACCTGCATGCGCTCGAATTGCAGACGCAGCAGAACCTGACCTTCGTCCATCCCTTCGACGACCCCGACGTCATCGCGGGCCAGGGCACCATCGCGATGGAAATCCTGCGCCAGCACCAGGGTCCGCTCGACGCGGTGTTCGTGGCGATCGGCGGCGGCGGCCTCATCTCCGGCGTGGCCAACTACATCAAGGCCGTGCGACCCGAGATCAAGGTGATCGGCGTCCAGATGAACGACTCCGACGCGATGATGCAATCGGTCGCCGCGCACCAGCGCGTGAACCTGCCCGAC
Source organism: Variovorax boronicumulans NBRC 103145 (assembly GCF_001591345.1). Lineage (GTDB taxonomy): Bacteria > Pseudomonadota > Gammaproteobacteria > Burkholderiales > Burkholderiaceae_C > Variovorax > Variovorax boronicumulans. The sequence goes on along the minus strand of NZ_BCUS01000017.1, from coordinate 37,198 downwards.
GTCGGCCTGTTCTCCGACGGCACGGCCGTCAAGCTGGTCGGCGAGGAAACCTTCCGCATCGCGCAGAACCTGGTCGACGGCTACATCTCGGTCGACACCGATGCCGTGTGTGCCGCCATCAAGGACGTGTTCGTCGACACGCGCAGCATCGTCGAGCCGGCCGGTGCGCTGGCCGTGGCGGCCATCAAGCAGTACGCCGCCGAGCATGGCCGCCAGGGCGAGACCTACGCAGCGATCCTGTGCGGCGCGAACATGAACTTCGACCGGCTGCGCTTCGTGGCCGAGCGGGCCGAGGTCGGCGAGGAACGCGAAGCGCTGTTCGCCGTGACCATCCCCGAAGAGCGCGGCAGCTTCCGTCGCTTTTGCGAACTCATCAGCCAGCTGCCGGCCGGCGGCGCGCCGCGCAACGTGACCGAGTTCAACTACCGCATCAGCGATGCCGCCAAGGCCCACGTGTTCGTCGGCCTCACGACCTCGGCGCGTGGCGAGTCGGCCACCATCGCGAAGGTCTTCATCGAACACGGCTTCGACGCGCTCGACCTCACGCACGACGAACTCGCCAAGGAGCACCTGCGCCACCTGGTGGGCGGCCGCACGGGGCTGGCGCACGACGAGCGCCTGCTGCGTTTCGTGTTCCCCGAGCGTCCCGGTGCGCTGCTCAAGTTCCTGAGCCTGATGCGGCCGAACTGGAACATCAGCCTGTTCCACTACCGCAACCAGGGCGCCGACTACGGGCGCATCCTCGTGGGCCTGCAGGTGCCGGCCGAAGAGTCGGCGGCCTTCGACAGCTTCCTCGAAACGCTGGGCTATCCCTGCGTCGAGGAAACGGCCAACCCGGCCTACCGCCTGTTCCTCCAGGCCTGAAGAAAAGAAGGGAAGAGAAGAGAAAGAAAGAGACCGCTGCGCTTACTGCGCGGGGGTCTGCGCCTGGGGCGGCGGCTCCATCGCAGCGCCCGCTGTTGCGGGAAGTTGCTGCTGCGGCGGCGGCGGCATCGCCATCGTCGGCATCGTGGCCGGCAACGGGCCTGCAGGCACAGCCGGCGACACCGTGGGCAAACCGGCAGGCGGCGTCGGAAGCCCCATGCTCAGCGGCGCACGCACCGGCAGCTGCAGCGTGAACGCCGCCGGCCCATCGCGCTGGGCACCGAGCGTCGCCGCGTGCACGCCCACCGACTGCAACACATAGCTCTCGCCGACCTTCGAGCCGACGCGGAACGGCCGCGGCGGCTTGCCGTCGATGGAGATCAGCGCCGCCCCCTGGTTCGACGGGTCGGCCACCACGCCCGACAGCGCGAAGCGGCTCGCAGCCTCCGGCGCCACGGGGGCGTTCGACGTCACCGTGACCACGCCCAGCAACCGGGCCACCGCCTCGGCATCGGCCGCGACCGGTGCGCGCGGCATCGTGGCCGCAGCGGCCACGGCGTCGGCCGGCGAGGCCAGCCGCAGCGCCCAGAACACCGCGGCGCCCGCGGCCAACGCCCAAAGCCCCGTCGTTGCAAGTGGGGCATGCCAGCGGGCTGCGGAGTAAGGACTTGTCATGGCCGCGGATTATCATGCAGCGCGCTTACCGCCTCATGTCCCCGCAAGCTATGAACAAACTCCTTCGTTCCGTCTCCCGCACCGCACAACGCGGCTTCACGCTGATCGAACTCATGGTGGTGCTTGTCATCATCGGCGTGCTCGCTGCGCTGATCGTGCCGAACGTGATCGAGCGCGCCGACGACGCCCGCGTCACCGCCGCCCGCACCGACATCAACAACCTGATGCAGGCGCTCAAGCTCTACCGCCTCGACAACCAGCGCTACCCGACCGCCGAGCAGGGCCTGCAGTCGCTGCTGACCCGCCCCACCGCGGGCCCGGCCGCGCCCAACTGGAAGCCCTACGTCGAGAAACTGCCCAACGACCCCTGGGGCCATCCGTACCAGTACATGAACCCCGGCATCAAGGGCGAAATCGACGTGCTCTCCTTCGGCGCCGACGGACAGAGCGGCGGCGAGGGCAAGAATGCCGACATCGGCAGCTGGCAGTAAGCGCATCGCCCCCGGCCGCGTGGTGCTGCCACCGCCTCGCGCAGCGCGCGGCTTCACGCTGCTGGAGCTGATCGTGGTGATCGCGATCATCGCCATCGCGACCGCCAGCGTGAGCTTCGCGATGCGCGACACCAACGCCGCCGCGCTCGACCGTGAGGCCGATCGCCTCGCCGCCCTGCTCGAATCGGCCCGTGCCCAGTCGCGCGCCAGCGGCGTCATGGTGCGCTGGCGCCTGGTCGAAGGCGGCGGCTTCGTCTTCGACGGCCTGCCCGCCGGCGCACTGCCCACCGGCTGGACCCACGCAGGCATCACGGCCCAGCCCCTGCTGGGCGGCGACACGCCGGTGGCGGCGCTGCAGCTCGGGCCCGACCCCATCATTCCGGCGCAACAGGTCATGCTGCACAGCGACGGTCCGCCCGCGCGCGTGCTGCGCGTCGCGACCGACGGGCTGCGGCCCTTCACCGTGTTCGCCGTGCCATGACGCAACGGCTGCGGCGCGCCGGCTCCGGCCATGGCTTCACGCTGGTCGAGGTGCTGATCGCGCTGGGCATCGTCGCGCTCGCGCTCGCGGCGGGCTCGCAGGCCACGATGTCGCTCACGCGCAATGCGCAGCGCCAGTCCGACCTCGTGCTGGCCGGCCTGTGCGCCGAAAACGAACTCGCCAAGGCGCGCCTGTCGCGGCAGATGCCGGCCATCGGCGACTCGGGCTCCATCTGCCTGCAGGCCGGCCTCACCTTCCTGGTGACGACCACGACCGTGCCCACGCTCAACCCGAATTTCCGGCGCGTCGACGTGCAGGTGCGCGACGAAGGCAGTGCACCGCTGCTGCGCGTGTCGACCGTGGTGGGGCGCGTCTGATGACGAAGCCTTCGCGCGCACGCGGCTTCACGTTGATCGAGCTGCTGGTCGCCATCGCGGTGATGGCGCTGCTCGCGCTGGTGAGCTGGCGCGGTCTGGACAGCATGTCGCGCGCCACCACGCAGAACCAGCTGCGCGCCGACGCGGTGCTCACGCTGCAGGCCACGCTCGCGCAGTGGAGCGCCGACCTCGACGCCATCACCCTGCTCGCGCAGACCCGCCCGATCGACTGGGACGGCCGCGTGCTGCGCATGACGCGCCGCGGCAGCGACACCAGCACGCCGACCGTGCAGGTCGTCGCCTGGACGCTGCGCCCCGGCGCCGACGGCACGCGCTGGCGGCGCTGGCAGTCGGCGCCCTTCGCCACGCGCGGCGAATGGGTGCAGGCCTGGAACCTCGCGGCGGCGTGGGCCCAAGATGGCGCCGCGCCCACCGGCGGCGCCACCGACGTGGCGCTGATGCCGGTCAACAGCTGGCAGCTCGCGTACTTCCGCAACAACGCCTGGGTGCCGGCGGAGCCGCTGCCCGTGGCGGCGGCGAACCCGTCCAACCCGGCCGGCGCGCTCATCGCCATGCCCGACGGCGTGCGGCTGGTGTTGACCCTGCCGCCCGGCGACGGGCTCTCGGGCACGCTCACGCGCGACTGGGTGCGCCCGACGCTCGGGGGGCCGCGCTCATGACAGCGCCGCAACGCCATCGCGTGGCAAGCACACGCCGCCAGCGCGGCGCCGCACTGCTCGCCGCCATGCTGACCGTGATGCTGGTCGCCACCTTTTCCGCCGCCGCGCTCTGGCAGCAGTGGCGCTCGGCCGAGGTCGAAGGCGCTGAGCGCGCGCGCGTGCAGGCGGCCTGGGTGCTGATCGGCGCGCTCGACTGGTCGCGCCTGATCCTCGGCGAAGACGGCCGTGCCGGCGGCCCCGACCACCTCGGCGAGCCATGGGCCGTGCCGCTCGAGGAAGCCCGCCTCACCAGCTTCCTGTCGGCCGAGAAGAACGTGGCCAGCGACAACCTCGAAGGCCTGCCCGACGCCTTCCTGTCGGGCCGCATCATTGATGCGCAGTCCAAGCTCAACGTGCTGTCGCTGGTGGACGCCGGCAAGCCGGTGCCGGCCAGCGTTGCCACCTTCACGCGCCTCTTCAACCTGCTCGGCCTGCCGGCGGGCGAGCTGACCCAGATGACCGCGCGGCTCGCGAGCGCGCTGCACACCGGCAGCACCGACGCCGCCTCAGGCGGTAGCGGCGGTGGCGGCAGCAGCGGCGGTGGCGATGCCAGCGCCGACACCGGCGGCGCCCCGCTGATGCCGCAGGAGGTCGCGCAGCTGGTGTGGCTCGGCCTCTCGCCCGCCACCGCCGCCGCGCTCGAGCCCTACGTGACGATCCTGCCGGAGCGCACCACGCTCAACCTCAACACGGCCAGCGCCGAGGCCATCAGCGCGAGCGTCGAATCGCTGGGCATCGCCAGCGCGCGCCAGCTGGTGGAGCGGCGCACCCGCTCCTTCTTCAAGAACATCGAGGAAGCCAACGCCGGCCTGCCCAGCGGCGGCTCGCGCTTCAATGCGGCCCAGCACGGTGTGGGCACCCAGTATTTCGAGGTGTACGGCCGGCTGCGGCTGGACCGCACCTGGGTCGAGGAACACTCGCTGCTCTTCCGCAAGGGCCTGGCCGTGACCACCGTCTGGCGCACCCGTGGCGCGGGCGCCACCATGCCCCCGGCAAAACCCTGAGGCCGGTTTGCTTTTCTCTGATCAAAACACCGTCAAACGCACGTAGTCTCTGCAAGATATGCTATTCAAACAATAGCAACAACTTGTAAGCCACCCTCCTACAATCACCGGCTTTTCCGACACCCCCCGACATGACCCCGCTGCTGCTCCTTGCCCCCCTCCCTCCGGCCGATGCCGCGGGCGAGTACGACTGGGCCCAGGCCGGTGAGGACGGCATCGCCCTGCGCGACCAGGGCCGCGCGCTGCTGACGCTGCTGCCGTCGGGCCCCGAGGTCACACTCGGCATTCCGTCCTCGGCGCTGTCGTGGCACCGCGTCACGCTGCCCAAGGGCAGCATGGGCAGCACCTCGAAGCTGCGCGCCGTGCTCGACGGCCTGCTCGAAGAGCACCTGCTCGACGACCCGGAAGCCCTGCACTTCGCGCTCGCGCCCGACGCCAAGGCCGGCGAGCCGGTGTGGGTCGCGGCCTGCAACCGCATCTGGCTGCGCAGCGTCGTGCAGGGGCTCGAAGCCGCCGGCCGGCGCGTCGTGCGCATCGTTCCCGAATTCACGCCGCAGCCGGCCGACGCGCCGCCGCTGCTGCAGGTCACGGGCGAGCCCGAGGCGCCGCAGCTCACGGTCTGCGACGGCGACGGCGTGGTCTCGCTGCCGCTGGCCGGCGCGGGCCTGGCCCTGTCGAACGGCCTGCCGCTGGACACCGCCGTCATCACCACCGAACCCGCCGTCGCCGAAGCCGCCGAGCACCTGCTGCAGCGCCGCGTGCCGATCGTGCAGGCGCCGCAGCGCTGGTTGCACGCCACGCGCACGCCCTGGGAGCTCGCGCAGTTCGACCTCGCCGTGACGGGCCGCGCGCGCGCCGGCAAGAAGTTCGCCTCGGTGCTTCAAACCCTGCGCTTCGCGCCCGAATGGCGCGCCGCACGCTGGGGCGTCGCGGTGCTTTTGCTGACGCAATTGATCGGCCTGAACGCCTGGGCCTGGAAGGAGCGCAACGCGCTCGAGTCCAAGCGCCAGGCCACGCGCGCCATCCTGACGCAGACCTTTCCCTCGGTGAAGATCGTGGTCGACGCGCCGCTGCAGATGGGCCGCGAGGTCGCCGCGCTGCAGCAGGCCGTGGGCGACGTGGCACCGAGCGATTTCGAACCCATGGTCGGCGCCATCGCCACCGCCCTGCCGCCCGGGCGCTCGCCGAGCGCCATCGACTTCAGCGCCGGCCAGCTGCGCCTGCGCGGCCTCGGGCTGCAGCCGCAGGAGGTCACGCAGATCACCGCCGCGCTGTCGCCGCGCGGCTACCAGGTGCGCACCGAAGGCGACCTGCTGCTGGTGCAGGCCGAGGCCAACCGATGAACTTCAGCGAACAACTCAAGGCCCGCTGGGCCGTCCTCGGGATGCGCGAGCGCCGCCTCGTCATCGGCGCCGTCGCGCTGGTGGCACTGGCCTTGCTCTGGTGGATCGCGCTCGCCCCCGCGCTGCGCACGCTGGCCGCGGCCCCGGCCGAACACGCACGACTCGACGCCCAGCTCCAGCAGATGGCCACCTTGCAGAACCGCGCGAAGGCGCTGCAGTCGCAACCGCGCCTGGCGCGCGACGACGCCCTGCGCGCACTCGAAAGCTCGGTGCGCGACGGCCTGGGCGTCACGAACGCCCAGCTCATGACGGCCGGTGGCGATGGCGCCGCCACCGTCACGTTGCGCGGCGCGCCCGCCCAGAACCTGGCGCAATGGCTCGCACAGGCGCGCGGCAATGCCCACGCCGTGCCGCGCGAAGTGCACCTGACGCGCGCGCCCATCGCACCGCCGCCGCCAGGCGCCAAGCCCGCGCCCGCCACGCCTGACCAACCTCCGCAACCCCGCTGGGACGGCACGCTCGTGATGGCGCTGCCCGCCCCGCGCTGAAGCAGCCCCACGCACCACACGGCATGGCGAGACGTCCCCCGGTCCCCGACCTCCAGCCGCGCCGCGGCAGCTGGCGCTGGGCCGTGCTCGGCGCCGCCACCGGCATGCTGGTCGCGGTTGTGCTGTTCGCACCGGCGCGCTGGCTCGCCTCGGCGCTCTCGGGCTGGACACAAGGCCGCCTGCTGCTGGTCAACCCGCGCGGCACGGTCTGGAACGGCACCGCTGCCGTCGTGTTCGCCAGCGGCGCCGGCGGCACGCAGGCCGTCTCGCTGCCCGGCCTGCTGAACTGGCGCATGTGGCCGAACTGGCGCGGCCTCTCGGCACGCCTCGATCTGTCCTGCTGCGCGGCGCAGCCCCTCGGCCTGCAGGCCAGCCCGCGCGCCAACGGCCTGCAACTCACCTGGCAGGACGCCCGCTCGCGCTGGCCCGCCACGCTGCTCACCGGCCTGGGCGCGCCCTGGAACACGCTCAAGCTCGAAGGCGCGCTCGACCTCAACACCCGCGCTTTCGCCATGCAGTGGGACGGCCCCGCATTGCGCATCGAAGGCCAGGCCACGCTCGACGCCACCGATGTGTCGTCCGCCCTGTCGACCTTGCGGCCGATGGGCAGCTACCGCCTGTCGCTCGAAGGCGGCACGCGTCCCACGCTGCTGCTGAGCACGCGCGAAGGCAGCCTCGAACTGAACGGCAGCGGCGACTGGAGCGGCACCGCGTTGCGCTTCAACGGCGAAGCCAGCGCGGCACCGGGCCGCGAAGACGCACTTTCCAATTTGTTGAACATCATCGGGCGGCGCGACGGTGCGCGCTCGATCATCACCCTGGGTTGATCCGACCATGAAGAAGCCTCTGTCCTCGTCCGGCGCCCGCCCCGGCCTCGTCGCGCTCGCGGTACGCCTGCTGATCGCGGCGTCGTTCGTGCCGGTGCTGCCGCCCGCCTACGCGCAGACCGGCGACGCCCCGCGGCGCGGCGAACCGATCACGCTGAACTTTGCCGCCGCCGACATCGAGGCCGTGGCCCGCACCATGGCCGTGGTCACCGGGCGCGACGTGGTGGTCGATCCGCGCGTCAAGGGCACCATGAACCTGGTCACCGACCGCCCGCTGGCGCCGGCCGCCGCCTTCAACCAGTTTGCCGCCGCGCTGCGCCTGCAGGGCTTCGCGGTGGTGGAAGCCGACGGCCTGTACAAGGTGGTGCCCGAGGCCGACGCCAAGCTGCAGACCAGCACCGTCAACACCACGATCAGCGGCGCCAGCGCGGCCGCGGGCAACCAGATCGTCACGCAGATCTTCCGCCTGAACTACGAGTCGGCCAACAGCCTGCTGCCGGTGCTGCGCCCGCTGATCCCGCCGAACAACACCATCAACGTGAACCCGGGCAACAACTCGCTCGTGATCACCGACTACGCCGACAACATGCGCCGGCTGGCGCGCATCATCGCGTCGCTCGACGTGCCCAACGCGTCCGACATCGAGGTCATCCAGCTCAAGCATTCGGTGGCCACCGACATGGTGCCGCTGGTCACGCGGCTGGTCGAAGGCGGCGGTGCGGGTGCGCCGGGCGCGGCCGCACCGGGCGGTGCCGATGCGTCGTTCCGCACCACGCTGATGGCCGACCCGCGCAGCAACTCGCTGATTCTTCGCGCCGCCAACCCCGCGCGCGCGCAGCTCGTGCGCACGCTGGTCGAGAAGCTCGACCGTGCGCCGGCCGAAAGCAGCAACGGCGCGGCCGGCAACATCTACGTGGTCTACCTGAAAAACGCCGATGCGGTGCGCCTGGCCGCCACACTGCGCGCCGCCATGGCCGCGAGCCAGCAGCAGTCGCAGGTGCCGGGCGCGCCCGGGGCCGCGGGCAGCGCCGGTTCGTCGGTGCCGCCGGCCAGCATGCCGATGACGCAGGCCAGCTTCGGCGGAAACAACACCCAGGGCGGCGGTTCTGCCGCGGCCAACGCGCCGCTGAACAACGCCAACCAGCCGTCCACCGGCGGCCAGATCCAGGCCGACCCGAGCACCAACTCGCTGATCATCACCGCGCCCGAGCCGCAGTACCGCCAGATGCGCGCCGTGATCGACAAGCTCGACGGCCGCCGCGCGCAGGTGATGATCGAGGCGCTCATCGTCGAGGTCAGCGCCAAGAAGGCCGCCAACTTCGGCGTGCAGTGGCAAAGCGCGCTGGGCAACAACGCCGTCATCGGCACCAACTCCAGCCTGGCCAGCGCCAACATCCTGGCGCTGACGCAGGCCCTGGCCACGCGCGACGTCGCCAACGTGCGGCCTTCCACCGGCCTGAACCTGGGCATCGCCGGCAAGATCGGCGGCCAGTACATTCTGGGCGCCATCGCCAACTTCTTCAACAGCGACGGCGACGCCAACGTGCTGTCCACGCCCAACCTGCTGACGCTGGACAACGAAGAAGCCAAGATCGTCATCGGCCAGAACGTGCCCTTCGTGACCGGCCAGTACGCCAGCACCTCGGGCTCGGTCGGCATCAACCCGTTCACCACGGTGGAGCGCAAGGACGTGGGCCTCACGCTGCGCGTGCGCCCGACCATCAACGAGAACGGCACCGTGAAGATGACCATCTTCCAGGAGACCTCCACGGTCGACCAGAACACGGCCAAGGACCCCAACGGCCCGACCACCAACAAGCGCTCCATCGAGTCCAGCGTGCTGGTGGAAGACGGCGGCCTCGTGATGCTCGGCGGCCTGCTGTCGGACAACTACGGCAACACCGTCGAGAAGGTGCCCGTGGCCGGCGACATCCCGGTGCTCGGCAACCTGTTCAAGAACGAGGTGCGCACGCGCGACAAGAGCAACCTCATGATGTTCCTGCGCCCCGCCGTGATGCGCGACGGCGCCTCCACCGAAGCCTTCGCCTACGACCGCTACGACGAGATCCGCGGCATGCAGCAGCGCACGCAGCCCAACACCGACAACATCATGCTGCGCGGTGTCGACTCGGCGCCCGTGCTGCCCGAAGCGCCGCTGGTGCGCATCAACCGCCTCAACAGCAGCGACAGCGGCAAGAAGACCAGCGAAACCCGCATGGAAGGCACGCAGCTCATCCCGCCGCCGCGCCCCGCCACCGACAACCGCCGGCTCGCGCCCAGCCCGTTGCGCGGCGCGCTGCCGCCCACCGCCGACCCGACCAGCTCGCGCGAGCTGCCCTGAGCCCCGTTTCGCACACGCCAGCCCCCCATGCGCTATCCCCTGCCCTACGCGTTCGCACGCAGCCAGCAACTGCTGCTCGAAGCCACGGACGACGGCCGCCACACGCTGTGGATGTCTTCCCACCCGGCACGCAGCGCCGTCGGTGAAGTGACCCGCAAGTACGGCGTGCAGGCCTTCGAGGTGCTCGACGACGGCCCGCTCGCGCAGCGCATCAGCGCCGCCTACGCGCAGGGCGAATCGAGCGCCGCCGCGGTGGTGAGCGAAGTGCAGAACGACGCCGACCTCTCGCGCATGATGCAGGAGCTGCCGGCCGTCGAAGACCTGCTGGCCAGCGCCGGCGACGCGCCCATCATCCGCATGCTGAACGCGCTGCTCACGCAGGCCGCGCGCGACGGCGCCAGCGACATCCACATCGAGCCCTACGAGCGCACCTCGTCCGTGCGCTTTCGCATCGACGGCACGCTGCGCGAGGTGGTGCAGCCCAACCGCGCACTGCACGCCGCGCTCATCTCGCGCCTGAAGATCATGGCCGACCTCGACATCTCCGAGAAGCGGCTGCCGCAGGACGGGCGCATCAGCCTGCGCATCGGCACGCGCGCGGTCGACGTGCGGGTGTCGACGCTGCCCAGCGCGCACGGCGAACGCGCCGTGCTGCGCCTTCTGGACAAGAGCGAATCGAAGCTCACGCTCGAATCGGTCGGCATGCAGGGCGACTCTCTGGCGCGCTTCGAAAAGCTCATTGCGCAGCCGCACGGCATCATCCTCGTGACCGGCCCCACCGGCTCGGGCAAGACCACCACGCTGTACGCCGCGCTGGCCCGCCTCGACGCGAGCCGCAGCAACATCATGACGGTCGAAGACCCCATCGAGTACGAGCTGCCGGGCGTGGGCCAGACGCAGATCAACGCCAAGATCGAACTCACCTTCGCCAAGGCCCTGCGCGCCATCCTGCGGCAGGACCCCGACGTGATCATGATCGGCGAGATCCGCGACTTCGAGACCGCGCAGATCGCCATCCAGGCCTCGCTCACCGGCCACCTCGTGCTGGCCACGCTGCACACCAACGATTCGGTGAGTGCGGTCACGCGCCTGACCGACATGGGCGTGGAGCCCTTCCTGCTGAGTTCGTCGCTGCTCGGCGTGCTGGCCCAGCGCCTCGTGCGCAAGGTCTGCACGGCCTGCGGCGGCGCGGGCTGCGAGGCCTGCGGCCAGACCGGCTACCAGGGCCGCACCGGCATCTTCGAGCTGCTCGTGGCCGACGACGAAGTGCAGGCCCTCATCCACGGCAAGGCCGCCGAGAGCGCGCTGTTCGAGGCCGGCGCACGCGGCGGCCTGCGCTCCATGCGCGAAGACGGCGAACGGCTGGTGCAGGCCGGCATCACCTCGCGCGCCGAGCTGCTGCGCGTCACCCGCGAGTAACGCCCCGCGATGCCCGCCTATTCCTTCGAAGCCATCGATGCCAGCGGCCAGTCGCGCGAGGGCGTGCTCGAGGCCGACACCGCGCGCGCCGCACGCGGCCTGCTGCGGGCGCAGGCGCTCATTCCACTGTCGGTCAAGCCGGTCGGCGGCGGCGATGCGGCCGGCGGTGGCGGCAGCGCGGGCAACACGCTCACGCGCTGGCTCGGGGGTGGCAAGCGGGTCTTCAACTCGACGAACCTCGCCGTGTGGACACGCCAGCTCGCCGGCCTCATCTCCGCCGGCCTGCCGCTGGAACGCGCGCTCACGGCGCTCACCGACGAAGCCGAATCGGAACCGCAGCGCAACCTCGTCGCCTCGCTGCGCGCGGAGGTCAACGCGGGCTCGCCCTTTGCGCGCGCGCTGTCGGCGCACCCGCGCGAGTTCTCGCCCATCTACACCGCCGTGATCGGCGCCGGCGAACAGAGCGGCAACCTCGGGCTCGTGCTCGAACGCCTCGCCGACGACCTCGAGGAGCGCCAGGTGCTGCAGCAGAAGCTGATCGGCGCCGCGCTGTACCCGGCCATCGTCACGCTGGTGGCGATCGTGATCGTGATCTTCCTCGTGAGCTACGTGGTGCCGCAGGTGGCGCAGGTGTTCGCGGGCACCAAGCGCTCGCTGCCCTTCCTCACGACCGTGATGCTGTCGCTGAGCGCGGCTGTGCGCAACTACGGCTGGTGGATGCTGGGCGCCATCGTGCTCGCGGCCGTCGGCGTGCGCGTCGCGCTGGCGCAGGAAGCCTTCCGCCTCAAGTTCGATGCCGCCTGGCTCAAGCTGCCGCTGGTCGGCAAGCTCGCGCGCGGCTACAACGCGGCGCGCTTCGCAAGCACGCTCGCCATGCTGGCCACGGCCGGCGTACCCATCTTGCGCGCGCTGCAGGCCGCCTCCGAAACGCTGGGCAACCGCGCCATGCGCGCCGACGCGCTCGACGCGCTGGTGCTGGTGCGCGAAGGCGCGCCGCTGGCCTCGGCGCTGGCACAGAAGAAACGCTTCCCGGGGCTGGTGTCGATGTTCGCGCGCCTGGGCGAGCAGACCGGCACGCTGCCCGTGATGCTGCAACGCGCCGCCAACCAGCTCGGCGCCGAAGTGCAGCGCCGCGCCATGCACCTGGCCACCATCCTGGAGCCGCTGCTCATCGTCGCCATGGGCGGCGTGGTGATGCTCATCGTGCTGGCCGTCATGCTGCCTATCATCCAGCTCAATCAGTTCGTCAAGTGACGAAGGACGGGGAGCCCCTCACATGCCCGTAACGCTCGAAGACAAACTCGTGGTCGCGATCTCCTCGCGGGCCCTGTTCAACCTCGAAGAAGAAAACAAGATCTTCGAGGCCGGCGACAACGAGGGCTACATGAAGCTGCAGCTCGATCGCATCGATGAACCGGCCGCGCCCGGCATCGCGTCGTCGCTGATCCGCAAGCTGCTGCGCTTCAACGACGACGGCGTGCAGCGCGTCGAGGTGGTCATCCTGTCGCGCAACGACCCGGTGTCGGGCATGCGCATCTTCAAGTCGAGCGCCGCGGCCGACATCAAGCTGCAGCGCGGCGTGTTCACCCAAGGCCGCCCGCCCTTCGGCTATTTGCGCCCGCTGCGCGCGCACCTGTTCCTGTCGGTCAACGCACAAGACGTGCGCGAGGCACTCGCCGCGGGCTTTCCGGCCGCGCGCGTGCTGGTCGAATCGGTGAAGGCCAGCGACGCGTGGCCCAACGAAGTGCGCATCGCCTTCGACGGCGACGCCGTGCTGTTCAGCGACGAAGCCGAGCGCGTGTTCCAGGCCGAGGGCCTCGACGCCTTCCAGGCGCACGAACTCAGCAAGGCCGACCTGCCCCTGCCCGAAGGCCCGTTCAAGCCGCTGCTGATGGCCTTGCACCGCCTGCAGATGGCGGGCAATGCGCAGATGCGCATCCGCACCGCGCTGGTCACGGCGCGCAGCGCGCCGGCGCACGAGCGCGCGATCCGCACGCTCATGAAGTGGAACATCCGCGTCGACGAAGCGATGTTCCTCGGCGGCCTGCCCAAGGGCGAGTTCCTGCGCGAGTTCGAGCCCGACTTCTTCTTCGACGACCAGACGGGTCACGTCGATGCGGCCTCGCGGCATGTGCCTGCGGGGCATGTATCGAGCGGCATCAGCAACGAGTCCTGAGCGCTTTTTAGCGCGTTGTTCAGGGCGCGATCACGCCGATGGGCCGTGCGGTCGTTGACCGGCCGCACACCAGCAACGTGCCCTCGTGCGCAGGGCACTGGGTGCTCCCCGCAGCGAAATCAAGGAGGAGGGGCGAAGCCCCGGGGGACATTCGCGGAGGGGAGTACCCGGTGTCCTGTGCACGCGCCCCCGCCCCTCTTTCGCGGTCTCCACGAAGCCGCAGACCAGCGCGTTGTCACACGCGTTTCGTCCCACTGTCATCGCTCGTTCACTGCCGAGTAACGGGTTCTCCCTAGTCTTGTCGCCTGTCCGGTGCGCAGTGCCTTCGTGGCACTTTTTTTTCGCGCCGGCCTTTCACCTCCTTCGACAGACAACAAGAACCGAACGGCTTTTCCGATGCGTCCGAACTCCCTCACGCACGCCGCGCCTCTCACGCGCTGGCTGTTGCCCCTTGCGATTTCCGCCGCGCTCGCGGCCTGCGGTGGTGGAGGCGGCGGTGGCGTTGCCTTTCCGCCGATCAGCGGCACCCCGACGCCGCCCCCGAGCAGCACGCCCAACGAAGGCAAGAGCGGCCCGAAGGCGCTGATCGTCGAGATCGACGGGCTCACGCATGCGGCCTTGCGCGAAGCCATCGCGCAGAACAAAGCCCCGGCCCTGCAGGCCCTGCGCCTCGCCCCGGCCTGGACCGGTGGCACGAACGGCACGCCGACCGAGCAACGCACCACCGACGGCCCCGGCTGGGCCTCGCTGGTCACAGGCACCTGGGTGTCGCGCCACGGCGTGCGCTGGGACACCGCCGACCAGCGCATCGACGCGCGGCTCGCACCTTCGGTCTTCGCGTTGGCGCGCCTGCGCCAGGAGGCCGGCTACAAGACAGCCGCGGTCACCGCGAACACGCGCTACCCCGGCCTGATGGCGGGCGAAACGGGCACGGTGGACACCGCAGTCGACTGCGCAGGCGCCGACGCCTGTGTGACCGAGCGCACCACACAGCTCATCGGCGCGGGCTATGACCTGCTGGTGGCCCAGTACGGCGCCCCCGCGACGGCGGCCGTGGCCAACAGCGGCCTGAAGAACGAGCCCTACCGGCGCGCGGTCGCCGACACCTCGGCGGCCGTGGGCCGGCTGCTGGCGCGCATCGCGCAGCGCACCGCCAACGACGCCAAGGAAGACTGGCTCGTGATCGTGACCTCCGGCTACGGCATCGACACCTTCGGCACCACCACCGGCCTGCAGAACGCCGAGGGCAAGACCATCTTCATCGCCAGCAACAAGACACTCGCGGCCTTGCCGGGCGTGGGCGCCGACGCGCCCACCGATGCCTCGCTGCAGCAGCTGGCCGCCGCGACCGACATCACGCCCACCGTGCTGCGCCACCTCGGCGCACTGCCGGCGGCCGAGGCCTACGGCCTGAACGGCCAGCCGCTGCAAGCGGCGTCGCTGCTGCGCGACCTCACGGCCCGCACCGGCGCCGACAAGACGAGCGTGGACCTGTCGTGGACGCTCACGGGCGACAAGAGCGCCCCCGTGAAGGTGATGCGCGACGGCAAGCTGGTGGCCACGCTGCCGGCCGGCACCACCGCGTACACCGACCCCGTCACGGCCGCGAGCGACGGCGTCTACACCTACCAGTACACGATCACCGCGGGTGAAGCCGTCACCGCGCTCACCGCGCAGGCCGCCTACCTGAAGCCGGCCACGCTGGCACCAACGCTGCTGAACGGCCTCGCCGCCTACTACCCGCTCGACGTCCTGCCGGCGGTGGACGTCAAGGGCGCGTCCACGCTCGCACCGTGGGCCGCCGATGCCAACGGCGGCACGCTGGTCGACGACGGCTTCAAGGCCCTGTACAAGGCCAAGGCGCTGCGCGTCGACGCGCGGGTGAAGAACGCCGCCGGCACGGCCGGCCACCGCCTCGTGCAGACCCGCGACGTGACCACCGACGCGGGCGTCACCGCGTTCACCATCGGCTTCTGGATGCGCACCGACGACACCTGCAGCCAGGGCGTGAGCAACGGCGGCACCGTGATCGCCAACAAGAACTACACCAGCGGCGGCAACGCGGGCCTGGCCATCGGCCTGTTCAGCAGCTGCGAGATCCGCTTCAACGTGGGCACCGGCAGCGCGCGCGCCGACAGCAACGGCTACAGCCTGAGCGCCGGCCAGTGGGCCTATGTGGCGGTGGTGATCGACAAGGCCGCCCTGCAGATGACCGGCTACGTGTTCGATCCGGCCCGGGCCACGCAGACGAAGAGCGTGGCGATCACCTCCGACCTCGTGGCCAAGCTCGGCGGCCTGGGCAACGGCCTCGGCTTGAACGAGGACGGCACCGGCCAGTACTACCAGCGCGAGAGCAGCTCGCCGCGCGGCGCGATGGACTTCAACGACTTCGCTGTCTGGAACCGCGCGCTCACCAGCGACGAGCTGGCCAGCCTCTTCAAGTCCGGACAGCCGCTGTCCACCCTTGCCCCATGACCTTCTTCTCCACAACGACGATTCCAGAGGACCCCACCATGCGCACTCTCTCCCTCCTGCCCACGCCCGCACGGCTCGCCGTTGCATTGATGCTGGCCTGCGTCCTGTCCGCCTGCGGCGGCAGCGATGGCGGCGGCAGCGCCCCGATCATCGTGCCGCCCACGGGCACCACGCCCCCGCCCGACACCAGCGTCAAGCCCGAGATGCGCTGCGCGCCCTGACGCGACCCGAAGGAAGACCCACACCCATGTCCGGCAAACACGACACCCCCATGAATTCCCGTCGCAACTTCCTCACCAGCACCGCCACCACCGGTGCCGCCGCGCTCGCACTCTCGGCCTTTCCGCCGGCCATCCGCCGCGCCCTCGCCATTCCGGCCAACAACAAGACCGGCACCATCAAGGACGTCGAGCACATCGTCATCCTGATGCAGGAGAACCGCTCGTTCGACCACTACTTCGGCACGCTCATGGGCGTGCGCGGCTTCGGTGACCGCTTCACCATTCCGCTGCCCAAGGGCCTGAACGTCTGGCAGCAGAGCGATGCCACCGGCAAGCCCGTGCTGCCCTACCACCTGGACAGCCGCAAGGGGAACGCGCAGCGCGTGAGCGGCACGCCGCACTCGTGGATCGACGGCCAGAACGCCTGGGACGGCGGACGCACCTACCAGTGGCCGCGCTACAAGAACAACGTCTCGATGGGCTATTTCAAGGAAGCCGAGCTGCCGCTGCAGTTCGCGCTGGCCAATGCCTTCACGCTGTGCGACGACTACCACTGCAGCATGCACACGGGCACCAACTCGAACCGCATGTTCCACTGGACCGGCACCAACGGCCCGACCGGCGCGGGCGTGGCCACCGTGAACAACGAGTGGGACGAGATCGGCCCCTCCACCCTCGGCTACGAATGGAAGACGTACCCCGAGCGGCTGCAGGAAGCCAAGGTGAGCTGGATCACCTACCAGAACATGCCCGAGAACTACGGCGACAACCCGCTCGCGGGCTTCAAGCAGTACCGCAAGGCGAACGAGGCCTCGGGCAAGCCGGTGAGCAACGGCGGCGTTTCGCCGGCCTACGACCCGGCGAGCGACGATGCCGGCAACCCGCTGTACAAGGGCATCGCCAACACCATGCCCGACGGCGGCTTCCTCGAGCAATTCCGCCAGGACATCAAGAACGGCAAGCTGCCCCAGGTGTCGTGGATCGTGGCACCCGCCACCTACTCCGAGCACCCCGGCCCGTCGAGCCCGGTGCAGGGCGGCTGGTACATCCAGGAAACGCTCGATGCGCTCACCGCCGTGCCCGAGGTGTGGAGCAAGACCGTGCTGCTCATCAACTTCGACGAGAACGACGGCTACTTCGACCACTACCCCTCGCCGGCCGCGCCTTCGCTCAACGCCGACGGCTCAATGGCCGGCAAGACCACGCTGCCCGAGGCCGACCTCGCGGTCGAGCGCTTCACGCACCCGAGCCCGCCCGGCACCAGCAGCCAGCCCGCGCCCGACGGCCGTGTGTACGGCCCCGGCGTGCGCGTGCCGATGTACGTGGTGTCGCCCTGGAGCCGCGGCGGCTGGGTGAACTCGCAGGCTTTCGACCACACCTCGGTGATCCGCTTCATCGAGGCGCGTTTCGGCGTCAAGGAGCCCAACATCTCGCCGTTTCGCCGCGCGGTGTGCGGCGACCTCACGAGCGCCTTCAACTTCGCCACGCCGAACAGCGAGACGTTGCCGACGCTGGCAGGACGCACCACCAAGGCCAACGCCGACAAGCTGCGCGCCGACCAGCAGGCGCTGGCCCAGGTGCCGCTGCCGCTCGATCCGCAGCTGCCGCGCCAGGCCACCGGCACACGCCCCTCGCGCGCACTGCCGTACGAACTGCACACGAGCGCGCGCACCGACACAGTGACCGGCAAGGTCCAGCTGCTGTTCTCCAACACTGGCAAGGCCGCCGCCGTGTTCCATGTGTACGACAAGCTCAACCTCGATCGCCTGCCGCGCCGCTACATGGTCGAGCCGGGCAAGACGCTCGACGACGCATGGACCGTGGCCACCGACAACATGGGTGCCTACGACCTGTGGGTGCTCGGCCCCAACGGCTACCACCGCCATTTCAAGGGCGACCTGAACAACCTGCGCCAGGGCAGCGCGCCGAAGAACCCCGAGGTGCGCGTGTGCTACGACATCGCCAACGGCAATGTCTACCTACAGATGCTCAACGGCGGCCAGACGCCCTGCAAGTTCACGGTGCGCGCCAAGGCCTACCGCGACGACGGCCCGTGGACGGCCACCGTCGCCGCCGGCGCCAAGGCCGAGCAGCACTGGGAGCTGGCCGCCAGCGGCCAGTGGTACGACTTCGCCGTCACCTGCGATGCCGACCCGAGCTTCTACCGCCGCTTCGCCGGTCGCGTGGAAACCGGCAAGCACACGGTGAGCGACCCAGCCATGGGCATGGGCGACCTCTGACGCACACCATGACCTCCCGTCGCAACTTTCTCACCGGCACTGCCACCACCGGTGCCGCCGCGCTCGCGCTCTCGGCCTTTCCGCCGAGCATCCGCCGTGCGCTCGCCATTCCGGCCCACAACAAGACCGGCACCATCAAGGACGTCGAGCACATCGTCATCCTGATGCAGGAGAACCGGTCGTTCGACCACTACTTCGGCATGCTCAAGGGCGTGCGCGGTTTCGGCGACCGCTTCGGCATTCCGCTGCCCGGCGGGCGCAGCGTGTGGCAGCAGGCCGACGCCAACGGCAAGCTGCTCATGCCCTACCACCTGGACCAGAGCAAGGGCAACGCGCAGCGCGTGAGCGGCACGCCGCACTCGTGGGTCGACAGCCAGAACGCCTGGGACGGTGGCCGCCTCTCGCAATGGCCGCGCTACAAGACCAATGCGGCGATGGGCTACTTCAAGGAGGCCGAAGTCCCGTTCCAGTTCTCGCTGGCCAACGCCTTCACGCTGTGCGACAGCTACCACTGCGCCATGCACACGGGCACCGACGCCAACCGGTCCTTCCACCTGACCGGCACCAACGGCGCGACCGCGCAGGGCGTGGCCTACGTCAACAACGAATGGGACTGGCTCGACGGACGCGCCGCCGCGGTGAACACCGGCTACACGTGGAAGACATACGCCGAGCGCCTGGAAGATGCCGGCGTGAGCTGGATCTGCTACCAGAACATGCCCGACGAGTGGGGCGACAACATGCTCGGCGCCTTCCGCCAGTTCCGGCGCGCCAACCGCGCGTCGGCCTACCCCGTGTCCAGCGGCGACCCCAACGCACCCTACTCCGACAGCGGTCAGGCGGTGCCCTACCACGCCTACGACCCGGTCAGCGATAACCCGGGCAACCCGCTGTACAAGGGCATCGCCAACACCCTGCCGGGCACCCAGCCCGAGGAGTACCTGGACGCCTTCCGGCGCGACATCAAGGCCGGGCGCCTGCCGCAGGTGAGCTGGATCAACGCACCGTCGATCTACTGCGAGCACCCCGGCCCGTCGAGCCCCGTGCAGGGCGCGTGGTTCCTGCAGGAGATCCTGGACGCACTCACCGCCGTGCCCGAGGTCTGGAGCAAGACCGTGCTGCTGGTCAATTTCGACGAGAACGACGGTTACTTCGACCACGTGCCCTCGCCGTCGGCGCCATCGCTCAACGCCGACAAGACGCCGGCCGGCAAGACCACGCTCGCCGCCGACGACCTGAAGGCCGAGTACTTCACGCAGCCGGCACCCGAAGGCAGCAGCTCGCAACCCGCGCCCGACGGCCGCGTGTTCGGCCCCGGCCCGCGCGTGCCGATGTACGTGATCTCTCCGTGGAGCCGCGGTGGCTGGGTGAACTCTCAGGTGTTCGACCACACCTCGGTGCTGCGCTTCATCGAGGCACGCTTCGGCGTCAAGGAGCCCCACATCTCGCCGTTCCGTCGCGCGGTGTGCGGTGACCTGACGAGCGCCTTCAACTTCGCCACGCCGAACGGCGAGACGCTGCCGACGCTGACGGGTCGCACGACCCGCACCGACGCCGACACGCTGCGCAAGACGCAGGAGTTCGAGGCCGACGGCAAGACGAAGCGGCCGCAGGTTCCGCTGCCGACCGACCCGCAGCTGCCGAGCCAGCCCACCGGCACGCGCCCCTCGCGCGCGCTGCCCTATGAGCTGCACACGAGCGCGCGCGCCGATGCCGCCGGTGGCAAGGTCCAGCTGCTGTTCTCCAACACGGGCAAGGCCGCGGCCGTGTTCCATGTCTACGACAAGAAGAACCTCGACCGCCTGCCGCGTCGCTACATGGTCGAGCCGGGCAAGCTGCTGGACGACACCTGGGACCTTGCGGGCAGCAGTGCAACCGCCTACGACCTCTGGGTGCTCGGCCCCAACGGCTACCACCGCCACTTCAAGGGCGACCTGAACAGCCTGCGCGCCGGCGGTGCGGCCGTGCCAGAGGTGCGTGTCTGCTACGACATCACGAACGGCAACGTCTACCTGGAAATGCG
Source organism: Variovorax boronicumulans NBRC 103145 (assembly GCF_001591345.1). Classification (GTDB taxonomy): domain Bacteria; phylum Pseudomonadota; class Gammaproteobacteria; order Burkholderiales; family Burkholderiaceae_C; genus Variovorax; species Variovorax boronicumulans. The sequence goes on along the minus strand of NZ_BCUS01000017.1, from coordinate 16,974 downwards.
CAACGACGGCAAGAACGCCTGCAAGTTCACGATGCACGCCAAGGCTTACCGCAACGACGGCCCCTGGACCGCGACCGTGGCCGGCGGCGCCAAGACCGAGCAGCACTGGGAACTCGCCGCCAGCGGCCAGTGGTACGACTTCGCCGTCACCTGCGACAGCGACCCGGCCTTCTACCGCCGCTTCGCCGGCCGCGTGGAAACCGGCAAGCACACGGTCAGCGATCCGGCCATGGGCTTGCCCGACCTCTGAAGACGTAGGCATGATCCCCCCGCGCCCGCCAGCGGCGCGGGGGAATTCATGCACGCCAAGGTCATTCGGTACTTCGTCGAGGTGGTTCGCGCGGGCTCGATCCGCAAGGCGGCCGAGCAGTTGCACGTGGTGCCCACGGCCGTCAACCGCCAGATCCTCAACCTCGAGGAAGAACTGGGCGCACCGCTGTTCGAGCGCATCCACAACACGCTCAAGCTCACGCCCGTGGGCGAGATCGTGCTGGCGCATGCGCGCGGCACGCTGCGCGAGTTCGACCTCGTGCGCCAGCGCATCGAGGACGTGCGCGGCCTGCGCCAGGGCGAGGTCACGCTGGCCACCACGGCCGGCCTGGCCGACGCCTTCCTGCCGGCCGTGGTGCAGCGCTTTCGCGCCGCGCACCCCGGCATCCAGCTCAAGCTGCTGGGCCTGCCCATCGCGGCCGTGCTGCGCAGCGTGGCCGAAGGCGATGCCGACCTGGCGCTGGCCTACGACGTGCCCGGCACGGCCGGCTTTCGCACGCTGTTCAGCAGCGAATGGCCGATCGGCGCGGTGGTGCCGCCGGGCCATCCGCTCACGGCGCATGCGACCGCGCTGCTGGCGGAGTGCGTGGGCTATCCGCTGATCCTGCCCGCGCCCTCGCTGTCGATCCGACCGATCCTCGACGCCGCGTTCGAGCGCTCGGCCATCCGCGTGTCGCCGGTGGTCGAGACCACGTCCACCGCGCTGATGCGCCGGCTGGTACGCGACGGCGGCGGCATCACGCTGCTCAACCGTCTGGACGTGGACGAGGAGCGCAACGACGGCAGCCTGGTCTTCGTGCCGCTGCGCGACACCACGCTGCGCGCGCAGACGCTCACGCTCGAGACCCGCGCCGCCCAGGCACCGAGCGCGACGGCCGAACTGTTCGCGAACCATGTCGTGGCCTGCCTGGACGACCTGCTGGCGCCCTGAAATTCTCCCTTCGATGACCGTCCACTTTTTGTGCACAGGGCGCGTCATTTATTGACTTTGCATGTGCAAAGACATCGCTCCTAGACTGCCGCGCCGGTTCATCGGCAGGAAAGGTTCCCATGTTCTCGAACGATAAAAAGACCCCCGCAGGAGACGGCGAAGGGGTCGACCAGAAGCTTCCGCTCGCCCGTTGCGGCGCATTGAGCCTGCAGCACGTGCTCGTGATGTACGCGGGCACGGTGGCCGTGCCGCTCATCGTGGGCGGTGCGCTCGGCCTCTCGAAGGCCGACATCGCCTTCCTCATCAACGCCGACCTGTTCGCCGCCGGCATCGCCACGCTGGTGCAGGCCATCGGCTTCTGGCGCTTCGGCATCCGCATGCCGGTGATGATGGGCGTGACCTTCGCGGCCGTCGGGCCGATGATCGCCATCGGCATGGACCCCTCGCTCGGCCTGCCCGCGATCTACGGCGCGACCATCGTGGCGGGCGTGTTCGGCATGCTCGTCGCGCCGCTCATGGGGCGCGTGCTGGGCGTATTTCCGCCGCTGGTCACGGGCACGGTCATCACGCTGATCGGCGTGTCGCTCATGGGCGTGGCCATCAACTGGGCGGCCGGCGGCCAGCCCACCGCGACCCGCATGGTCGACGGCGTGGCGCACGCGGTGGCCAACCCGGCCTACGGCGAGCCGGTGAACCTGACGATTGCCGCGGCCGTGCTGGCGGTGATCATCGCGATCACGCGCTTCGGCCGGGGCCTCATCGCCAACATCGCGGTGCTGCTGGGCATCGTGTTCGGCGTGGGCCTGTCGCTGGCGCTCGGGCGCATGCACTTCGACGGGCTCGAGGAAGCCAGCTGGATGGCCGTGACCACGCCCTTCCACTTCGGCCTGCCGCGCTTCGAGCTCACGGCCATCGCCTCGATGTGCATCGTGATGCTCATCACGCTGGTCGAATCGACCGGCATGTTCCTCGCGCTGGGCGAGATCACCGGCCGCAAGGTGACGACCGACGCGCTCACGCGCGGGCTGCGCGCCGACGGGCTGGGCACGGTCATCGGCGGCGTGTTCAACACCTTTCCGTACACCTCGTTCTCGCAGAACGTGGGGCTGGTCACGGTGACGGGCGTGCGCTCGCGCTACGTGGCGGCGGGCGGTGGCCTGATGCTGATCGCGCTCGCGCTCTTTCCGAAGATCGCGCACATCGTGGCCTCGGTGCCGCAGTTCGTGCTCGGCGGCGCGGGCATCGTGATGTTCGGCATGGTGGCCGCCACGGGCGTGCGCATCCTGGGCGCAATCGACTATGCGCACAACCGCCATGCGCTGTATGTGATCGCCATCTCCATCGGGCTCGGATTGATCCCCACGCTGTCGCCCAACTTCTTCCAGCACTTCCCTGCCTGGACCCATCCGCTGACGCACAGCGGCATCGTGCTGGGCACGCTGGCCGCGGTGCTGCTCAATCTTTTCTACAACGGCGTGCTGTCGAAGGAACGTTCCTTCGCGATGGCGGCGCGCACTTCGCACGGTACCGAATGACCTTCCAGAACCCCTCGTCCTCTTCGCCGCAGCGCCCGCCGCTGCTGATCGTCCGGCACGCCGACGTGCTCGTCACCATGGACGCCGCCCGGCGCGAGATCGCCGACGGCGCCGTGGTGATGGACGGCCCCGCCGTCGCCTGGGTGGGCGCCACGGCCGAGCTGCCGGCGCCCTACCTCGACGCGCTGCGCAGCGGCCAGGCCGAGGCCATCGACATGCACGGCCACGTCGTGATGCCAGGGCTGGTGAACACGCACCACCACATGTACCAGAGCCTCACGCGCGCCGTGCCCGAGGCGCAGGACGCCGAGCTCTTCGGCTGGCTCACCAACCTGTACCTGCTGTGGGCGCGGCTCACGCCCGAGATGATCCGCGTGTCGACGCAGACCGCCATGGCCGAGCTCATGCGCTCGGGCTGCACCACCACCAGCGACCACCTCTATCTGTTCCCCAACGGCTCGCGGCTCGACGACTCGATCGAGGCCGCCGACGCCATGGGCATGCGCTTCCACGCGGCGCGCGGCAGCATGAGCGTGGGCCGCAGCGCCGGCGGCCTGCCGCCCGACGAGGTGGTGGAGACCGAGGCCGCGATCCTGCGCGACAGCGAACGCCTCATCGACCGCTGGCACAACCCCGCGCGCCATTCGATGCGCCGCATCGTGCTGGCGCCCTGCTCGCCGTTCTCGGTGTCGCGCGACCTGATGCGGCTGTCGGCCGAGCTGGCGCGCGAACGCGGCGTGTCGCTGCACACGCACCTGGCCGAGAACGACAACGACGTGGCCTACTCGCGCGAGAAGTTCGGCATGACGCCGGCCGAGTACGCCGAAGACCTGGGCTGGGTCGGCCATGACGTGTGGCACGCGCACTGCGTGAAGCTGGACGACGCCGGCATCGCGCTCTTCGGGCGCACCGGCACCGGCGTGGCGCACTGCCCGTGCTCGAACATGCGGCTGGCCTCGGGCATCGCGCCCATCGGGGCGATGCGGCGCGCAGGCGTGCCCGTGGGCCTGGGTGTGGACGGCAGCGCGTCGAACGACGGCGCGCACATGCTGGGCGAGGCGCGCCAGGCCATGCTGCTGCAGCGCGTGGGCTACGGCCCCGCCGCCATGACGGCGCGCGAGGCGCTGGAGATTGCCACGCTCGGCGGCGCCCGCGTGCTCGGGCGCGACGACATCGGCGCGCTGGCGCCGGGCATGTCGGCCGACCTCGTGGCCTTCGACATGCGCGGCGTGGACCACGCGGGCGCCTGGCACGACCCGGTGGCGGCGCTGGTGTTCTGCACGCCGGTGGCGGCCGCGCTGAGCGTGATCGACGGCGTGGTCCGCATCCGCGACGGGCGCTTCACGGACTTCGAGCTGGCGCCGTTGCTGGCCACACACCGCGAGCTGGCGCGCACGCTGTACGACAGCGCGCGGCATCCGCACACCGCCTGAAAAAGCGGTGCGCCGTGCGCGTCAGCGGCGCATCGTGTCCAGTTGCGTGACCGGCGCGGCGTTGTTGCCCCACGACCCGCGGATGTAGGTGAGCACCTCGGCCACCTCGGTGGCGTCGAGCGCGTGCCCGAACGGCGGCATGCCGTAAGGGCGCGGGTTGCCGGCCGTCGCGGGCAGGAAGCCGCCGTGCGCGACCACCTGGATCAGGTTGGTGGGCCGCGCCATCGTCACCGCGCGGTTGCCGGCGAGCGGCGGGTAGGCGCCGGCCGCGCCCTGGCCCTGGTCGCCGTGGCAGTAGGCGCAGCGCTGGTCGTAGATCTTCGCGCCGCGCACCATGGCGCCGGCGTCGCGCCGCACCGGCGCGGCCGGGGCCTTCTGGGCTGCGGGCGCATCCTGCTTCACGGCCTCGGGCAGGTCCTTCAGATAGATCGCCATCGCGCCCAGGTCGGCATCGCTCAGGTACTGGGTGCTGCGGAACACGACGTCGGCCATCGGGCCCATCACCGAGCCGCGCGGGGCGGTGCCGCTCTTGAGCAGCGCCACGACGTCGGCCGCGGGCCAGTCGGCCACGCCGGCTTCGTGCGGATCGGCCAGCGAGGGCGCGTACCAGTTCTCCACCGCGATGAGGCCACCCGAGAGCCCGAGCTTGGTTTCGGTCGCGCCCAGCGAGTTGCGGCTGCCGTGGCAGGCGATGCAGTGGCCCAGCCCGCCGACCAGGTAAGCGCCGCGGTTCCATTCGGCCGGCTTGTTCGCGTTCGCCACGAAGGGCTGCGGCTTGAACGAGAGCGCGCGCCACACCGCGAGCGCGGCCTGCGTGTCGTACGGGAAGCGCAGCCGGTGCGCCTTGTTTTCCGTGTCGGCGGGCGCGACGCTGCGCAGGTAGGCGTACAGGGCGTCGGAGTCTTCGCGCGTGACCTGCGTGAAGTTCGGGTACGGGAAGGCCGGGTACAGCAGGCGCCCGTCCTTGCTGCGGCCGTTGTGCATGGCGCGCCAGAAATGCGCGCTGCTCCAGCCGCCGATGCCGTGCGTCGCATCGGGCGTGAGGTTGGTCGCGTAGATGGTGCCGAACGGCGTTTCGAGCGGCACGCCGCCCGCATAGGGCTGGCCGCCGCGCGTGGTGTGGCAGCCGGCGCAGTTGCCCGCCAGCGCGAGGTAGCGCCCGCGCTCGATCAGTTGCGGCGTGGCTTCGAAGGCTTCGGCGCCTTCGGGCAGCGGGTCTTCGCCGCGCAGGTTCAGCGCCCGCACGACGCCGGCCAACACGGCCGCCAGGGTGACCAGGCCCAGCAGGGCCCAGCCGAAATGTCTCAGTCGCGCGGTCATCGGGTTCTCAAGGTTTCGCTGCGGTCGGCATGCCGCCGCAGGTCACGGGCAGCGGCGCGGGCAGCGAGGCCGCCGGGCGGGTGTCGGCCGGCATCGGCTGCACGGCCAGCCAGCTGGCCACGGCGTTGATGTCGGCGGTGGTCATGCGCTGGCCGATCTGCGCCATGCAGTCGGGCGCGGGCGCGTGGCGCTCCTTGGTGAGCCAGGCGCCGAGCTGCGACGACACATACAGCCGCGGCAGGCCCAGCAGGCCCGGAATGGCCGGCTGCACGCCCGTGAGCGCGGCGCCGTGGCACTGCACGCAGGCCGGGATCTGGCGCGCGGCGTCGCCTTCGAGCGCCAGCTGGCGGCCGCGCCGCAACTGCTCGGGCGAGGCGTCGCTCTGCGGCGAGACCGCCGCGTACGGCAGCGACAGGTTGGCGAAGTACTCGGCCATCTCGCGCAGGTAGTCGTCCGACAGGTGCTGGACCATGTAGGTCATGTCGCTGTTGAAGCGGCGCCCGTCGCGAAAACTCACGAGCTGGTTGAACAGGTAGCCCGCCGGCTTGCCCGCCAGGCGCGGGAAGAAGCCGGCATTGGTGGTCGCGCCCTCGCGCCCGTGACAGGCGATGCAGGCGGCCACGCGCTGCTCGATGGTGTCGGGCACGGTGGTGGTGGCAGCCTGCGCCGCAACCGGGGCAAGCGGCAACAGCAGCGCCAGGGCCAGCGCTGCCCGTTGGAGCAAGGCCTTCATCACGTGCCTGCCGCGAAATGCGCCAGGGCCAGCAGGCCCGCGATCAGCAGCAGGGCCATGCACAGCCCCACGCCGATCAGCGGCAGGATGCCCAGCTGGGCGGTCCGCTTGTCGGCGTCGGCCCGGCGGCCGCCCAGCCCGATGAAGCTCCAGAGTACGGCGCGCACCGCGCGCATCAGATTGAACATGGGTCCACTATCGCGCAAACGGGTCAAAAAAAACAGATGCAGATCCAGCTCGATTCACCATATCAGATTAGAGTCCCCGCGAATGACAACGGCCCACCGATGAAGCGTTATGAAGCCCTGGCCTCGGACATCGAGGCCTCGATCCGCAACGGCACCCTCAAGACCGGCGATCGCCTGCCCTCCGTGCGCCACACGGGCAGCAGCCGCGGCGTGAGCGCCTCCACCGTGTTCCAAGCCTACTACCTGCTGGAGGCGCGCGGGCTGGTGCGCGCGCGCGACCGCTCGGGCTACTACGTGGCCGGCGGCGGCCTGCGCGACGCGCCGCCCGAGACCACCCTCACCTCGCGCCCCGCCGAAGGCCCGCGCGCGCTCGAGGTGAGCGACCAGGTGTTCGACATCCTCGAAGCCAGCATGTCGCGCCAGGTCGTGCCCTTCGGCTCGGCCTTTCCGAGCCCGCTGCTGTTTCCGCTGGCGCGGCTGGGCCAGTTCATGGCGGCCAGCGCCAAGTCGCTCGACCCGTGGCGCACCGTGGACGACCTCACGCCCGGCAGCGCGGCCCTGCGCCGGCAGATCGCGCTGCGCTACCTGGCCGACGGCCTGCCCGTGCCGGCCGAGGAGATCGTGGTCACCAACGGCGCGCTCGAGGCGCTCAACCTGTGCCTCTCGGCCGTCACACGGCCGGGCGACGCGGTGATCGTCGAGTCGCCCACCTTCTATGCCGCGCTGCAGGCGCTCGAGCGCATGGGCCTGCGCGCCATCGAGGTGCCCACGCACCCGGGCGAAGGCATCGACCTCGACGCGCTGGCGCAGGCCATCGCCGCGCACAAGCCGACCGCCTGCTGGCTCATGACCACCTTCCAGAACCCGCTGGGCAGCCTCATGCCCGACGCGAAGAAGAAGGCGCTGGTCGAACTGCTCGCGCGGCACGAGCTGCCGCTCATCGAGGACGACGTGTACGCCGAGCTCTACTTCGGCGAGCGCCGCCCGCCGCCGGCCAAGGCCTTCGACACGCAGGGGCTGGTGCTGCACTGCTCGTCGTTCTCGAAAAGCCTCGCGCCCGGCTACCGCATCGGCTGGGCCTCGGCCGGACGCTTCGCGCGCAAGGTGGCGCGCCAGAAGCTCACGACCACGCTCAGCACCTCGGTGCCCGCGCAGCTGGCGCTGGCCGACTACCTCGAGAAAGGCGGCTTCGACAAGCACCTGCGCAAGCTGCGCCAGACGCTGGCGATGCAGCAGGCCAGCTTCGCGCAGGCCGTGGGCCATTACTTTCCGGCGGGCACGCGCGCCACGCGGCCGCTGGGCGGGTACTTCCTCTGGGTCGAGTTGCCGGCGCAGGTGGATGCGCTGGAGATCCATCGCCAGGCGCTGGAGCGCGGCATCAGCGTGGCGCCGGGTCCGATCTTCTCGGCCACGCGCGCGTTCGCCAACTGCCTGCGGCTGAACTACGGCCACGCGTGGGACGCGCACAGCGAGCAGGCGCTGCAGACGCTCGGGCGGCTGGTGGCAGAAGCAAGCTGAAACGACAACGCCCGCCGAAGGGGCGGGCGTTGTCCGGGCATGTCGACCTACTCTTGCGGTTCCAGCGCCACCGTCGCCGGCGCCCCGCTCTTCTTGCGCGCCTGCAGCACGAACGCCACCAGCTGCCACACCACGAAGATCGCGATCAGCCCCAGCAGCGTGCCGCTGATGGGCCGCGAGACGAAGGTGCCGAAGCCGCCGCGGCTGAGCAGCATCGCGCGGCGGAAGTTCTCCTCGAGCATCGGCCCGAGGATGAAGCCCAGCATGAGTGGCGCGGCGTCGAGCTCCAGCCGCATGAACATGTAGCCCATGAAGCCGAACGCGGCGGTGATGAACACGTCCTGCAGGTTGTTGTTCACGCTGTAGGTGCCGATGCAGCAGAAGAACAGGATCGACGGGAACAGCACGCTGTACGGGATCTTGAACACCGAGAGCCAGTAGCGCACCAGCGGCACGTTCAGCACCAGCAGGAACACGTTGCCGATCCACATGCTGGCCACCAGGCCCCAGAACAGCTCGGGGTGGCTGGCGATCATGTTCGGGCCCGGCTGGATGCCCTTGATGATGAAGGCCGCCAGCATCAGCGCCATGACTGCGTTCTCGGGAATGCCGATGCTCATGAGCGGAATGAAGCTCGTGCGCGCCGCCGCTTCGTCGGCTGCGGCCTGGCCGGCCACGCCTTCGATGCAGCCGGTGCCGATCTCGTGCTTGTACTTGCTGACCTTCTTGTCCAGCGCGTACGCCGCGAACTGCGCAATGGTCGGGCCGCCGCCGGGCAGGATGCCCAGGATGGAGCCGACCACGCTGCCGCGCAAGGCGCTCGGAATGATCCGCTTGAACTCCGCCCAGGTCGGAATGAGGTTGATCTTGCCGTTGAAGGGCGAGCGCTCCTCGCGCGAGTCGAGGTTCTTGGTGATCTCGGCGATGCCGAAGCAGCCCAGCGCAATGCTCACGATGCCCACGCCGTCGGTCAGGAACGGCATGTCCATCGTGAAGCGCGCCATGCCGCTGTTCACGTCGGTGCCGATGGTGCCCAGCAGCACGCCGATCATGCACATCGCCAGCCCGTTCAGCAGGCTGCCCGTGGTCACGAAGCTCACGCACACGAAGCCCACCAGCATCATCGCGACGTAGTCCGCCGGGCCGAACAGGAAGGCCACCTCGCCCAGCGTCGGCGCCAGGAACGACAGCACCAAAATCGCGACCGTGCCGCCGATGAAGCTGGAGAAGCCGGCCGTGAACAGCGCCAGGCCCGTCTGGCCCTTGAGCGTCATCGCGTAGCCGTCGATGCAGGCCACGATGCTGCTGGCATGCGGGATCTTCATCGTGATCGCGCTCACGCTGTCGCCGTACTGCGCACCGTAGTAGATGCCGGCCAGCATGATCAGCGCGCCGGTGGTGGGAATCGAATACGTCAGCGGCAGCAGCAGGCTGATGGTGGCCAGCGGCCCCAGGCCCGGCAGCAGGCCGACCAGCGTGCCCACCGTGCAGCCGATGGCGCAGTACATCAGGTTGTGGAGTGTCAGGGCGTGCGAGAAACCGAACGCCAGGTTGTTCAGAACTTCGGTCATGGTCGTGGCCTCAGAACAGCGGCAGGTTCAGGCCGAGCAGCTTCTGCAGCGCCAGCGCCATGGCGATCAGGCCCGCCGAGATCTTCACGTTGCGCAGCCACGAGTTGGAACTGCCCGCGAAGGCCGAACAGAACACCATGAAGACGATGCCCGCGATCATGTTCACGTACATCGAGATCAGCGCGAACCCGCACAGGCTCGACAGGATGAGTCCGATGTTCTTGAAGTTCAGGTCCAGCGTCACCGGCGCCACCACGAACGACCGGACCACGGTGGCCACGCCGATCAGCAGCAGCAGGCTGCTCACCATCACGGGGAACAGGCCCGGCCCCGCCCGGCTGAAGTCGCCGATGGGATAGCGCAGCGCGGTCAGGCCGAAGGCCAGCGCGATCGCCATGAGGAACAGACCTCTGACAAGGTTTCTATTTTTCATTCATACGCTCACGGAGTGTTGTGATTCGAATGCGCCCGCGACCGGAAAAACCGGTGCGGACGTGTCTCCGTCCGGAGGGAAGTTCCGGACGGATCGATGCTCTTTTTGCAAGCTGATCGGAATCTGACGCAGCCGCGAGGGGAACTACGTACCGGGCGCGAAGGCGGCGAACGCGCCCGGGTCACAATGCGCGGGGCCTCCTTTCGAAGGATTGCGGAACACCGATGAAGACACCACGCCACGCTCCCCGACACGCGCTCCTGGCGGGCGCTGCCACCGCCGCGCTGCTCGCCGCCTGCGCGGCACCACCGCCGCCGGCGCCCGGCGAATGGTCGCCGCAGCCCCCCAACCCGAACGCGCCCTATCCGGCCGAATCGCGGATGAACGGGGAGCAAGGCATGGTGCTGCTGCGCGTGCGCACCACGCCGGACGGCCTGCCGGCGAGCGTGGAGGTGAAGGAATCGAGCGGCCACGCACGGCTGGACCGCTCGGCCGTCGAGACCGTCCGCAAATGGCGCTTCAAGCCGACGCCGGATGACGGCACGGTGGTGTGGCGCGAGGTGCCGATCCGGTTCTTCATCACGTCGCCGCCGCAGCAGCCGACGATGAATTAGGAACGCCCGTCCGGACGCAAGACACGAGATGCCGCACGTGATTCAGATGACGCTCGACGATCGCTCGCTGGACATTTCGGCGCCGGGCCCATGGGCCCGTGCGCTCGAGCTGATGCAGTCGACCTCCCGGTTCGAGTTGTGGGTCTCCGTGCCCGACGGCCCGTCGCTGTGCATGCTGCGAAACGGCGAGAACGCCTGGCTGATGTACCTCCGAGAGCCGGGTGACAGCGGCTTCAGATCGTCGGGCGACCCACACCGGCCCGGCATGGGGGTCTTCACGTTGAGCAACGGACAGGTCGACGAGTACCCGCTCGCGTGGTGCATCGACGTCGCACACTGCCGCCAGGCCCTCGTCGATTTCCGCGACCGCAACGGCGCGCGGCCCGAATCGATCACGTGGTGCGAAAGCTAGGCGGCGCGATCTTTCGCGGCCTCAAGCCGCCACCGCCACCCCACCCCGCCGCATCCGGCTCACCCTGAACAGCAGGAACGCCGCGATGCTCACGTTCACCAGGTTCCATCCGATGCCGTTCAGGAAGGCCGCGTGGTAGCTGCCCGTCAGGTCGAACACCTTGCCCGACATCCAGCCGCCCAGCGCCATGCCGAACAGCGTGAACATCAGCACCGTGCCCACGCGCGCGCCGGCTTCCTTGGGCGGGAAGTGCTCGCGCACGATGATCGCGTACGAGGGCACGATGCCGCCCTGGAAGAGGCCGAACAGCGCCGAGATCACGTACAGCGGCACCAGCCCGTCGAAGGGCAGGAACAGCAGCAGCGCCACGCACTGCAGCACGCCGCCCAGCATCAGCGTGCGCAGCCCGCCGATGCGGTCGCAGATGGCGCCCGACACCAGCCGGCTCACGATGCCGAAGCCCAGCATCAGCGACAGCATCATCGCGCCCTGCGCCGGGCCGTAGCCCAGGTCGCCGCAGTAGGCCACGATGTGCACCTGTGGCATCGCCATCGCCACGCAGCAGGCCACGCCCGCCACGCACAGCAGACCCTGCGCCGTGCCCATGCTCAGGCCGAAGGGCCGTGTCATGTCGCGCACCAGGGTGCTGCCCGCCACCTGCGACACCGGCGCCACCTCGGCCAGTGCCGGTGGCCGCGCGCGGAAGAAGAGCGCCAGCAGCGCCATCGTCACGCCGCAGAAGATGCCCATGCCGATGTAGGTCTGGCGCCAGCCCACCTGCTCGACGAAGTGCTGCGCGATGGGCGGCCACACCGCACCCGCGAGGTAGTTGCCGCTGGCGCACACCGCCACCGCGATGCCGCGCCGCTTGACGAACCACAGCGAGGTGTCGGCCACCAGCGGCGCAAAGGCCACCGAGCTGCCGAGCAGGCCGACCAGCAGCGCCTGCGCGATGGTGAAGGACACGATGCCTTGCGACAGGCCCGTGGCGATGTAGCCGGCAGCCAGGAAGACCGAGCCCATCAGCAACGGCTTCATCACGCCGATGCGGTCGGCCAGCTTGCCCATGAGCACGCCGCCGAAACCGAAGCCCAGCATCAGCAGCGTGTAGGGCATGGAGGCATCGGCGCGCGCCACGCCGAACTCGGCCTGCACGGCGGGCAGCATGACCGACACCACGTACATGCCGCTGCTGCCGACCGTCATGACCAGCAGCGTGAGCGCCAGGCGCACCATGGCGTAGCGCGAGTCGGGCTGGTGGACGATGGGTGTCTCTGGTGTCGTCTTCATTCTTCTTGTCTCCACGCGTGCATCGGGTGGCGCACGTCGTGTGGCATTCTCGCGGAAGGCCGCGCCGCCTGCTGCGTGCGCCCTCGAGCACCCGACGCATGCCCATCACCTACAGACAAGCCATTCCCGAAGACACGCCCGCGTGCCTCGACCTGCGCGGCCGCACGCGAGAGAACGCCTTCTCGGTCGACGAACTCAAGGCGCTCGGCATCACCCTGGAGAGCTGGCAGGCCGGCATCGCCGACGGTTCCCTGCCCGGCTACGTCGCGCTCGTCGACGGCGAGCTGGCGGGCTATTGCTTCGGCGAGCGGGACACCGGCGAGATCGGCGTGCTGGCGCTGCTGCCTGCGTACGAAGGCCAGGGCATCGGCAAGGCGTTGCTCGCGCTGATGGTCGAGGAGTTCAAGGGGCTGGGCTTCCAGCGGCTCTTCCTGGGTTGCTCGCCCGATCCGCAGGTGCGCTCGCACGGGTTCTACCGGCACCTGGGCTGGAAGCCCACCGGCGAATTCGATGCAGCGGGCGATGAAGTGCTGGCGTACGTCCCGTCCTGAGACGTTCGCCGCGGCCGGTGCGCTGAACGCGCCGGCAGCCTCAGCCCACGAACGGCGCGGGCGCCATCACCACCACGACGCTCGACGACAAGAAGGCCTTCGGCATCGGAGTGCCGGGCTTGCGCTTGCCGTCGCAGGCCGCGGTCAGCAGGCCGAGACAGAGCAGAAGAACAAAGGCTGTGCTTCGCATGCGGCGCATGCTAAGCCCGCGAAGTGGCGCGTCAAGTCGGACGGCAGCGCCAGCCACCGTCGGTAAAACGAACTTTCTGCTTCAGCGCAAGAGGACTTCCGGGCGCTCGCCGGCCTGCAGGCGGCGCTCGATGTCTTCCAGCACGTTCGGCAGGTCGGCCACGCTGTCGATCACGTAGTGCGCGCCGGCGGCTTGCAGCTCGGCGGTGGCGCGGGCGCGGCGGACCTGCTGGCTGTCGGCGTCGAGCGCCTGCCACTCGGCCAGCGTCAGGCCGTTGACGTTGCCGCTGACCGACACGCCGACGGCCCAGGTGCCGGCGTTGAGGCCTTCCTGCAGGCCCACACCGGTGTCGTCGACCTTGACGACGGTGTGTGGCGGCCATACGCCGAGGTCGGCGAAGCAGCGGTACATCATGAGCGGCGACGGGCGGCCCGCCGCGAGGTCGCCCGCGCACACGAGGTTGTCGGGTTCATAGCCGCCGGCCGCGGCGATGGGCGTGACGACCTCCATGATCGGGCGGTTGTAGCCGGTGGTCGAACCGATCTTCAGGCCGCGCTCGCGCGCCGCGTTGACGGCCTCGATCGCGCCCGGAATGAAGTCGGTGTGGTCGCGCACGCTGGCCGCGTTCATGGGCGTGAACACCTCGTACAGGCGGTCGACGTCGGCGTCGCTGAAGGCATGGCCGTGCTTCGCCTCCCACTGCGCGGCGATGCGCGGCTGCGTGCCCAGGGCCTTGATGTGGTCCCACTTGGCCATGCCCATCGGGGCGCGCGCCTCGTCGATGGTGATGTCGATGCCGGACTGTGCGAACAGCTTCACGAAGGCGCCCATGGGCGCGCAGGAACCGAAGTCGAGGATGGTGCCGGCCCAGTCGAAGACGACGGCCTGCAGCCTGGCATGGGAGTGGGCGCTCATGGCGAGGGAAAAAGAAAAAGGATGAAGAAAAGGGGCGACGCTCACCACGCGTCGAACACGTCGGCGGCAATGCCGAAGCCTGTGCTCGCGCCGCTGCCGCTGGTGACCAGCACCACGCGCGTGGCGTCGTCGGGCGCGTCGATCACGCAAGGTGTGGTCTTCGACGACGGGTACACGCCGGTCCAGCGTTCGGTGACCTGCGCGGTCTCGAGGTCGAGCGTGCTGCGCAGGTGGCGCAGGATGAGCTGGTCGACCGCCTCGATGGCAAAGGGTTCGGGCGCATCGCCGTAGTGGTGCGAGTCGCCGACCACCAGCGAGCCGTCGGCGCTCTGCACGACGATGAGGTGGATGCCGTGGTCGAGCGAGGCGCGCTCTTCCTGCATCAGCCGCTCGCGCAGCGCCGCCGCTTCGGGCAAGCTGCTGTAGCCCTCGTAGCGCACCAGGCTCAGGTCGGTCATGACCGCGCCCGGCAGGCGAAAGCCCGCCTCGGGCTGCACGCGCAGCATCTGCAGGCGGCACAGCGTGAGGTCGTGCGCGGCGATGCGGCCGGCGAACAAGCCGTGCAATTCGGTGTTGGTGCAGACCACCACGCGCTCGCCGCGCAGGGTGCCGCGCGAGGTGCGCACGCGCGGGGTTTCGACCTCGTGCACGGTCTCGCCGAAGCGGAACACCACGCCGTACGCTTCGGCCAGCCAGCGCGCGAGCAGGCCGACGGCGGTGCGCGATTCGACGCGCAGCTCGTGCGGGCTGAACAGCACCGAGCGCGCCTGCGCAAGGTTGAGGCCGGGCGCGCGCTCCTGCGCGTCGGCGGCGTCGATGAGCGCGCAGGCCTCGGCCATCGGCGTGCGCAGGAAGGCTTCGAGCACGGCATGCGCCTCGGGACGGTAGGCCGCGAGCCAGAGGTGGCGGTGCACGATGTCGATGCCGGCCTGCGGCGCAACGGCCTGCCACACGTCGCGCGAATGCATGGCGCGGCGCCACATGTCGCCCGGCGCCTGACCGGTGACGGTGATGAAGCCGAAGTTGCGGATCGAGGCGCCCAGGCACGCGGCATCGCGCTCGACCACGCACACGCGCAGGCCGCGCTGTGCGGCGGTGTAGGCATGGGCCAGGCCGACGATGCCGGCGCCGACCACGATCACGTCGAAGCTGTCGACGGACATGCTGGGGTTCATCACCGTTGTCTCCAGGCTTGCGTGCGCTTCAGCGCCCAGTGCCCGGCCAGCGCGAACAGGCCGCGGCCGACGGCGGCCGTGAGCATGATGAGCGAGGCCATGGCGGCGGCGGGTGCCACGTCGCCGGCATCGTCCATGTTGAGCACGGCGATGGCGGCCAGCGTGGTCTGTGGCGAATAGAGGAACACGACGGCCGACACGGTGGTCATCGCATTGACGAAGAAGTAGCCGGCCACGTTGAGCACCGTGGGCAGCGCCACCGGCAGGTGCACGCGCCACAGCGTGCGCCAGAACGGCACGCCCATCGATTCGGACAGCAGCTCGTACTCGCGGTCGAGCTGGCGCAGCGCGGTGAGCGAGGTGAGGTGCGCCACCGAGAAGAAGTGCGCCACGGTGCAGATCACCAGGATCGCCATGCCGCCGTACAGGCCGTGCAGCGGGTTCGCCGCCGAGTTGAAGAAGAAGATGTAGCCCACGCCGAGCACGAGCCCCGGCACCGCGAGCGGCAGGTTGGCCAGCAGGTTCAGCAGCTCGCGCAGCAGGCCGAAGTGGCGCGGCTTCTCCACGAAGTAGGCCGACACGAAGGTGGCGAGCGCGCCCGCCACGGCCGCGCACAGCGCCAGGCGCAGCGAGTTGCCGTAGCTGCCCCAGCCGCCGCCGTCCATGTTGCTGAAGTCGTAGTTCTTCAACGAGGGCGTGAGCTTATAGGGCCAGTAGCTGGCGAGCGATGCGAACACGGCCATGCCGATCATCACGACGATGGCGATGGCGGTGAGCGTGCAGAACACGAGCAGTGCGCGGTCGCGCGATTTCACCGGCTCGGGCTGGTACGGCGTGGCGCGCGCCGACAGCGCCGCGGCCTGCTTGCGGCGCACGCGGCGCTCGACGAGGAACGACAGCACGGCCGAAATCAGCAGCACGAGGCCGACCACCGCGCCCATCTGGAAGTTCTGCTGGCCGACCACCTGCTTGTAGATGTCGGTCGCGAGCACGCCGGTCTGGCCGCCCACGACCTTGGGCACGCCGAAGTCGGTGATGACGAGCACGAACACGACCATCGCGGCCACGATGAGGCCGTATCGCGACGAGGGCAGCGTGACGGTGCGGAAGATGCGCCAGCGCGAGGCGCCCAGGGTCTGGGCGGCTTCGTACAGGCGCCCGTCCGAGGTGGCCATGGCTGTGGTGAGGATCAGCAGCGCATGCGGCAGCGTCCAGAACACCGAGCCGAGCACGATGCCCAGCGGGCCGTAGATCGACAGGTCGCCCAGCAGCCCCTTGAACAGACCCTGGTTGCCGAACAGGTAGATCAGGCTGATGGCCGGCAGCAGCGAGGGCGCCAGCAGCGGCATGAGCGCCACAGCGCGCAGCAGGCCCTTGGCCGGCATGCACGAGAGCGTGAGGCCGTAGGCGTACACGTAGGCGATGGCGGTGCACAGCACGGCGCTGATCACCGCGAGCAGCACGCTGTTGAAGGCCGACTGCACGAGCGCGGGGCTCTCGAGGTAGCGCGCGAAGTTGGTGAGGCCGACGAATGCGCCGGCGCGGTCGTAGAAGCTCTGGCCAACGAGCGCGCCGACGGGGAGCGCGACGATCACGACGAGCAGCAGCACGACCAGCAGCACGGCGGCGCCGGTGAGCCAGCGTTCGCGGTCGAAGTGATTCGAACGCGGGATCGCGATCGGGGCGAGGGCTTCGGAAGGGGTGCTCATGTTGTTGTTCTTTTGGTGTCGTTGTTCAGGGCGCGTGCACAGGCCACCGGGTACTTCCCTCCGCGAATGTCCCCCGGGCTTCGCCCTCCTCCTTGATTTCGCTGCGGGAAGCACCCGGTGTCCTGCGCACACCGAGCGCGGTCGTGGTGCGGGTCGATCAACCACCACACTGCGTCACGCTCACGC
>NZ_BCUS01000016.1 GCF_001591345.1 Variovorax boronicumulans NBRC 103145 | reverse complement strand
TGCGCCTCGGGCGACCGCCGACCGCTGGTCGGCCCATTGGCTCCGGGCGCAGACGAGGGCCTGTGGGCCTGCACCGCGCTGGGCTCGCGCGGCTTGAGCTTTGCCACCCTGTGCGCTGAGCTGCTGGCGGCGCAATGGCACGGCGAGCCGCTGCCCTTGCCCGCGACGCTCGCCAAGGCGCTGGGCACGCAGCGGCTCTGGCCCGGATCGGACTGATTCGGCGCGTTCTGGCTTTCCCGCCACCCGAGGTCACGCGCGCACCGCACAATGCGCGCCATGGCCATCCAGTACGACATCACCCACACCACCGTCTACCGCTACAACAAGCCGGTGACCTTCGGCTTGCACCGCGTGATGTTCCGTCCGCGCGACAGCCACGACCTGCGGGTGCTCGCCACCGACCTGCAGGTGAGCCCGCAGGCCCTCACGCGGCTCATTCAAGACCCGTACTCGAACTCCGTCGCGCTGGTGCAGCCGCTGGGCGAGGCGACCGAGCTGCGCATCGTCTGCTCGTTCACCATCGAGCACGTGCCGCCGTCGCAGCGCGACCTGCTCACGCTCGACCCGTCGGCCGAGTTCCTGCCCTTTGCCTATTCGGTGCAGGAGCGCCTGGACCTGGAGCACTACCTGCGCCCGCACCACAACGACGACGCCAACGGCACGCTGATCCGCTGGGCGCACCAGTTCCTGCACACCGACCAGCCCAACAGCACGCGCGACGTACTCACGCGCATGAACGCGCACATCGGCCAGAGCTTCGAATACAAGGCGCGCGACGAGGAAGGCACGCAGACGCCGCTGGAGACGCTGGCGCTGGGCAGCGGCAGCTGCCGCGACTACGCCCTGCTGATGATGGAAGCCACGCGCCGTCTCGGCATCGCGACGCGCTTCGTCTCGGGCTACCTCTACGACGCGTCGCTGGACAACGACGCCACCGGGCAGGCGCCCGGCGAATCGGTCACCGGCGCCGGCAGCACGCACGCATGGCTGCAGGCCTACCTGCCGGGCGCAGGCTGGCTGGCCTTCGACCCGACCAACAACCTCATGGGCAGCGGCCAGCTGATCCGCGTGGGCGTGGCGCGCGACCCCGCGCTGGCGGCGCCCATCTCGGGCAGCTGGTACGGCGACGCCGAGGCCTACGAAGGCCTCGAGGCCACGGTGGTGGTGAAGCGGCGCAAGGGCGGCTGAGCCACCGCGCGAACCATCGCGCTCAGCCGCGCGCAGCCAGTTTCGCTTCGAGCTCGGCGATGCGCGCCCTCGCCTCGTCGCCTTCGGGAATCGGCCGGCCGCTGTCGCGCCACTGCACCGCGCTCTTGAAGCCTTCGGCTTCGGCCTGCCGGCGGAACCACATGCCTTCGGGGTTGTGGCGCGTGATGCCGTCGAACACGGTGGCGAACATCTGGGTCTGCTCCAGCCCCATCGAATGCCAGACCTGGTTGACGACCATCTTGTGCATCATGAGGTGCGAACTGGGCACGCCCGCGATGCGCTGCGCGAGCGCCAGCGTGGCCTCGTCGAGCTGCGCCGCCGGCACCGCGAAGTTGGCCAGGCCCCAGTCGGCCGCCTGCGTGCCGGTGATGGTGTCGCCCGTGAACATGAGCTGCTTGGCGCGCAAGGCCCCGAGGCGGTAGGTCCACATCGCGGTGGTCGGGCAGCCCCACACGCGCGTGGGCATGTAGCCGATGCGCGCGTCGTCGGCCATGGTGAGCAGGTCGCAGCACAGCGCGATGTCGCTGCCGCCGGCCACCGCGTAGCCGTGCACCTTGGCGATGGTCGGCTTGCGGCAGCGCCACAGCGACATGAAGTCTTCGGTGTTGCGCTTCATGGCGGCGTAGTCGAGCATCGGGTCCCACGGCGTTTTCTCCTGCCGGCAGGGATGGTCGGCCTGGCCTTCGCGGCCGTGGCCCTCCGCGTAGTCGCCCAGGTCGTAGCCGGCGCAGAAGGCGCGGCCGGCGCCTTCGACCACGATCACATGCACCTCGTCGTCGGCCTCGGCCCATTCGACCGCGCGGCGGATGTCGGTCGGCGTGCTGTCGCCGATGGCATTGAGCTTCTCGGGGCGGTTGAGCACAAGGCGCGCGATGCGCGGGTGCTGCGGGTCCTTGTCGATCAGGACGGTCTCGAAAGCGGGCATGGTCGGTGGTCTCCTTCTGTTCTTGGGGGGTGATGCCGCTTCGCTTGTAGCATCGCCCGCCGCCCGCTGGCAAACCCGCCGACCGCCGGGTTCAACGCCTTCAGCGCGCTGTGGCGCCCCCGAGCCGGAACAGGAACACCGCGCCCTTGCCCGGCTGCGGCACGAGCCGGATGTCGCTGCCGTGCAGCTGAAGAATGCGCTGCACGATCATCAGCCCCAGCCCGCCGCCGCGCGCACCGCCGTCGGCAAAGGCCGGCCGCGTGAACAGGCCCTTCTGCAGCTCGCCCGGAATGCCGGGGCCGGTGTCGCTCACCTGCACCGCCACGCCGGCGTCGGACGGGCGCAGGCGCACCTCGATCTCGCCGCCGGCCGGCGTGTGGCGGATGGCGTTGTCCAGCAGGTTGGTCAGCACGCGCTCGATCATGCCGAGGTCGGCCGACACCACGGGCAGGTTCGGCGCGATGTCGGGCTTGAGCTGCTGGCGCCGCGCCTCGGCCGCGAGTTCGAACTTCTGGAACACGTCCTGCACGAGGTCGGCCAGCGCGAAGTTTTCTTTCTCGGGCTTGACCACGCCGTACTCGAGCCGCGCCAGCTCGAACACCTCCTGCGCGAGCCGGCCCACCTTGCGGCTCTGGCCGAGCGCGATCTCCAGGTAGCGGCGGCGCTCTTCCTCGCTGAGCGTGCCGGCCTTGAGCAGCAGCGTCTCGAGGTAGCCGTGCAGCGAGGTGAGCGGCGTGCGCAGGTCGTGCGAGATGTTGGCGAAAAGTTCGCGGCGCTGGCGGTCCTGCAGGCTCAGTTCGCGCCACTGCTCGGCGATGCGGCGCGTCATCTGCGCAAAGGCCTGCTGCAGCTGCGCGATCTCGTCGTCGGCGTGGCGCGGCGGCGCGGGCATGGGTGCCTCGCGCTCCAGCGCCGCGATGCCCTCGGCCTCGAAACGCCGCACCGCCGCCGTCAGCTCGCGCAGTGGCCGGGTGATGAGGCGGAACGCCACCAGCCCGGCGATGAGCCCCAGCAGCGCCACCAAGGCCATCGACCACAGCGTGGTGCGCAGCACGGTGTCGGCCGACAGGTTGGCGGCCAGCGCGTCGTGGTCTTCGCCTTGCAGCACCACGTACACGTAGCCGGCATCGCGCC
The DNA here is from genome assembly GCF_001591345.1 of Variovorax boronicumulans NBRC 103145. Taxonomy (GTDB): domain Bacteria; phylum Pseudomonadota; class Gammaproteobacteria; order Burkholderiales; family Burkholderiaceae_C; genus Variovorax; species Variovorax boronicumulans. The sequence continues at coordinate 72,282 of NZ_BCUS01000016.1, read as the reverse complement.
CGCCCATGCGCAGCGGCGCGGCGCTGAAGACCTTGGCGCCGTCGGGGCTGCGCGGATCGTCGCCCGCAATCGGCAGCCGCTCGCCAGCCAGCAGCCGGCGGATGGGGCCGAGCGCCACCTTGTCGCGCTTGAGGTGCCCCGGCGGCGCGGCCTGGGCCTCGATGTGGCCGTCGGGCCCCAGCACGTAGACCTCGACGCTGGGGTTGACGGTCATGAGCTTGTCGAACAGGTCTTTCACCGCCACCGGGTCGAGGCCGCCGGGCTTCATGAGCTCGGTGTTCTGCGCGATGTGGGCCGCAAGCCCGAGCGACAGCCGCTGCGTCACCTCTTGCGCGTGCTGCGCGCCGGCGCGCATCTGCAGCCACGCCGAGGCGCCGCAGCAGGCCAGCAGCAGCACCGCGAACGCGATCGACAGCCGCCGCGACAGCGTGGCCCAGGCCATCATGGAAGGTCGCCTTTCGGTGCGGCGTCGTCCGCCGCGAGCTTGTAGCCGCGCCCCCACACCGTGAGGATGCGCCGCGGCGCGGCCGGGTCGGCCTCGACCTTCGTGCGCAGCCGGTTGATGTGCGTGTTGACCGTGTGCTCGTAGCCGTCGTGCTGGTAGCCCCAGACCTGGTTGAGCAGGTCGAGGCGCGAGAACACCTTGCCGGGGTGGCGTGCAAAGAAGTACAGCAGGTCGAACTCGCGCGGCGTGAGTTCGATCGGCTTGCCGTCGACGCGCACCTCGCGCGCCAGCGGCTCGATGTCGAGGTTGCCCAGCGTGAGGCTGCCCGACTCCAGCCGCGCGTTGCGCGCCAGCGCGTCGGTGCGCCGCAGCAGCGCCTTCACGCGCGCCACCAGTTCCAGCACCGAGAAGGGCTTGGCCAGGTAGTCGTCGGCGCCCAGCTCCAGCCCGAGGATGCGGTGCACTTCGCTGGAGCGCGCGCTCACGATGATGATGGGCGTGTAGCGCGCCATGGCGCGGGCGCGGCGGCAGATCTCGAGGCCGTCGATGCCGGGCAGCATGAGGTCGAGCACCAGCGCGTCCCACTGGCCGCGCTCCAGCGCGCGCAGGCCCGCGTTGCCGTCGGCGGCGTGCTCGACCGCGTAGCCCTCGTCGCGCAGGTGCATGCGCAGCAGTTCGGCAATGTGGGCGTCGTCCTCGACGATCAGCACGCGTTTGGCGGTGTCCATGGCCGCGATTGTCCCGCGAGACGCCCCCCGGAGTTATCACGAATCTTTGAACTTTGCGTGATGAATCGGCGAGGGGGTGCGCCCAACAATCCGGCCCATGCAGACACGCGCCGCCCCCGACCACCGGCCGATCCACCCGCTGTGGATGCGCGTCACGCACTGGCTCAACGCGCTGGCCGTGCTGGTGCTGGTGACCAGCGGCTGGCGCATCTACAACGCGGCGCCCTTCCTTGCCTTTCGCTTCCCGGCCTCGATCACGCTGGGCGGCTGGCTCGGCGGCGCGCTGCTGTGGCACTTCGCGGCGATGTGGCTGCTGGTGTTCAACGGGCTCGTCTACCTGGTGCTGAACCTGGCCAGCGGACGCTTCGCACTCAAGTTCTTCCCGCTCACGCCGGCCGGAATTTGGCGCGATGCGCGGGCCGCGCTCGGCGGCAGGCTCTCGCATGCCGACCCGCGCCACTACAACCATGTGCAGAAGCTCGCCTACCTGTTCGTGATCGTCGACCTCGTCGCGATCGTGCTGTCGGGGCTGGTGCTGTGGAAGTCGGTGCAGTTCCCGCTGCTGCGCGAGCTGCTGGGCGGCTACGAAGCCGCGCGCCGCGTCCACTTCGTGGCGATGGCCGCCCTGGTGGCTTTCGTTGCCGTGCACCTCGTGATGGTGGCGCTCGTGCCCCGCACCCTGCTCACCATGCTGCGCGGTCGCGCGCCCCACACCCCATGAGCCTCTTTTTCAAACGCCCTCCCCTGGTCGGTGTCGACGGCGACGCCGTGGTGCGCGAAGCCCGCGCCCTCATCGAGCGCCGGCTCGACGCGCCCTCGCGCCGCCTGTTCCTGCGCCGTTCGCTGACGCTGGGCGGCCTGTCGATGCTCACCGGCTGCAGCATCAGCGACGACAGCCACGTGGAAGCGGCGCTGGCGAAGGTCTCGCGCTTCAACGACGAGGTGCAGGGCTGGCTCTTCAGCCCGACGCGGCTGGCGCCGACCTACACCGAGGCCGAGATCACGCGCCCCTTTCCGTTCAACGCCTACTACGGCGAGGACGAGGTCCGTGAGGTCGACGAAGCCACCTACCGCCTCGAAGTGAGCGGCATGGTCGCCGACAAGCGCCGCTGGACGCTCGCTGAACTGCGCGCGCTGCCGCAAGAAGACCAGATCACGCGCCACATCTGCGTGGAAGGCTGGAGCGCCATCGGCAAATGGGGCGGCGTGCGCTTTGCCGATTTCCTGCGCCACGTCGGCGCGGACCTGAGCGCGAAGTACGTCGGCTTCCAGTGCGCGGACGACTACCACACCAGCATCGACATGCCGACCGCGCTGCACCCGCAGACGCTGCTGACGCTGAGCTACGACGGCCAGCCGCTGCCGCCGAAGTACGGCTTCCCGATGAAGCTGCGCATGCCGACCAAGCTTGGCTACAAGAACCCGAAACACATCCAGGCGATGTACGTGACCAACACCTATCCCGGTGGCTACTGGGAAGACCAGGGCTACAACTGGTTCGGAGGGAGCTGAGGGGCTGCCACAGCCGCTCGACTGCCGAAGAAAGCGCGAGGCCGAATTCCGACAGGGAACCAGGCCGATCTCGACAACAAAACCCAACCTCAACTCAGGAAGACCCAAATGAACAAGCTCACCGCCACCCTCCTCGCCACCTGCATGGCCTTCGCCGGCGCCTCGGCCTTGGCCGCGGACGACATGGCCAAGGACGGCATGAAGAAGGACAGCATGGCCAAGGACGGGATGAAGAAAGACGCCATGGGCAAGGACGCCATGAAGAAGGACGGCATGGCCAAAGATGGCATGAAGAAAGATGCCATGGCCAAGGACGACATGAAGAAGGACGCGATGGGCAAGGACGAGATGAAGAAGTAAGCCGCCTTCTCACCGGCCCCGCCGCCATTGACGGCCGGCGGGATCGGGATCACTGTCCCTTTCCTGCGCTCCCTACGAAAGACCGCCATGAAATCCTTCGCCATCGCCGCCGGCACGCTCGCCGCCGCCGCTTTCGCCTGGCACGCGGCCCCCTCCTTCGCCGAGACCGCGCGCCGCGTGCCCGCGCCCACGGTCGACCTCACCGCACCCGCAGGCGCCACCACCGCCACCGCCGTGTTCGCGGGCGGCTGCTTCTGGGGTGTGCAGGGCGTTTTCCAGCGCGTCGAGGGCGTGAGCAATGCGCTCTCGGGCTACGCGGGCGGCGAGGCCCGCACCGCACGCTACAACGAGGTCGGCTCCGGGCGCACCGGCCATGCCGAGGCCGTTCGCATCAGCTACGACCCGCACAAGGTCAGCTACGGCAAGCTGCTGCAGATCTACTTCTCGGTGGCGCACGACCCGACCCAGCTCAACCGCCAGGGCCCCGACACCGGCCCGCAGTACCGCTCCACCGTGTTCGCCGAAAACGCCGACCAGGCCCGCATCGCCAACGCCTACATCGCCCAGCTGAACCAGGCCAAGACCTTCGGCAGCAAGCCGCTGGCGACCACGGTCGAGGTGTCCAAGCCCTTCTATGCGGCGGAGGACTACCACCAGGACTACCTCACGCTGCACCCGAACCAGCCCTACATCGCGATCCACGACCTGCCGAAGATCGACGACCTGAAGAAGCTGTTCCCCGAGAGCTACAAGGCCACGCCGTCGCTGGTACGCGCGACGAAGGCCAGCTGATCAGCGATTGACGACCAGCGCGTTGCAGCGCGCAGTGACGACCTTGCAGTCCTTCGCATGCGCGGAGCACTCCGCCATCGCTTCCGCCTGCGCCGCGCTTTGCAGCTTGTTGGCTTTCATCGACAGCACGTTGCGGCCCATCACGACCACGCCGCAGCCCTCCTGCCAGGTCAGCGTCATGCTGCGGCAGCCGGTGGCGGTGCCGCCGTTGCCCACGCACTGGGCGATGGCGTTGTTTTCGGCATCGGCCTGTGTCGCCCGGTTGTCGGCTCCGCCGAAAGCGCCCTTCGACTTGTCGATGACGTACGCGCCCCACTTGTAGGAGAAGGTGGGGTCGGGCGGCGGCGGCGCCAGGTACTCGTCGGGGTCGCTGTAGCGGCCCGTGCCGCCGGGCATCACAGGCACGGTGTCCCGGGGTGGCGGCCAGCTGTTGTGGGGCCAGCCCGGCGCGTTCGGTGGCGGGCATCCCGGCTGGCCCGGCCCGCTGCAGGCAAACGCCTGGCCGGACAGCACGCAGGCCGCGCCCAGCAGGAAAAGATGTCGCAAGGAGATGCTCATCGCAGCGAATGTAGCCGCCGCCCGGACCGCACAGGAGTGCCCTAAGTCACGCGCTGCCCCCTATGAAACTCAAAGCAGTTTGGCCCGCCTCGCCTGCTCCGTCAGCTCCGCCCGGAAGTCCGGGTGCGCAATGGCGATCAGCTCCTGCGCGCGCTGTTTGGCCGACTTGCCGCGCAGCTGCGCCACGCCATGTTCGGTGACGACGTAGTTGATGTCGTTCTTGCTCGTGCTCACGTGCGTGCCGGGCGACAGCGAGGGCACGATGCGCGAGATGGTGTCGTCCTTGGCCGTCGAAGGCAGCACGATGAAGGCCTTGCCGCCGCGCGAGCGGTTGGCCGCGCGCACGAAGTCCGACTGCCCGCCCGTGCCCGAGTACGGCGCGTGGCCCAGGCTCTCGGAGCCGCACTGGCCCAGCAGGTCGATCTGCATGGTGGCGTTGATGGCGATGAGGTTGTCGTTCAGCCCCGCCAGCGCCGGGTCGTTGGTGAAGTTCACCGGATGCATCTCCAACCCCGGGTTGCGGTCCATGAAGCGGTACAGCTTGCTGGAGCCCAGCGCGAAGGTCGCGACCGACTTGCCCGGCAGGTAGTTCTTGCGGCGGTTGGTGACCGCGCCGCTTTCCACCAGCGTGAGGATGCCGTCGCCGATCATCTCGGTGTGGATGCCCAGGTCGCGCTTGCCCGTGAGCTGCATCACCACCGCATCGGGAATGCCGCCGTAGCCGATCTGCAAGGTGGCGCCGTCGTCGATCAGGTCGGCCACGTGCTTGCCGATGGCTTCCTGCACGGGGCCGATCTTGGGCAGGCCGACTTCCATCACCGGCTCGCTGCTCTCGACGAGCGCCGCCACCTGCGAGATGTGCACATGGCAGTTGCCGTGCGCATAAGGCACGTTGGGGTTCACCTCGAGCACGACCGCGCGCGCCTTCGCCACGGCGGCCATCGTGTAGTCGGGGCCCAGGCTCAGCGCGAAGTAGCCGTGCGCGTCCATCGGCGAGGCCATGCTGAACACCACGTCGGCCGCGATCTGCCCGCGCTCGATCTGCGCCGGGATCTCGGAGAAGTAGTTGGGAATGAAGTCGATCCAGCCCGCCTGCCCGCCGGCGCGCGTGGCGCCGCCGAAGAACAGCGCGACGTGGCGCACGTGCTCGACCGTCTCGGGGTCGATGTAGGCGTACTTGCGCATCGCCAGGATCTGCGCCACCTTCACGTCGCGGAAATCGCGGCGCTGCTCGGACAAGGCCGTGAGCAGCGAGGGCGGCTCGCCGACGCCCGTAGGCACGATGATCATGTCGCCGTGGCGCACCTGGCGCACGGCATCGGCGGCGGAAACGCGCTTTTGCGCGTACAGGGTCTGGGCAGTCATGCCTGCCACTATGCCTTCTTTTCGCCGCCGCCGAACTCGCGGTGCACCCAGTCGCGCAGCACGGCCGTGGCGGGCCGGGTGGCGGCGCGCGGGCTGTAGACCAGGTCGTAGCGGTAGCTCTCCACCGACAGTTCGAAGGGCTGCACCAGCAGGCCCGATGCCAGCTCGTCGGCCACCAGCGCCAGGCTCAGCAGGCCGACGCCCTGCCCCGCGACCGTGGCCTGCACCGCGTGGATCTCTTCGGTGAACGACAGCCCGGCCTGCGCATCGACGTCGGTGCGGCCCGCGCGTGCGAGCCAGGTGCGCCACACCGGCGCCAGCGTTTCGTCGCGCCCCGCGCGCCCCCATTCGAAGTGGATCAGCGAGACGGCCTTCAGGTCCTGCCGCGCCGCGACCGCCAGCGCGGGGCTGCAGACCGGCGCGTAGTGGTCCTGGAACAGCGGCTCCACGACCAGGTCGGCGTAGCGGCCGTTGCCGTAGCGGATCGCCGCGTCGGCCTCGGTGTCGAGGTCGACGACCTGGTTGGTGGCGTCCAGCCGCAGCGTCCATTCGGGATGCAGGTCGCGGAAGGTGCCCGCGCGCGGCGCCAGCCGCCGGGCCATGAACCCGACCGTGGACGACAGCGTGGCGATGCGCGTGCCCTTCAGGCGGCGCACGCCGTCGACCGCGCGCTCGAAGCTGTCGAAGCCGTCGCGCAGCGCGGGAAACAGCTGGTGTCCGGCGGCCGTCAGGTGCACCTGCCGCGTGCCGCGTTCGAACAGGCGCACCTCGAGCGTTTCCTCGAGCTGCTTGATCTGATGGCTGACGGCAGTGGGCGTGACGTGCAGCTCGTCGGCCGCAGCCTTGAAGCTCAGCCGGCGGGCCGCGGCCTCGAACACGCGCAATGCGCCCAGGGGAGGAAGTCTTCGCATGCGGACAGATTAGCTCAATTCATCCATCGGCTGAAAAATCAGCCGTTGTCGGGCGCCCTCTTCATCCCTAAATTTCAGTTGTCGCGGGAAGAAACCACTTCCACGGCTGATCTGAAATTCACCATCAAAGGCACCTGTCATGCAATTGCAACCCAAGCAAATCCACACGCAACCTGACCCCTACGCGCCCTTCCTGCTGTCGCAGGCCATCCAGCTCGGCAACCTGATCTTCGTGTCCGGCCAGGCCGCGATCGGCGACGACGGCGAGATCGTCGGCAAGGGCGACTTCGACCGCCAGGCCGAGCAGGCCTTCAAGAACCTGGACCGCGTGCTGCGGGCCGCCGGCACGGGCATGGGCAATGTGGTCAAGGTGACGATCTTCCTGACCTCGATGAGCCACTTTCCGAAGATCGTCGAACTGCGCCGCCAGTGGTTCTCGGCGCCCTACCCGGCCGACACCATCGTCGAGGTCTCGGGCCTGTACTCGCCCGACGCGATGATCGAGATCGAGGCCATCGCCGTCGCGCCCGGAGACGCCCGATGAGCACGCCGCTGCTCGCGCCGGCGACGCTGCACGGTCTGCGGCTGCCCAACCGGCTCGCCGTGGCGCCGATGACGCGCGTCAGCGCCTCGCCCGAGGGCCACGCCAACGGCACCATGGCCCGCTACTACGAGCGCTTTGCGCGGGGCGGCTTCGGGCTCGTCATCACCGAAGGCATCTACACCGACACGGCGTATGCGCAAGGCTATGCCCGCCAGCCCGGGCTGAGCGATGGCGAACAGGCCCGCGCGTGGCGTCCGGTGGTGAAGGCGATCCAGGGCGCGGGCGGGCGCGCCATCGCGCAGCTCATGCATGCGGGCGCGCTGTCGCAGTTCAACCGCTTCCGCGACCACACGGCGGGGCCGTCGGCCGTTCGCCCGCTGGGCACGCAGATGACGGCCTACCGCGGCGAAGGCGACTACCCGGTGCCCCGCGCGATGACCGATACCGACATCGCCGAGGCGATTCGCGGCTTCACCCGGGCGGCGCTGCTGGCGATGGAAGTGGCGGGCTTCGACGGCGTGGAGATCCACGGCGCGAACGGCTACCTGCTCGACCAGTTCCTGAGCGGCCACACCAACACGCGCACCGACCGCTGGGGCGGCGCCCTCGCGCAGCGCGTGCAGCTCACGGTCGAAGTGGTGCGTGCCGTGCGGCAGATGCTGGGCGCCTCGGCGCCGGTCGGCGTGCGCATCTCGCAAGGCAAGGTCAACGACTTCGGCCACAAGTGGCCGGAAGCCGAGGCTGGCGCGGCAACGGTGTTCGGGGCCCTGGCGCACAGCGGCATCGACTACCTGCACGTCACCGAGTTCGAAGCCTGGCGCCCGGCCTTCGGCGATGCGGGGCCAAGCCTGCTGCAGCTCGCGCGCCGCCACGCGCCCGGCCTTGCGATCGTCGCCAATGGCAGCCTGCACGACCCGGGGCGCGCGCAAGCGGCGCTCGCGGACGGTGCCGACTTCGTGGCGCTGGGACGCGGCGCGCTGTCGAACCCCGACTGGCCGAAACGGTTGAAGGAAGGCCGCGCGCTCGCCGCCTTCGACCCGGCGCTGCTGTCACCCGTGGGGGACATCAAACCGGCGGAGCAGCAGCCCTAGATGATGTTCTTCTCGCGCAGCGGCCGGTTCTCGAGGAGGCGCGCGAACGACAGCGGCGACAGGTCGAGGCTGAGGTAGCCGCCGAAGCGGATCAGCTCCGCGATGCCGCGCCCCGCCGCCGGGCACTGCTGCAGCCCGTGGCCCGAGAAGCCGTTCGCGAAGTAGAGGTTGTCGCAGTCCGGGTGCAGGCCGAGGATCGCGTTGTGGTCGAACACGTTCATCTCGTAGTAGCCGGCCCAGGCGCCGGTCATGCGGACGGCTTCGAAGGCCGGAATGCGTTCGGCCAGCGCCGGCCAGATGAAACTCTCGAAGGCCTCGTGGTCGACTTCGAGCGGCGCGTCGTCGGGGTCCCGGTCTTCGGGCGGCGCAAAGCCGCAGATGAACTGGCGGCCTTCGGGCCGCAGCCAGATGCCCGAGGTGTCGATGACCAGCGGGCAACCGGGCAAGGCGCTCGGGCATGAAAAGCTGAACACGCTGCGGCGTCGACCGTGCACCGGCAACGCGATGCCCGCCCACTGCGCGACCGGCGCCGCCCACGCGCCCGCCGCGTTGACGACGATGTCCGCATGCAGCGTGTCGCCGCCGTCGAGCTGCACGCCGGTGACGCGGCGCCCCTCGCGCTGCAGGCCCGTCGCCTGCGCCTGCACATAGCGCACGCCTTGCGACACTGCCTTCTTGCGAAAGGCCTGCAGCAGGCTGTAGCCGTCGTACCAGCCCTCGCCCGACAGGCCGAGCGATGCGAGCGCGATGCCCTCGGTCGAGATCCACGGGAAGCGCGCCTTCAGTTCATCGGGCGTCAGCAGCGCCACGTCCACCGCGTGCGCCTTCTGTGTCGCGTGGTTTTCGCGCAGCACCTCGACACCCGCCGGCGAGGCCAGGTACAGGTAGCCCGGCTCGACCAGTCCGATGTCCGGCACGTCGTCGCCCACGCGCAGCGTTTCGCCCAGCGCGCGAAAAAACTCGATGCCGTAGAGCGACATCTCGATGTTGATGGCGGTGGAGAACTGCTGGCGGATCGAGCTGGCCGACAGCGCCGATGAGGCCTGCCGGTACGAGAAGTCGCGCTCCACCACCGTGATGTCGAAGGCCTCGCCCGTCGGGTCGGCGCCCAGGAAGTACGCGATGGCCGAGCCGATGGCCCCGCCGCCGATGATCGCCACACGCCGCATGAGATCCCTTTCCGTGTCTTCGATGTGCGGGCCCGGGCCGTTGCCCGGGCCGCGCAAGCTCCCGCCAGAATAGCGCGATGAGAAAAGACATTCCCAACCTCGGCGCGCTGCAGGCCTTCGAAGCCTCGGCGCGCCTGGGGAGCTTCACCCGCGCGGCGACCGAGCTGGCGCTCACGCAAAGCGCGGTCGGGCGCCAGGTGGCGATGCTGGAGCAGCGCCTGGGCGTGCCACTGTTCTCGCGCGTGCGCAAGCGGCTCACGCTCACCGACGTGGGCCGCGAGTACGCCGCGCGCATCCGCCGCCACCTCGACCAGATCCGCCGCGACACGCTGGAGATCAGCGCCGGCCACGAGATGGGCTTCGTGCTCGAACTGGCCGTGGTGCCGACCTTCGCCACGCAATGGCTCATTCCGCGGTTGCCCGACTTCAGCCGGCTGCACCCGAACATCACGGTGAACCTGTCGGCGCGCTCGCAGCCCTTCTCGTTCCAGGAAAACGCGTACGACGCGGCGATCTACTTTGGCGACCAGTTCTGGCCGAACACACGCGGCGGGCTGATCTTTTCCGAAGGCGAGATGGTGCCCATCTGCAGCCCCGCGTTCCGCGACGCGCACGCCCGGTGGGACGAAGCCGGCTTCGAGCGCTGCCGCCACGTGCACCTGAGCACCCGCGCCCATGCGTGGCGCGACTGGTACGCGCAGCAGGAATGGGAGTACACGGTGCATGCCTCGCGCGGGCCGCGCTACGAGCTGTTCACCATGGTGGTGGCCGCCGCGGCGGCGGGCATGGGCGTGGGGCTGGCGCCGCGCATCCTGGTCGAGCAGGAGCTGCGCACCGGTGAACTCGTGATTCCGGTGGACCGGCACCTGGACGTGCACCAGGGCTACTACTTCGCGTACCCCGAAGGCCGTCCGGCCTCCGGGGCGCTGGAGCAGTTCAAGCAGTGGGTGCTGGGGCTGACACCCGACTGAACCCGGTCAGACCGGGTTCGGGTTGCGTTCCTTGAAGCCCTGCTGGTGCCAGTACGGGTAGGTGCGCGTCGTCGCACTGGCCGCGTCGAGCTCGGCCACCTGCGCGGGCGTGAGGTTCCAGCCCACCGCGCCGAGGTTCTGGCGCAGCTGCGCCTCGTCGCGCGCACCGACGACCACGCTGGACACCGTCGGGCGTTGCAGCAGCCAGTTGAGCGCGACCTGCGGCACCGTCTTGCCGACCTCGGCGCCGACTTTTTCGAGTGCCTCGACCACGCGATACAGCAGCTCGTCGGGCACCGGCGGGCCCATGTCGGCCGTCACGTGCAGGCGGCTGTTGGCGGGCAGCGGCTGGCCGCGGCGGATCTTGCCCGTGAGCCGGCCCCAGCCCAGCGGGCTCCAGACGACCGCGCCCACGCCCTGGTCTTGCGCCAGCGGCATCAGCTCCCACTCGTACTCGCGGCCCACCAGCGAGTAGTACGCCTGGTGCGCCACGTAGCGCGCATAGCCGCGCTGCTCGGACACCGCCAGCGACTTCATGAGGTGCCAGCCCGAGAAGTTCGACGCGCCCACATAGCGCAGCTTGCCCGCGCGCACGAGGTCGTCGAGCGTGGAGAGCGTTTCTTCCACCGGCGTGCTGGCGTCGAAGCCGTGCAGCTGGAACAGGTCGATGTAGTCGGTGCCCAGCCGTTTCAGCGACGCATCGACCGCCTGCACGAGGTGGTGACGCGACGAGCCCACGTCGTTCGGCCCTTCGCCGCTGCGGAAGGTGGCCTTGGTCGAGATCAGCAGCCGGTCGCGCGACCGGCCCTTGATCGCCTCGCCCAGCACCGATTCGGCGGCGCCGCCCGAGTAGATGTCGGCGCTGTCGAACATGTTCACGCCGGCGTCCATGCAGATGTCGATCAGCGTGCGCGCCTCGGCCACGTCGGTGCTGCCCCATGCGCTGAAAAACTCGCCCTTGCCGCCGAAGGTGCCGGTGCCGAAGCTCAGCACGGGGACCTTGAGGCCTGATTTGCCCAGATGACGGTATTCCAAAGTTCTACTCCTTCAATCAATGAACTGACGAACAAGATGAATGACGCGGCCATTGTTGGCCGCCGCGCAGAACCCCGTCGCGCGTCGGGCTTTGCGGCGCTTCGGCTCGCTACGATCGAACGATGCAGATCTCGATCGAAAACCCGAACCAGCCCGACGTCATCCAGCTCATCGATGACCTCGATGCGTACCAGAAGCCGCTGTACCCGCCCGAGAGCCACTACGGCATCGACATCGCCGCACTGTCGGCCGCCCACGTGCTGTTCGCCGTCGCACGCGACGCGGCCGGCACGGCCATCGGCTGCGGCGCCGTCGTCATGAACCCCGGCTACGGCGAACTCAAGCGCATGTACGTGCGCCCGCAGAACCGCGGGCAAGGCGTCGCGGCGAAGGTGCTGGGCTTTCTCGAAGCCGAAGCAGCGGCGCGCGGATGCGCCATGTTCCGGCTGGAGACGGGCGTGAGCCAGCCCGAGGCGCTGGCCTTCTATGCGCGTGCGGGGTATGCGCGGCGCGAGCGCTTCGGCGACTACCCGGACGATCCGTTGAGTGTGTTCATGCAGAAGACGGTCGAGACAACCGCACCCCATCGCCCCTAAGATCGCCCCGGCTTCCGCCACCACGGTCATCACAACAAGGAACGTCACATGCAGACAAGAGGGATTCTTCGCCGGCTCATGTTCACAGCAGGCTGCGCCCTGCTGCTGGGGTTGTCAGGTTGCGGCGGCGGAGGGGGTGGTGGAGGCGGCGGAGGCGGTGTGGCGATGCTGCCGCTGCCACCGGTCGGCGGCACGCCGACGCCACCGCCCGCGGACACCGGGCGCGGACGGGTGGTCAGCAGTTCGATGAAGTCGACCGCCACCGAAGCGACCTACCCGATCCAGGTCTACCTGCCGCCCGGCTACGACGGCGCCACGGCGAGCTACCCCACGGTCTACATCACCGATGGCGACGCGGTCTACAACCAGAGCGTGACGCGCTTCCAGAACTTCACCGACATCCTCGAGAAGGCCGGCAAGAAAGCCATCGTGGTCGGCATCGGCGGCACCTCGCGCCGCAACACCGACTACCTGATGCCGGGCGCCAAGGCGTACCACGAGTTCCTCGTCGCCCAGCTGGTGCCGCATGTCGAATCGAACTACCGGGCCAATCCGGCCAGGCGCATGCTCTCGGGCCTGTCGAACGGCGGCGTCTTCACGCTCATCGCCTTCTTCACCGAAGGCGCGGCGGGCACGTTCACCTTCCAGCATTTCTTCGCGTCCGACCCGCCCGCCGCCGGCGCGCGCGGCCAGCTCGATCCGCTCGAAAGCCAGATGTACGCCAACAGCAGCACGCGCGACATTCCCGTGACCCTGCTGCTGGGCTATGCCATCGGCAACGTCGGCGGCCCGGAGATCACCGCGCTGCGCGACCAGATCGCCGCGCGCAACTACAAGGGTCTGCAGCTGAGCCTGAAGGGCTACGAAGGCGGCCACACGCCGATGGACCTGCCGTCGTTCCAGGACATCGTCGCGCGGTTCATCGATTGAGGCGCGGGGTGCGGGCTCAGGGTTTTTCCTGATCCTGCACCTGTCGAATCGCAGCGGGCTCATCCGACGTCACCACAGAGGGTCGTCCTCTGTACTTCATCAGGAGAAAGCAACCATGGCCACCAACACCGTTCGCCTGCACCGCGTGCTGCGCACCACCCCCGACAAACTCTACCGCGCCTTCGTGGAGCCCGGCGCCTTCGAGCGCTGGCTGCCGCCCTTCGGCTTCACCGACAAGGTCCACACCATGGAACCGGTGGTGGGCGGCGCGTGGCGCATGTCCTTCACCAACTTCGGCACCGGCCACGGCCATTCGTTCGGCGGCAAGTACCTGGAGCTCGTGCCCGGCCAGCGCATTGCCTACGACGCGAGCTTCGACGATCCCCACCTGCCGGGCACGATGAAGACCACGGTGGTCCTGACCGCGGTCTCGTGCGGCACGGACATGTCCGTCGTGCAGGAAGGCATCCCCGGCGTGATTCCCGTCGAGATGTGCTACCTGGGCTGGCAGGAATCGCTGGTCGCGCTGGCGCAGCTGGTCGAGCCGAACATTCCGGGTTGAGGATCGGCCTCAGGCACGCCGTGCTTCACAGCCGGCGAATCCCTTGAGCCCGGCCAGTTCATCGAGGATGGGGCATTCCGGGCGCTCGTCACCTTCGCAGCAATGCGCCAGGCGCTCCAGCAGGCGCTTCATGTGCGCGAGCTCTTCGATGCGCTGGGCCAGGTCGTCGGCGCGTTCGAGCGCAACGCGCTTCACGTCGAAGCTCGCGCGGCGTCCGTCTTGCCACAGGGCGTGCAGCTCGACGACTTCCGGCGTGTCGAAACCCAGCGTGTGTGCGCGTCGCACGAAGCGCAGTGTCGACACCGCGCGTTCGTCGTAGCGGCCGCCGTGCGCCGTGTCGTCGAGCAGCCCGAGCGATTCGCAGTCGCTCAGCAGCCGCGCGGACGCACCGGAGCGCGCAACGACATCGGCAAGGGACAAGCGCGCCGCAGCAGCCGGCGCCGTGGGATGTTCCATGGGGTTCTCCTTCGAGCCAAAGCGCGAAGTCTCAACCTTCACACCATGAGAGAGTCAAACGCAGACGGCGCATGACCTTGGCACGCCAGGGGTCAGGCACTCGACGCGCTTGACCTTCACACGATGCCAAGCTTGACACTGCGAGCCACTCTTTTGAAAGGACTCACCCCATGCAAGCGTTTGAAATCCAGTCGATGACCTGCGGCAGTTGCGCCGGCCGCATCACCCGCGCCATCAAGGACCTGGACCCGCAGGCCAGGCTCGAAGTGGACGTGAAGCAAAGAACGGTGCGCATCGACACCACCGAAGACCGCCCCTCGCTGGTGGCGGCGTTGACGGAAGCCGGCTACCCGCCGAGTCCTTCCGCCAACTGAGCATGTGGCGCGAATCGGGTTGCCCGGTTCGCCGCAAGGCCTTACTTGAAGATCCGCACGATCGCGTCGTCGAACGCGAGCACGTCCGTGCCCACGTGCGTGGAGTTGAACTCCGTGTCGATGAGCTGCAGCCCCACGTAGCCCCGCTCGGACATCCGCTTGTACATCGCCTTCACCGGTACTTCGTTGCAGCCGCTGGCGCAGTGCGCCAGGATCAGCGTGACGGGCAATGGCCGGCCCGCGAGCGCGTCGAACATCTTCTTTTCGAGCGCGTTGTTCTCGGCCTCCTGCTGCCAGAAGGCCGCCTCGATGGAAATGAAGTACGAGAACACGAGGTTGTCGGGCGCCTCCAGGAACAACGCCGTGGCCGCAAGGTTGCCGCTGGTCGACAGGCCCGTGAGCATGCGTTTCTTCGGGTCCGCGCGGTACTTCGATTCGATGAACGGCACCAGGTCCTTCGTGAGGAAGGTGTGGTACGCGTTGGCGCCCGGAAAGTTGTAGTCCTCCTGCCGGCGCGCGGTGTAGCCGATGCCCACGAGGATGGCCTTGGTGCCGCGCTTGAGCAGCACGTTCTTGAGGTTGGTGAAGCGCGTGTCGGGCAGGCCGTTGGTCGCGTCGCCGTCGAAGGCGTAGATGATCGGCACGGCATCGCTGCTGCTGTCGTAGGCGGCCGGGATGAACACCTCGATCGGGTAGCGCACGCCATTGACGCTCGACGTCACGGTGTCCGACACCACCCGGCCATTGGCCGAAGGCGCCGGCTGCACGGGCGCCGTGCCCGTCGGCGGCAGGATCAGCGGCACACCGCCCCCGCCACCTCCTCCGCCCCCACCGCCGCCGCAGGCGGACAGGGCCGCAACCAGCACAAAGCCGCCCATCACCGCGCACGCGCGGCGAAGCCATTCCTGTCTCATTTTTTGGTTCCTCGTTCCCCGGTGCCAATCGCACCGCTCGGGATACTCGGGGTTGGGCACGAGGGCGTCAACGCCGCGATGCGCGTTCAGCCGCGGCGATTAATTCCTTTGTCTACGTGGCCGACAAATTAAAAAACTCAGAGGCGCATCCCGAGCCAGATGACGGACTCGGTCGACAGCGCGACCACGGGACTCAGGACCCGCGTCCAGAGGTGATTGGCCTGCACGTGCGATGCGGACTGGTCGTGGTGCAGCTGTTCTTCTTCCACGATCTGCGAGATGGTGCGCACGGCCGCCTCGTCCTTCCCCGCGAGTTCGCGCAACTGGGCCTTCAGATGCCCAAGCACTACGCGCTCGACAGCGACGGTGGTGGCCGAAATCGCATGACGACCGAGCAACCCGGTGATCAGGCCGAGCACCCAGCCACCCATGCCGCACAACCAGTAGCTGCGGCAGCGACGAACGCCCCGGCGCTTCAGTTCGGCCGCGAACAACGCCCGGTGCCCTTCTTCGTGGGACTTGAACTCCCGCAGTTCAGGCACCAGCGAAGGCGCGGTCCATCGCGCCATGAAGATTTGCGCCCTGTAGATGTTCACCGCTCCCTGCTCTCCGGCGTGGTCGACCTTCAGGATTCGCCCGCCCAGCGCAGAACCTTGGTCACTCGCTTCCTCTGTCTTCATTGCATGGCTCCCTTTTCTGTCCGCATTTTGACGAACAGCGCGAGCGCGCTCTTTGGGACGCCCCGTGACGAAGGACATTCAACTGTCCGTCAGTTCGCAGCAGCGACAGTCAACGCGCCACGCATCGCATGAACCGTCTTGTCGACGGCCTCGATGCGGCGGCTCAACTCGTCATTGACCAGGCGCAGCAACGCGCTGAGTTCACTGCGAGTCGGGTTGAGCTGCTCCGTGTCGCTCACTTCAAGCGGCACGATGAGTTTTTCGAGACACGCGTAGGCACAGAGCACTTCGCGCAGGCTGTCGGTGTCGTCGCACGCCTGAAGAGCGAAAGCTTCGGCAACGCCGAAGTCAGGGGATGCGGGAGATGGCGTGAGTGAGCAGGCAGAACCAGCCATGAATGGCCTCCGTTGAAAACGCAGAGGTGATTCGGGACGCCAATCCCGTGCACGCCTTTTTTGACGTGCGGCCGGGAGTGTATCGCCTGGGGAAACGCCGAACCTGCGCCCACCCGACCCCGACCGATTCGACTCGGGATAAACCCTCAAAACACCCTCTCTTCTGGCCCAGTATTTGCATTCACGCTCGGAAATGACAGAAAATTTTCATAACTGACATATATTTGTAAACCGATTTACATCACTCGCACCCTTCCCGGTGCGTCGCCCGCCCCATGAGCACCAACGTCGACACCCCAGGCACCACCGTGGCCCAGCGCATTGCGCAGGCGCTGCCGCGGCTGACGCGTTCGCACCGGCAGGTGGCCGACTTCGTGCTCGGGCATCCGCTGCAGGTCGCGACGCTGCCCATCGACGAGCTCGCCGCCGCGGCCGGCGTGTCGGTGGCCACGGCCAACCGCTTTGCGCGCGCGCTGGACTTCGACGGCTACGCCGCTTTCCGCGCCGAGCTCGTGCGCGGCTTCGAACCGCTGGTGGCGCCGGTCGAGCGGCTGCGCGGCAACCTGGAGCACCCGACCACGGTGGCCGAGGTGTTCGCCACCGCACTCGACGAGAGCCGCCGCAACATCGAAGCCACGCGCCAGTCGCTGGACTACGCCGCCTGCGAGGCCGCGGTGCAGCGCATCCTGAAGGCCCGCTCGATCTACATCGGCGGCTTCGGCGCCAGCGCCTGGCTCGCGGGGCTGCTGCAGCACGGGCTCGACGGTTCCTGCAGCGACGTGCGCATGCTCTCCAGCGTGAGCGGCGTCACGCATTCGGCGCGCACGCTGATGCACGCGGGGCCGCAGGACCTGTTCATCGGCCTGACCTTTCCGCGCTACCTCACCGACACAGTGGCGCTGGCGCAGATCGCGCGCGGCCAGGGCTGTGCGGTGCTCGCGCTGACCGACCGCCCCAGCTCGCCCATCGCGCCGCTGGCCGACGTGGTGCTCTATGGCCAGACCGAAACCAGCTACCGCCCCAACTGCGAGACCAGCGTGCTCGCGCTGATCGAGGCACTGACCAGCGCGGTCGCCCTGCGCGCGCCCGGCGCGGCGCAGTCGGCCGGCCGCATCCTGCAGGCGGTGCGCCCGTGGCTGCACGGCGGGCTGGGCCAGGGCCATGCACGCGGCGAAGTCTCCATGCCCTCCCTCCCCGCCGCCGTCGCTTCCGACGCCGGCAAGAAAAAGAAGAAAGCTTCCCGATGAAGAACGTCACGCCCGTCATCGCCATCCACGGCGGCGCCGGCACCATCAGCGCCTCGACGACCAACCCCGAGCAGGCGCAGGCCTACCACGACGCGCTGCAGGCCATCGTGCGCGCCGCGCAGGCCGCGCTGCGCAAAGGCATGTCCGCGCTCGACGCCACCTGCCTGGCGGTCGAGATGCTCGAAGACTGCCCCCTCTTCAACGCCGGCTACGGCGCGGTGTTCACGCACGAGGAAACGCACGAGCTCGACGCGGCCGTGATGGACGGCGCCACGCTCGCGGCCGGCGCCATTGCCGGCGTGAGCCACGTGCGCCGCCCGGTGCGCGCCGCGCGCGCCGTGCTCGAGGACGGCGCCCACGTGCTGCTGGCCGGCGCAGGAGCCGAAGCCTTCGCGCGCGACCGCGGCTTGGAGATGGTCGAGCCCTTCTTCTTCTCGACCGACGCGCGCCGCCAGCAGCTGTACCGCGTGCGCGACACGGGCCGCGTGGTCACCGACCACGAAGGCGCCGCCATGACCAAGCCGCCGCTGGACGAAGACAAGAAGTTCGGCACCGTCGGCGCCGTGGCGCTCGACATCCACGGCCACCTGGCCGCCGCCACCTCGACCGGCGGCATGACCAACAAGCGCGTGGGCCGCGTCGGCGACACACCGCTCATCGGCTCCGGCACCTACGCCGACGACCGCACCGCTGCCATCTCGTGCACCGGCAGCGGCGAAATGTTCATCCGCGTCGCAGCCGCCTACGACATCTGCGCGCGCATGGCCTACGGCGGCGCCACGCTCGAAGCGGCCACGCACGCCGTGGTGCACGAGTCGCTGCCCGCCATCGGCGGCACCGGCGGCCTGATCGCCGTCGACCGCCACGGCAACCTGAGCCTGGCCTTCAACACCGAAGGCATGTACCGCGGCCACGCGCGCGGCGACGAAACGCCAGTGACGGCCATCTTCGCCTGACGCACACGCCCTACTTTTCTCCCGCATCCGCCATGTCCTCCCCTGCCCTGAACCTGCCCGACGGCCGCGTGCTCGCCGTCGACGACCTCACCGTGCGTTTCTCGACCTCCGAGCGCACGGTCGATGCCGTCAAGAAGCTGTCCTTCCACGTCGACCACGGCGAAACGCTCGCGGTGGTGGGTGAATCGGGGTCGGGCAAGTCGGTCACCTCGCTCGCGCTGATGCGGCTGGTGGAGCACGGCGGTGGCCGCATTCTCGGCGGCAGCATGGCCTTCCGCCGGCGCAACGGCGAGGTGCTCGACCTGGCGCAGGCGCGCGACAGCACGATGCGTGGCATCCGCGGCGCCGACATCGCGATGATCTTCCAGGAGCCGATGACCTCGCTGAACCCGGTGTTCACCGCCGGCGACCAGATCGCCGAGGCCATCCGCATCCACCAGGGCAAGAGCAATGCGGCGGCGCGCGCCGAGGCGCTGCGCATGCTCGAACTCGTGCGCATTCCCGAAGCGCGCAACGTGCTCGACCGCTTTCCGCACCAGCTGTCGGGCGGCATGCGCCAGCGCGTGATGATCGCGATGGCGCTGTCGTGCAAGCCGCAGCTGCTGATTGCCGACGAGCCCACCACCGCGCTCGACGTGACGATCCAGGCGCAGATTCTTCAGCTCATCCGAGAGCTGCAGAAAGAGATGCGCATGGGCGTGCTCTTCATCACGCACGACATGGGCGTGGTGGCCGAAATTGCCGACCGCGTGCTCGTGATGTACCGCGGCGACAAGGTCGAAGCCGGCAGCTCCGACACCGTGTTCGCCTCGCCGCAGCATCCCTACACCCGGGCGCTGCTGTCGGCCGTGCCCAAGCTGGGCGCCATGCAGGGCACCGACCTGCCGGCCAAGTTCGAACTGCTGCGCACCGAAGACAGCACCGAGACCGTGCCCTGCACCGACACCACGCCGCAGACCACCGTGCGCGAAGACGCTGGCCCGATCCTGCGCGTGCGCGACCTCGTGACGCGCTTCGACGTGCGCAGCGGCATCTTCGGACGCGTGAAGCGCCGCGTGCATGCGGTGGAAAAGATCAGCTTCGACCTCTACCCCGGCGAGACGCTGGCGCTGGTCGGCGAATCGGGCTGCGGCAAGTCGACCACGGGCCGCTCGCTGCTGCGCCTGGTCGAGAGCCAGAGCGGCGCGATCGAGTTCGGCGGCAAGAACATCCGCGAGCTGCCCACGCGCGAGTTGCAGGCGCTTCGCCGCAACATCCAGTTCATCTTCCAGGACCCCTTCGCCTCGCTCGACCCGCGCGTGACGGTGGGCTTCTCGATCATGGAGCCGCTGCTCATCCACGGCATCGCCAAGGGCGCCGAGGCGCAGCAGCGCGTCGACTGGCTGCTGCAGAAGGTGGGCCTGCCGCCCGAGGTGGCACAGCGCTATCCGCACGAGTTCTCGGGTGGCCAGCGCCAGCGCATCGCGATTGCACGCGCGCTCGCGCTGAACCCGAAGGTGGTGGTGGCCGACGAGTCGGTGTCGGCGCTCGACGTGTCCATTCAGGCGCAGATCGTCAACCTCATGCTCGACCTGCAGCGCGAGCTGGGCGTGGCGTTCCTGTTCATCTCGCACGACATGGCCGTGGTCGAACGCATCAGCCACCGCGTGGCCGTGATGTACCTGGGCCAGATCGTCGAGATCGGCCCGCGCCGCGCGGTGTTCGAGGCGCCGCAGCACCCCTACACCCGCAAGCTGATGGCCGCGGTGCCGGTGGCCGATCCGTCGCGCCGCCACAAGCCGCGCGCGCTGCTCGAAGGCGAGATTCCCAGCCCGATCCGCGCCGTGGGCGACGAGCCCGAGGTGCCGCCGCTGGTGCAAGTGGCCCCGGGCCATTTCGTCGCACGGCATGCCATCGGCGGCGCCTTCTGATTCCGAACCGTTTTTTCACCCGCAGGCCCCCTGCATTTTTTCCACGAACCGACTGGAGTTCTTCCATGAAGCAATCTTCTTCCTCCCTGCGCTGGGCATCCGCATTGCTGGGCCTGGCCGCGCTCGCCGCCTCGGGCTCGGCACTGGCTGCCAAAGACGTGGTGCTGGCCATCGGCTACCAGCCGGAAACGCTGGACCCGTACAACACCAACACGACCATCACCACGGCCGTGACCAAGACCTTCTATGAAGGCCTGTTCCAGTTCGACAAGGACCTGAAGGTGCAGAACGTGCTCGCCGAGAGCTACGACGTGTCCAAGGACGGCCTGGTCTACACCATCAAGCTGCGCAGCGGCGTCAAGTTCCACGACGGCACGGACTTCAACGCCGAAGCCGTGAAGGTCACGCTCGACCGCGTGCTGAACCAGGACAACAAGCTGCTGCGCTACAACCAGTTCAACCGCGTGGGCAAGGTCGAGGCGGTGAACCCGACCACCGTGCGCATCACGCTGAAGGAGCCCTTCGGCCCCTTCATCAACTCGCTGGCCCACGCCTCGGCCGCCATGATCTCGCCCACCGCGCTGAAGAAGTGGGGCAACAAGGACATCGCCTTCCACCCCGTGGGCACCGGCCCCTTCGAGTTCGTCGAGTGGAAGCAGACCGACGCCGTGAAGGCCAAGAAGTTCGACGGCTACTGGAAGAAGGGCTTCCCGAAGGTCGACAACCTGCAATGGAAGCCGGTGCTCGAGAACAACACGCGCGCCGCAATGCTGCAGACTGGCGAAGCCGACTTTGCCTTCCCCATTCCCTACGAGCAGGCCGAGCTGCTGAAGAAGAGCGACAAGCTCGAAGTGGTGGCATCGCCCTCGATCATCACGCGCTTCCTGGCCTTCAACATGCTGCAAAAGCCGTATGACAACCCGAAGGTGCGCGAAGCCATCGGCTACGCCATCAACAAGGAAGCGCTGTCGAAGGTCGCCTTCGGCGGCTACGCCTTCCCCGCACAGGGCGTGATGCCCCAGGGCGTGAAGTTCGCCGAGAAGATGGCGCCCATTCCCTACGACGTGAAGAAGGCCAAGGCCCTGCTGGCCGAGGCCGGCTACCCGAACGGCTTCGAGTCGGTGCTGTGGAGCGCCTACAACAACACGACCAGCCAGAAGACGATCCAGTTCGTGCAGCAGCAGCTCGCACAGGTGGGCATCAAGCTGCAGGTGCAGGCGCTCGAAGTGGGCCAGCGCACCGAGCAGGTCGATGCCTGGCCCGATCCGAAGACGGCCAAGGTCCGCATGTACTACACGGGCTGGTCGTCGTCGACCGGTGAAGCCGACTGGGGCCTGCGTCCGCTGTTCGCTTCCGAGTCGTGGGCGCCCAAGCTCAACAACATGTCGTTCTACAAGAGCGACGTGGTCGACGCCGCGATCGCCAAGGCGCTCGTGACGGTGGACGACAAGGAAAAGGCCGCGCTGTACAAGACCGCGCAGGAAGAGATCCGCAAGGACCTGCCGCGCGTGCCGCTGGTCACCGAGCAGAACCTGTCGGCGCACGCCAAGCGCCTGTCGGGTGTGTTCGTGATGCCCGACGCGAACATCAACATCGATGCCATGTCGGTATCGAACTGATCGCGGCTCCTTCGTTTTCCTGACTGACTGTCCGGCGGGCGGTGGCACCGTGCCATCGCCCGTTCGCGACAACCGTATCCCATGCTGAATTACTTCCTCAAACGACTGTTGGGCCTGATCCCGACACTGCTCATCGTGGCAGTGCTGGTGTTCCTGTTCGTCCACATGCTCCCCGGCGACCCGGCGCGCCTTGCCGCCGGCCAGGATGCCGATGAGCAGACCGTGGCCATGGTGCGCGCGGAGCTCGGGCTGGACAAGCCGCTGCCGCAGCAGTTCGTGAGCTTCTTCACCCACATGGTGCAAGGCGACTTCGGTACCTCGATCCGCACGCGGCGGCCGGTGTCGACGGAGATTGCCGAGCGCTTCTTCCCGACGGTGATGCTGACCATCACCAGCATGGTGTGGGCGGTGATCTTCGGCATGGGGATCGGCATCGTGTCGGCGGTGTACCGCAACAAATGGCCCGACCGCATCGGCATGACGCTGGCGGTGTCGGGCATCTCGTTCCCCGCATTTGCATTGGGCATGCTGCTGATGCAGATCTTCTCGGTCCAGCTCGGCTGGCTGCCCACGGTGGGCGCCGCGACCTGGCAGCACTACATCCTGCCCTCGATCACGCTGGGCGCGGCCGTCGCGGCCGTGATGGCGCGCTTCACGCGCGCCTCGTTCGTCGAGGTGATCCAGGAAGACTTCGTGCGCACCGCGCGTGCCAAGGGCGTGCATGAAACCAGCGTGGTGTTCAAGCACACGCTGCGCAACGCGCTGATTCCGGTGGTCACGATGATGGGCCTGCAGTTCGGCTTCCTGCTGGGCGGCTCCATCCTTGTGGAGGCGGTGTTCAACTGGCCCGGCCTGGGCCGCCTGCTGGTCGATGCCGTGCAGATGCGCGACTACCCCGTGATCCAGACGCTGGTGCTGCTGTTCTCGCTCGAATTCATCCTGATCAACCTCGTGGTCGATGTGCTGTACGGCTACATCAACCCGACCATCCGCTACAAGTGAGCACGCAGCCATGACGCAAGCTACCGGCGTGTCTGCCGAATCCATCGTTCCCCTGTCCCCCGTTGCCGTTGCGCTGACCGCCGGCAAGGTCCGCACGCCCTGGGGCGAATGCTGGCGCCGTTTCAAGAAGCAGCCCGTGGGCATCGTCGCGGCGGTGTTCGTGCTGCTGCTGGTGGTGATCGCGGTGTTCGCACCGTGGATCGTGCCCTTCGATCCTGAGAACTTCTTCGACTACGACATGCTGAACAGCGGGCCCTCGGCCACGCACTGGTTCGGCGTCGATCCGCTGGGTCGCGACATCTTCAGCCGCATCCTGGCGGGCACGCGCATCTCGCTGGCGGCCGGCTTTTTGTCGGTGCTGGTGGGCGGCATCATCGGCACGGCCTTCGGCCTGCTGGCCGGCTACTACGAAGGTTGGTGGGACCGCATCGTGATGCGCATCTCGGACGTGCTGTTCGCCTTCCCCGGCATCCTGCTGGCGCTGGGCGTGGTAGCCATCCTGGGCAGCAGCATGACCAACGTGGTGGTGGCGGTGTCGGTGTTCAGCGTGCCGGCCTTTGCGCGCCTGGTGCGCGGCAACACGCTGGTGCTCAAGCAGCAGACCTACATCGAGGCCGAGCGCAGCATCGGCGCGTCCGACTGGACCATCATCGTGCGGCACATCCTGCCGGGCACGATCTCGTCGATCGTCGTGTACTTCTCGATGCGCGTGGGCACCTCGATCATCACGGCGGCCAGCCTGTCGTTCCTGGGCATGGGCGCGCAACCGCCGACGCCCGAGTGGGGCGCGATGCTCAACGAAGCCCGCGCCGACATGGTCACGTCGCCGCACGTGGCGCTGTTCCCCAGCCTGGCCATCTTCTTCACCGTGCTGGCCTTCAACCTGCTGGGCGATGCGCTGCGCGACGCGCTCGATCCGAAGATCGACCGCCAGTAAGTTCTTCTTTTTCTCTTCATGGCCTCGACGACTTCCCTGCCCTTCATCGGCACGCTGCCTGCGGGCCCGCGCGACGCCATCACCGACGTCGCGGGCGTCACGGTCGGCCACCGCACGCTGGCCGACGGCCCGGTGCAGACCGGCGTGACCGTGATCCGCCCGCACGCCGGCGACCCGTTCCGCGACAAGGTGCCGGCCGCGGCCGTGGTGCTCAACGGCTTCGGCAAGAGCGTGGGGCTGGTGCAACTGGCCGAGCTCGGCGTGCTGGAAACGCCGATCGCGCTGACCAACACCTTCTCGGTCGGCACCGTGGCCACGGCGCAGATCCGCCACTGCGCGGCGGCCAACCCCGAGACCGGCCGCGCGCTGCCCACGGTGAACCCGCTGGTCTTCGAGTGCAACGACGGTTTTCTCAACGACATCCAGCGGCTGGCCGTGACCGAGGCCGATTACCTGCAGGCGCTCGACGCCGCCGGGACCGATTTCGAACAGGGCTCGGTCGGCGCGGGACGCGGCATGTCGAGCTTCCAGCTCAAGGGCGGCATCGGCAGCGCGTCGCGCCGCGTGGCGATGGCCGACGGCACGACCCACACGGTGGGCACGCTGGTGCTGGCGAACTATGGCCGCCAGCCGCAGCTGGTACTGGCCGGGCACGCGGTGGGCGAACGGCTCGCGGCGCTGCAAGCAGCGAAGGAGGCGTCGGAGCCCGAGAAGGGCTCGATCATCATCGTCGTCGCCACCGACGCACCGCTCGACGCGCGCCAGCTGCGCCGCCTGGCATTGCGCGCGGGCGCGGGGCTGGCCCGCACCGGCTCGGTCTACGGCCACGGCAGCGGCGACCTCGTGCTGGCCTTCTCAACGGCCTACACGATCCCCGACCGCGCCGAGCGGCCCATGCCGGCCGTGGCGATGCTGCACGACACACGGCTCGACGGGCTGTTCCAGGCCGCGGCCGACAGCACCGAGCAGGCCATACTTCATGCGCTGTGGCGCGCCACGCCGGTCACGGGCCGCGACGGCAACCACCGCGCGGCGCTCGGCGAACTGCTGCCGGCGTCTTCCCTTTCACCTCTCGCCTGAAACACACGTCCATGAAAGTCCTGATCTCCACCGACATCGAAGGCGTTGCGGGCGTCTACCACCACGAGCAGGCACGCCAGGGCAACCCCGAGTACGAACGCGCCCGCGTGCTGATGGCGCAGGAGGCCAACGCCGCGATTGCCGGCGCCTTCGACGCCGGCGCGACCGAGGTGCTGGTGAACGACTCGCACGGCGGCTTTCGCAACATGCCGCCCGATGTGCTCGATGCACGCGCGCGCGTGGTGCAAGGCAAGCCGCGCTACCTGAGCATGGTGGCCGGCGTGGAAGAAGGCGTGGACGCGCTGTGCATGGTGGGCTACCACTCGCGCGCGCAGGGCCGGGGCATCCTGGCGCACACGATCAACAGTTTCGCCTTCGCGAGCATCTCGCTCGGCAACCAGGAACTGGGCGAAGCCGGGCTCTACGGCGCACTGGCCGGCGAGTACGGCGTGCCGGTCGTGATGGCCAGCGGCGACGACGTGTTCATCTCCGAGAACCAGGCGCTCTTTCCGCACGCAAGCTTCGTGCAGACCAAGAAGGCGACCGGCTTCAACAGTGGCGTGTCGCTCTCGCCGGAACAGTCGCGCCAGGCGATCCGTGCCGGCGTGATCGAAGGGCTGGCCGCGCGTGCCCATGCACGCCCGCTGGTCTTCCAGGGCCCGCAGGTGGTCACGCTGCGCACCCAGTCGCCGATGATGGCCGACCTGTTCTGCCAGTGGCCGAGCTTCGAGCGTGTCGATGGCGTGACGCTGCGCTTCAGCGCCGACTCGGTGGAGTCGGCCGTGCGCATGCTGAACTGCTGCTCGGCGATGTCGTCGATGTTGCGCTGACGTAGCGGCTTCTCAAGGCAATGCGAGGCTGAAGCGCACGTGACCGTCCTGCCCGGCGCTGTCGAGCCGGGCGTGCCCCCGGTGCAGCTCGGCAATCTGGTGCACGAGGTACAGGCCGAGGCCGGCGCCCGGTGAGCGCGCCGCCTGGCGGCCACGGAAGTATTTCTCGAACAGCCGCGGCACCTCGTCGTGCGGAATCGCGTCGCCGGGGTTGCTCACGCGGATGTTCAGGCCGCCCTCCCCATCCGGTCCCGCCGGCACCACATCGAGCACGATGGCCCGGCCCGCCGGCGTGTGGCGGTCGGCGTTGGCCAGCAGGTTGCGCAGCGCCACGCGCAGCAGGCCGGGGTCGCACACCAGCTGCGGCGGCAGGTGGCTGCCCTGCCACACGACGCGGCCATCGGGCCAGTCGGCCACCAGGTCCTCGAACAGCTCCAGCAGCTCGTCGCGCTCACAAGGGCGCGGTTGGAACGGCGTCTGGCCGGCTTCCATGCGATCGGAGGTCAGGTACTCGTCGACCAGCGCGGTCATGCGCTGCGCGGCAGCGCGCAGGTTCAGGCAGCGTGCCAGGGTCTTCTCGCGCGCGGCATCGAGGTTCTTGGCGATCTGCTGCGCGGTGGTGTGGATGATCGCCAGCGGCGTGCGGAACTCGTGCGACACCATCGCGACGAAGTCCACCTGCGACTGCTTGGCGCGGCGCTCGGTCTCCAGCGCGGCGCGCAGGTCGACCTCGAGGCGCTGGCGCTGCTCGATCTCGCCGCGCAGGTCGGCGGTGCGCTTGCGCACCTCGTCCTCCAGCCGGTCGTTCTGGCGACCGACCACGTGCACCAGGCGCGCCTGCGCGGCTTCCTTTTCGCGGCGCAGCTGGTCGTAGCGGCGGTTCAGCCGCATGCTCATGAGCAGCAGGTGCAGCAGCGTGCCCACGGCGGTCGCGTTGTCGGTCCAGGCGCCGGCCGGCAACCAGCCCTGGTTGCGCAGGAAGCTCACCATCACGCCCACGTAGTAGATGCCGAAGATGATGAGAAAAGCCCGCGCCTGTCCCTGGTCGCGCGGCAACAGCCACAGCGCGGCGCCGATCAGGTAGACGATGCACAGCATCGCCGTCCCCTGCACCGCCTGCATGGCCAGGCCATTGGCGCCGGCCAGCACCAGCGCCACCGCGATGGCACTCACGAGGCCCACCACGCGCACCGCCACGCGGGTGAAGCGCGGCCACTGCACGTCGGTTCCCAGCTGCATGCCGGCGAAGCGGATGCCGATGGCCACGCCGGCGCAGATCGACAGGCTCAGCAGCAGGTCGGACAGCCGCGCGGGCATGGCCAGCAGCTGCTGCGGCAGCCCGGCCGTCAGGAACTCGACCAGCAGCGCGTTCGCCACATAGACCAGGTACCAGGCGCTCAGGCGCTCGCGCGTCATCTGCCAGAACAGCGTGTGAAAGGCGAGCAGCATCAGGCCGAAGCCGAAGCCCAGGCCATAGAAGAGGTACTCGCGCCGCGCGGTGCCCGCGTAGACCTCGGGCGCCGCGAAGCCGATGGTGGTCGACATGGCGTTGCGCGACTGCAGGCGCAGCAGCAGCGGCGTGGGCTCGGTGCTCTCCAGCGTGAGCGGCAGCTGCACGTTGCGCGCGTCGACGGGCCAGTGCTCGCGGCCGATGTCTTCGCCGGACTGCACGGCCAGCTGCCAGCGGCCGGTGTCGTCCTGGCGGTACAGCCGCACATCGTCGAGCAGCGCGTTCCTGAACTGCGCCAGCCACCGCTGCTGCGGCGCGTCGGCCGGGCGCTGCACCTCGAGCCTGATCCACACGGCGTCGCGCGTGAAGCCCGCATTCACGGCCCCGGGCAAGGCCTTCCAGCCCGGGGCGGCGGCGGCTTCGTCAGCGCTGAGGCGCCCTTCGGGGTCTCGCAGCATCGACAACTGGCCGTGGCTGTCGACGCTCGCCAGCGGATTCAGCCGCAGCACGCCAGCGGCGGCCGAAGCAGAAAAGAGAAGGCCCAGCACGGCAAGACAACCGCACCGCCACAGGCACCGAGCAAGGCGTTTCATGGGCGCGGATTATCGAGGCCGCACCTAGAATCTGCGCGCACTTCGCCGCGCTTAGAAACGCTCAGATTCCCTCGGCCACCAGCCCCTACCCTGTTCCCATGCGTGATGTGATCCTGCTGGAAGATGAAGCCGTGCTGCGCGAAGAGTTGAGCGAGTTCCTGACCGGCAGCGGCTACCGGGTCGATGCCGAGGCGTCGCTCGAAGGCTTCCACCGCACCTACGACCCCGCCCGCCACGGCATCGCGCTGGTCGACCTCGGGCTGCCCGACGGCGACGGCCTGTCGCTGATCCGCGAGCTGCGCGAACGCGGCGAGCGCCTGGGCATCGTCGTGCTGACGGCGCGCGGCGGCGCCCGCGACCGCGTGACGGGGCTGGACATCGGCGCCGACTACTACCTGTCCAAGACCACCGACCTCGACGAACTGGCGGCCACGCTGGCGGCGCTGTCGCGGCGCCTGGGCGATTCGCCCGCCGCGCTGCCGGCCGACGCCTGGGTGCTGGAGCTGGGCCCGCGCCGGCTGTCGCCACCGGGCTTTGCGCCCATTGCGCTGTCGGAACAGGACCTCACGGTGCTGCACGAGCTGATGCGCAGCGCCGGCGAGATCGCCAGCCGCCAGCAGATCGTGCAGGCCCTGGGCGAGCACTACCTGAGCTACGACCAGCGCCGCCTCGACACGCAGATCCGCCGCCTGCGGCGCAAGGTCAGCGAGGCCACGGGGCTGGTGCTGCCGATCAACACGGCGCGCAACGCCGGCTACCGCTTCCACGCCAAGACGCTCATCCGGCGCTAGTCCACAGCAGATCGGGCGCCGCTGCGGCGCTCAGAAACGCTCAGTTTCATTTCGATACCCGCCGCTAATCTGCGGCACAGGCAGCGACTTGAGGCACGGATGAAGGCATGAGCGATCTCGCCAGGACAACTTCTTACGTGGTCCCCTACGTGGTCCACGTCAAAGGCCAGAACTTCACTTTGAAGGATGTCATGGTGGCCGCGGACATCTACCGGCTGCGGATCGAGGAGCAGATCGGCGATCCGCTGCGGGTGGTGAAGTGCTTCCAGGCCTGGTCGAAGGAGCGTCACCACGGCATCGAGCACCTGAACCGGACCGAAGCCCGGCTGGCCCGGGAATGGCTCAACGCGCAGCACCAGGCCGACAAGGCCGCCCGCCAGCTGCTGAGCTCGCCGCAGACCCTCGGCTTCGACTTCAAGCTGCGATAGCCGCCCTGCGCAGGCGCCCCCGGGTTCCTAGAATCCAGCGTCCGGCGACCCCGCGCCGGCCTTCGCGCCTTATCCGGAATAAGCAACCAACCGCCTCGTAACCCGCATGGATGCTGGTGAATAAGCTTATCCGCATAAGACGCGAACCAAAAAATAGTTTGTTTCCATAAGGCGGGCTTTCAGAATCCGGGGCTTCTTGCTGGGGCGCCCCGTTGTACGTGCGGCACCGCACTTCTTCAAGACACATACGCACGATGTACCAATACACAGAATTCGACCGCCAGTTCGTTCACCAACGCGCTGCCCAGTTCCGAGACCAGCTCGAGCGCTGGCAAAAGGGCCGCCTGCACGAGGACGAGTTCCGCCCCCTGCGCCTGCAAAACGGCTGGTACGTGCAGCGCTACGCGCCGATGCTGCGCGTGGCCGTGCCGTACGGCGAGCTGTCGAGCAAGCAGCTGCGCGTGCTGGCCCGCATCGCCCGCGAATACGACGAGCCCGAGGCCGAGGTCTACCGCAAGGCCATCGAGACCCAGGGCCTGCTCGGCAGCCACAAGCTGCCCACCCACTACGCCCACTTCACGACGCGCCAGAACGTCCAGTACAACTGGATTCCGCTGGCCAAGTCGGCCGACGTGATGGACCTGCTGGCTTCGGTCGACATGCACGGCATCCAGACCAGCGGCAACTGCATCCGCAACATCACGAGCGACGAGCGCGCCGGCATCGCCGTCGACGAGATCGCCGACCCGCGCCCGTTCGCGGAAATCATGCGCCAGTGGAGCACGCTGCACCCCGAGTTCGCCTTCCTGCCGCGCAAGTTCAAGATCGCCATCACCGGCGCCACCGAAGACCGCGCCGCCACCGGCTGGCACGACGTGGGCCTGCACGTGGTGAAGAACGAAGCGGGCGACATCGGTTTCCGCGTGCAGGTGGGTGGCGGCATGGGCCGCACGCCCATCATCGGCACCGTGCTGCGCGAGTTCCTGCCCTGGCAGCAGATCATGAATTACCTCGAAGCGGTGATCCGGGTCTACAACCGCTACGGCCGCCGCGACAACATCTACAAGGCGCGCATCAAGATCCTGGTGAAGGCCGAAGGCCAGCGCTACATCGACGACGTCGAGGCCGAGTACAAGCAGATCATCGAGCACGACGGCGCACCGCACACCATCACGCAGGAAGAGTACGACCGCGTGGCCGCCTCCTTCGTGCCGCCGACGCTGGCCACCCGCGTGCTGCAAAGCGCCGAGAAGACCGACGCCGAGCTGCGCGCCCACGCCGCCGACGACGTCATGTTCGCCCGCTGGCTGGCCCGCAACGTCGACGCCCATAAGAACCCCGCGCTGCGCGCCGTGACGCTGTCGTTCAAGCGCCTGAAGCAGGCGCCCGGCGACGCCTCGGGCGACCAGCTCGACACCATCGCCGAGCTGGCCGACCGCTTCTCGGCCGGTGAAGCCCGCGTGACGCACGACCAGAACGTGGTGCTGCCCTGGGTGCACGCCGAAGACCTGCACGCGCTGTGGCTCGCCGCCCGCGCCGCCGGTTTCGCCAGCGCCAACGTGCAGCTGCTGACCGACATGATCGCCTGCCCCGGCGGCGACTTCTGCGCGCTGGCCAACGCCCGCTCCATTCCCATCGCCGAAGCCATCACCGAGCGCTACCAGGACCTCGACGAGCTCGACGACCTGGGCGAGATCGACCTGCACATCAGCGGCTGCATCAACTCGTGCGGCCACCACCACAGCGGCCACATCGGCATCCTGGGCGTCGACAAGGACGGCAAGGAGTGGTACCAGGTCACCCTCGGCGGCTCCGACGGCTCCGCGCTCAGCGGCGCGCCGCAAGCCGGCAAGGTGGTCGGCCCCTCGTTCTCGGCGGCCGAAGTGCCGGGCGTGATCGAGGCCGTGCTCACCACGTACCGCGACACCCGCGCCAACGGCGAGACCTTCATCGACACCCTGCGCCGCGTGGGCCACGACCCGTTCAAGGCCGCAGCCAACGGTGCGCGATTCAAGGTGGAGGAAGCAGCATGAAAAAGACTCTGAACATCCTTTCGGCCGAAGAACACATCGACGACGGCGACCCGAAGGTCCTGCAACTGGCCAACGACGCCGACCCGCTCGCCATCGAGGTGTGCCTGGCCGACATCGAGCGCATCGACCTGAACTTTCCGAAGTTCACCGACGGCCGCGCCTACAGCCAGGCCTTCCTGCTGCGCCGCCGCCTGGGCTTCACGGGCGACATCCGCGCCACGGGCGATGTGCTGATCGACCAGCTGGTGCAGATGGAACGCACCGGCTTCTCCAGCGCCGTGCTCAAGGAAGGCGTGGACGCCTCCGACGCACAGCGCCAGTTCGACCGCTTCGCCACGTTCTACCAGGGCGATGCGGTGAAGACCGCGCCGCACTTCGTCGCCGGCGCCTGAGCAGACAAGAGAGCCCCATGAGCATCGCCACCGACATCGACTTCGCACGCATCAACACCGAACTCGGCCGCAACGCCGAGGGCCTGGTGGACTGGGCCGTCGGCCTGGGCCAGCCCGCGATCATCACCACCAACTTCCGCCCCTTCGAGGCCGTGATCCTGCACATGGTCACGCGCGCCAAGCGGGACGTGCCGGTGGTCTGGATGGACAACGGCTACAACACCGAGGCCACCTACCGTTTTGCCGACGAGGTGACGAAGCTCCTGGGCCTGGACTTGCACATCTACCTGCCGCGCCGCTCGCGCGCGCACCGCGAAGCGGTCGAAGGCCCCACGCCGGCGCTGGACGATCCGCGCCACGCGGCCTTCACTGAAGAAGTGAAGCTGGAGCCCTTTGCCCGCGCACTGCGCGAGACCGCGCCCAAGGTCTGGTTCACCGCGCTGCGGGCCACCGACACGGCCGTGCGCGCGCAGATGGACCCGGTCAGCGTCAACCCGGACGGCCTGATCAAGGTCGCGCCGCTGCTGCACTGGTCGTCCAAGGACCTGTACGAATACTGCGAAGCCAACGGCCTGCCCAACAACTTCGACTACGTGGACCCGACCAAGGGCGAGGACAACCGCGAATGCGGCTTGCACTTGTCGCACTGAACGATCGCTCTCCGCCTCCAGGACCCATCCGATGAACGCCCGTACCGAAGCCGACCTGCTGCAGCCGCCCATGCATTCACCCGCGAACCTGTCCAACACGCACCTCGACGCGCTGGAAGAAGAAACCATTTTCATCCTGCGCGAAGTGGCTGCCGCCTTCGAGCGCCCCACCCTGCTGTTCTCGGGCGGCAAGGACTCGCTGGTGCTGCTCAAGTGCGCTGAAAAAGCCTTCGGCGTCGGCCGCATTCCCTACCCGCTGCTGATGATCGACACCGGCCACAACTTCCCCGAAGTGACGGCCTACCGCGACCAGCGCGCGAAGGAACTGGGCGCCGAACTCATCGTGCGCAGCGTCGAAGACTCGATGAAGCGCGGCACCGTGCGCCTGGCCCATCCCGGCGAATCGCGCAACGCGCACCAGTCGGTGACGCTGCTCGAGGCGATCGAAGAATTCCGCTTCGACGCGCTGATCGGCGGCGCCCGCCGCGACGAAGAAAAGGCCCGCGCCAAGGAACGCATCTTTTCGCACCGCGACAGCTTCGGCCAGTGGCAGCCCAAGGACCAGCGCCCCGAGCTGTGGACGCTGTTCAACACGCGCCTGGCTCCCGGCGAGCACTTCCGCGTGTTCCCGATCTCGAACTGGACCGAACTCGACGTGTGGCAATACATCGAGCGCGAGAACGTCGGCCTGCCGTCGATCTACTACACGCACAAGCGCGAAGTGGTCGAACGCCGCGGCCTGCTGGTGCCCGTGACCGAACTCACGCCGCCGCGCGACGGCGAGACCGTGCAGGTGCGCGACGTGCGCTTTCGCACCGTGGGCGACATCACGACCACCTGCCCGGTCGAGAGCCTGGCCGCAGGCGCGGGCGATGTGGTGCTGGAGACGCTGTCGGTCGACGTCAGCGAGCGCGGCGCCACGCGCATGGACGACATGACGTCCGAAGCTTCGATGGAAAAACGCAAGAAAGACGGTTACTTCTGATGAGCGCAACGATCGCAACCCCCGCCACGTCCGACGTCCACGGCGACACCGGCACCGCCCTGCGCTTCATCACCTGCGGCTCGGTCGATGACGGCAAGAGCACGCTCATCGGCCGCCTGCTGGTCGACAGCAAGACCGTGCTGCAGGACCAGCTGGCCGGCGTGCAGCGCGGCGGCGAGACCGACCTGGCCCTGCTGACCGACGGCCTCTCGGCCGAGCGCGAGCAAGGCATCACGATCGACGTGGCCTACCGCTACTTCTCGACCGCCAAGCGCAAGTTCATCATCGGCGACGCGCCGGGCCACGAGCAGTACACGCGCAACATGGTCACGGCCGTCTCGGCCGCCGACGCGGCCGTGGTGCTGGTCGATGCCACCAAGCTGGCCTGGGCCGCCGAGGTCGAAGACGGCACCGTGGTCAAGCGCGAACTGCTGCCGCAGACGCGCCGCCACACGCTGCTGGCCCACCTGCTGCGCGTGCAGTCGATCGTGTTCGCGGTCAACAAGCTCGACGCCATCGACGACGCCGCCCTCGCCTTCGAGCGCATCTCGACCGCGCTGAACGCCTTTGCCGAAGCGGCCGGCGTGAAGGTCGCGGCCATCGTGCCGATCTCGGCCCTCAAGGGCTGGAACGTGGCCACGCGCCATGCCGACTGGGTCGGCTACGAAGGCCCGAGCCTGCTCGAGCTGCTCGAAGACCTGCCCGTGACCGCGCAGGACGAAGCCGTGCCCTTCGCCTTCCCGGTGCAGTGGGTCGAGAAGTTCTCGGCCTCGGCCGACACCTCGCAGGGCCGCCGCGTGTTCTGGGGCCGCGTCGCCTCGGGCCATGTGGAGCCCGGTCAGCGCGTCACGGTGCTGCCCAGCAACCAGACCGCCACCGTGGCGCAGGTGCTGAGCCACACGCGCCAGCCGAAGACCGTGCATGCGGGCCACAGCGCCGGCATCGTGCTCGACCGCGAGCTCGACGTGTCGCGCGGCGACTGGCTGCTGGCGCCCGAGGCTTTCGAGCCCGTGCGCGAGATCACCGCCACCGTGGCCTGGCTCGACGACGAGCCGCTGGTGGCGGGCCGCGTGTACTGGGCGCTGCAGGGCCACCGTTGGGTCAAGGCCAAGGTCGCGCGCATCGTCGATCGCGTGAACATCACCACCCTCGAATCCGAGCCGGCGACCCAGCTGGAAGCCAATTCCATCGGCGATGTGGTGCTCGCGCTGCAGCAGCCGCTGGCCGTCCTGCCCTTCGCCCAATCGCGTGCCCTGGGGTCGCTGGTGCTGGTCGATACGGCCTCTCATCGCACCTCCGCCGCCGTGCTCGTGCAGCCGCCCGCCGCAAAGGCCTAAAATCTAGGGTTTTCCAGCCCCTTCCCCTGACGCTAAAAGACAAATGACCCACGTCGTCTCCGAAGCCTGCATCCGTTGCAAATACACCGACTGCGTGGACGTTTGCCCCGTCGACTGTTTCCGCGAAGGTCCCAACATGCTGGTGATCGACCCGGATGAATGCATCGACTGCGCCGTCTGCATCCCCGAATGCCCGGTCAATGCGATCTACGCCGAGGAAGACCTGCCGGCCGACCAGATCGCCTTCATCAAGCTGAACGCCGAGCTGGCCCTGGCCGACGGCTGGAAGAGCATCACCAAGCGCAAGCCCGCTCTGCCCGAAGCTGAAGAGTGGAAGGACAAGACCGGCAAGATCTCGGAGCTCGTGCGCTGAGCCAGGCGCCCGCACCGAT
This sequence comes from Variovorax boronicumulans NBRC 103145, assembly GCF_001591345.1. Taxonomy (GTDB): domain Bacteria; phylum Pseudomonadota; class Gammaproteobacteria; order Burkholderiales; family Burkholderiaceae_C; genus Variovorax; species Variovorax boronicumulans. Next base: position 37,262 of record NZ_BCUS01000016.1, on the reverse strand, counting down.
CGAGACCGACGCGCTGATCATCGGCGCCGGTCCGGTCGGCCTGTTCCAGGCCTTCCAGCTGGGCCTGCTCGAGATTTCCTGCCACATCGTCGATGCGCTGCCCGCCGCGGGCGGCCAGTGCGTGGCGTTGTACGGCCACAAGCCGATCTACGACATTCCCGGCACCCCGGTCACGAGCGGGCGCGATCTGGCGCAATCGCTGCTGCAGCAGGTGGCGCCATTCAAGCCGCAATTCCACTTCGGCGAGCAGGTTTCTACGCTGGCCCGCCAGGCCGATGACCGCCTGCTGCTGACCACCTCGGCCGGCACCGCCTTCCTCGCGAAGACCGTGTTCATCGCGGCCGGCGTCGGCGCCTTCGTGCCCAAGCGCATCGCCGTCGACGGCATCGGGCAGTTCGAGGGCTCGACGCTGTTCTATCACCCCGATTCGCTCGACCGCTTCGCCGGCCAGACGGTCGTGGTCAATGGCGGCGACGACATCGCGCTGGAAACCGCCATCGCCCTCACGGCCCTGGCCAAGCAGGTCACGCTGGTCCACCGGCGCGACGGCTTCCAGGCCGACGAAGCGAACGTGGCCGCCATGCGCGCCCTCGTGGCGGACGGCAAGCTGGCCTTCCAGGTCGGCCAGCCGAGCGCCTTCGACGGCAAGCAACTGCAGATCACCACGCCCGACGCCACCACGGTCGACCTGCCGCTCGATGCGTTGATCGCCTGCCTGGGCATTTCGCCGCGCCTGGGCCCCATCGCCGACTGGGGCCTCGAGCTGGAACGCAAGCAGGTGCCGGTCGACACCGAGAAGTACGAAACCCGCGAGCCCGGCGTGTTCGCGGTGGGCGACATCAACACCTACCCGGGCAAGAAGAAGCTCATCGTCTGCGGCTTCCACGAGGCCACGCTGGCGGCCTGGGGCGCGGCCGCGCGGGTGTTCCCCGGCAAGGCGATCCCGCTGCAGTACACGACCACCAGCACGCGCCTGCACGAGCTGCTGGGCGTTGCGGGCACTACTCCGCGCTGAGCAGCAGCGGTCGGCAGGCCTCGATGAAGCTGCCCACGGCGGCGACGTAGCGGTCGATATCCTGCGCCGACAACGGCAGCGAGAGCACCACGAATCCGCGCGGCGAGGTGTAGATCCCCTCACTCAGCAGGTGGAAGAACAGCAGCTGCCGCAAGCGCCCATCCACCGCCGCCAGATCGGCCACGCGCCGCACCTCGCCCCGCAAGAAATGCGCATTCATGAGCGAGCCCACGCCGGTGAACTGCATCGCGACACCCTCGCGTTCGCACAGCGCGTTGAGCCGTGACCGCATCGCCTCGCCGCGCTCGGCCAGCGCACCCGCCGCCTCGGGCGTGAACAGCTGCGTGAGGCCTGCGTAGCCGGCCGCCATCGTCATCACGTTGTTGTTGAAGGTGCCCGAGTGCGCGAGCGCCCCGGTGCGTGGGTCGAACTGCGCCATCACGTCCGCCCGTCCACCGAAGGCGCCGAAGGACATGCCGCCGCCGATGTACTTGCCCAGCGTCGTGAGGTCGGCTCGAATGCCCAGCCCGTTCGCCAGCCCGTGCGGCCCGAGCCGCGAGGTCATCACCTCGTCGAAGACCAGCAGTGCGCCGACCCGCGTGGCCCCGTCGCGCAATGCCTGAAGGAAATCGCGCCGTCCCGGAATGCAGCCGCTCGCGCCCTGCATCGGCTCGACCAGGATGGCGGCGATGTCCGCACCGTGTTCGTCGATCTGCGCACGCGCCGTGCCCGCGTCGTTGTAGGGCAGCACGAGGAAGTCGAAGGGCACGGTCGTCGGCGACGGCTGGTCGCCGAAACCGAGCACGCCGCCGTGGTAACCGCCCGAGAACACCACGATCTTGCGCCGCCCCGTGAAGCGCAGCGCGGCCGTGAGCGCCATCAGGTTCGCCTCGGTGCCCGAGTTGGTGAAGCGCAGCTGCTCGACCTGCGGGAAGCGCTCGCAGATCGTCTGTGCGAGCCGACCTTCGAGCAGGTTGTGCCCCGTGAGGTTGATGCCGCCCTGCATCGCCGCGATGACCGCCTCGCGGATCTCGGGCGCCGAGTGGCCGTAGACGCCGGCCGTGTACTCGGCGATGAAGTCGGTGTAGCGGTGGCCGTCCGCGTCCCAGAGCGACGCGCCCTCGCCCTTGGCGATGGTGAGCGGGAACGGCGCATAGAACAGCACCGAGCGGCTGTTGGCGCCGGGCATGTAGCGCGTCTGCGCCTCGAAGCGGCGCAGGCTTTCCGGGTTGCCGTCGGTGAAGCGTTGATGGGCCTGGGCCAGGGCCTGGTCGATGGCGGTCGTCATGGGAGACATCCTTTGGGAGTGGAACGTGCCGGGAGCGCCCGGCCCGTTTAATTGATCAATGCTCAATTAATAATATTTATACAATCAATTCACCCGCTGCACAATGGCCCCATCCATGAAGAAAAAAGCCCCCGAGCCTCGCCCCCGAACGGCCGGCCGCCCCGCCGGCGGTGCGGCGTTGTCGAAGCAGCGCATCGCCGAAGCCGCGCTGGCGCACATCGACGCGTTCGGCCTCGGCGCCTTCAGCATGCGAGAGATCGCGGCGCAACTCGGCGTGTACCCGGCCACGGTGCACTGGCATGTCAGCACGCGCGAGGCCCTGCTGGCCGAAGTCGCCGCCACGGTCATGGCGCAGGTCACGCCGCCCAAGGGCACGCTCGCCTGGCAGGACTGGATCGCCGAGCTGTTCCACCGCAGCCGCGCCGCGGTGCGGCAGCACCCGAATGTGGCGCAGCTCCTCGGGGCGCAGCTGGTGTCGAACGGCAGCCTGCCGACCGAGCTGGTCGAAGGCGTGCTGGCGGCGCTGACCGAGGCCGGCTTCGACGGCGAGCCGCTGCGCGAGGCCTACAACTGCGTGATCGCCGCGATGCTGGGCTTCCTGACGATGGAGTTCTCGCCCCTGCCCGCCGACAACACGCAGGCCTGGGCCGAAGAGCTGCGCGAGCGCGTCCACACGATCCGCCCGCTCGACCATCCCGTGCTCACGCGCCACCTGCCGCAGCTGGCCAACAAGGCCTTCATCCTGCGCTGGGACAACGGCACCACCGTGCCGCTCGACAGCAGTTTCGAGCGGCACATCCAGATCACGATCGACGGGTTGGAAGCTTTCGCGCGCAGGCTCAAGCCGGTGCAGTGAGCGCGATGCGCAGCAGCGCGTCTTTCAGCCACAGCACGCCCGCATCCGAATTCGAGCGGCGGTTCCAGCAGACGACCGAGCGGTAGCCCGGCAGCTCGAAGGGCAGCGGGTGCACCGCGAGGCGATCGCGAAAGCGCTCGGCCACGCGCAGCGGCAGCACGGCCACATGGTCGGTCTGCGCCAGCAGGTCGACGATCTGGCCGAAGCTGGTCATCGCCACGCGCATGCTGCGCGTGCGCCCTTGCCGCGCCAGCACCTGGTCGATGAGGTCGTCCAGCGCCGAGCTGCCGTAGCCCAGGAACACGTGCGGTGCTTCGCAGAACGCGTCGAGCGTGGCGGCCTCGCCCAGCGTCGGATGGCCGCGGCGCACCGCGACCACGTAGCGGTCCTCGTACAGCAGCGCCGATTCGCAATCGCTCGGCGGCTGCAGGCGCGGCAGCACGGCCACGTCGAAGTCGCCCTTGCGCAGGCGCTCGGTGAGCGTGAGGAAAGAACTGGTCTCCCAGTGCAGGCGGATGCGCGAGCCGCAGGCCGCGAGTTCGTTGGCGAGTGTCGGCAGCAGCAGGTGGCTGGCGTAGTCGCTGCCCGAGATGCGAAAGATGCGCTGCGACGCCGCCGGCTCGAAGCCCTCGCCGGGCTCCAGCATCGCCGACAGGTCGGCCAGCACGCGCTCGACCTGGCCGGCCAGCGCATGGGCGCGCGCGGTGGGCTCCACGCCGTGGGCCGTGCGCGTGAACAGCGGATCGCCGAAGGTGTCGCGCAGCCGGTTGAGCGAGGCACTCACCGCAGGCTGGCTCAGGAAGAGCCGGGTCGCCGCGCGCGACACGCTGCGCTCGCGCATCAGGGCATCGAAGGTCCGCAGCATGCCGACGTCGAGGCTACGGATATCACGTTGGGCCATATCTCATATTCAAAGCTTCGAATTGCCCGCGGGGCAGGCTGTCCGTATCGTCCAGCGCACAAGTACAACACGACTGGAGACACGATGAATCGGTTCAGACCCTCGCCGCCCGAAGCACATGCGGCGGACAAGAAGTGCACCACGCGCCGCCATGCACTCGGTGTGCTCGGTGCCGGCATCGCGGCCCTCGCCGCCGGCCCCGCCTTCGCGCAACCCGCGCCCTTTCCCAACCGCGTGGTGCGCATCGTGCCCTTCGGCTCGCCCGGCGGGCCGATGGACGCCATCGCCCGCGTCTATGCCGAGAAGCTCAAGGCGCGCTGGAACCAGCCGGTGATCGTCGAGGCGCGTCCCGGCGCCAGCGGCACCATCGCGGCCGACGCCGTCGCCAAGGCCGCGCCCGACGGCTACACGGTGCTGCTCACGCTGCCGCTCACGCACATCAACAACGTGGTGCTGCAGCCCAAGCTGCCCTACGACCCGGTGAAAGACTTCGAGCCGCTGTCGCAGCTGGCCACGGGCGGCCCGATGCTGATCGCCCGTGCATCGGCGCCCTTCTCCACCGTGCGCGAATTCGTGGCCTACGCCAAGGCGCATCCCGGCGTTTCGTACGGCACCTGGGGTAACGGCTCCAACGCGCACCTGTTCGGCGAACTGCTGGCGCGCCAGAACCACATCGACCTCGTGCACGTGCCCTACAAGGCCGAGGCCGCCGCGCACAACGACATGTTCGGCGAAGCGCTGGGCGTGGCCTGGGCCAACCCCGCGACCGCACGCGGCCTCGCACAGGCCGGGCGCATCAAGGTGCTGGGCATCACGGGCCGCCAGCGCGTGCGCTCGATGCCCAACGTGCCGACCTTCACCGAACAGGGCTTCGCAGGCTTCGACCTCGACAGCTGGATCGGCGTGTATGCGCCCGCGCGCACGCCGCAGCCCGTCCTCGACGAATGGTCGCTCGCGCTGCGCGAGATCACGAAGCTGCCCGACATCCAGGAGCGGCTGGCCGGCTACGGCTTCGAGCCGCTGGGCAGCACGCCCGCCGAATTCCGTGCCGGCTACAAGGCCGACTTTCCCCGCGTGGCGGACCTGATCAAGGCCGCAGGAGTCACCCCCGAATGAGCGCCGTCGCCCCCCCTTCCGCCACGTCCGAGTGGCAACCCATCGCCTTCGACACCGGTACCGCCTACGGCCGCAAGGCGCCGAGCCACAAACCCGAGCTGACCGAGGTTGGCGCCGGCACGCCCATGGGCGAGCTGCTGCGCCGCTACTGGCATCCCATCGGCCTGGCCGCCGACGCCACCGATACGCCGCGCCAGGTGCGCGTGCTGGGCGAAGACCTCATCCTGTTCCGCGACAAGAAAGGTCGCGCGGGCCTTGTGCACTGGCGCTGCGCGCACCGCGGAGCGTCGCTCTACTACGGGCGCGTGGAAGAAGAAGGCATCCGCTGCTGCTACCACGGCTGGATGTTCGACGTGCAGGGCCACTGCGTCGACCAGCCCTGCGAACCCGATGGCGGCGCGCGCAGCCGCGGCCGCGTGCGCCAGCCCTGGTACCCGGTGCAGGAGCAGTACGGCCTGGTCTGGGCCTACCTCGGCCCGGCCGAGAAGAAGCCGGTGCTGCCACGCTACGACTGCCTCGAAACCATGGACGACGGCGAGACCCTGGAAGCCGACGGCAACAGCATCGGCGGCGGCGGGCCGCAGGTCATTCCCTGCAACTGGCTGCAGCACTACGAGAACGTGGCCGACCCGTTCCACGTGCCCGTGCTGCACGGCAGCTTCAGCGGCACGCAGTTCGTGGCGCTCATGGGTCAGATGCCCGACGTGACCTTCGAGAGCACCGAGACCGGCGTGACGATCACCTCGATCCGCACGCGCGAAGACGGCAGCACCTTCCGCCGCGTGGCCGGCCCCGTGCTGCCGACGCTGCGCGTGGTGCCCAACCCGCGCGTGGCCGCCTACGGGCGCGTCGAGTCGATCGGCTGGGTGCTGCCGATCGACGACCACAGTTTTCGCATCTACACCGTCGGCCGGGTGAAAAACCCCGGCGACCTTGCCCGCGTGCGCTCGCGCCTGAACGGCAAGCTGTGGGAAGAGCTGAGCGAGGCCGAGCACCGCGCCTTTCCCGGCGACTACGAGGCGCAGGTGAGCCAGGGCGCCATCACCGCGCATTCGGAAGAGCACCTGGCCTCGTCCGACCGCGGCATCGTGATGCTGCGCCGGCTGCTGCAACGCCAGCTCGACGCGCTGCGCGAAGGCCGCGACCCGGCCGGCGTGAGCTTCGACCCCGCGGCGGCGCCCGTGCAGTTCGAAGCCGGCAACTTCCTCGTGCCCAAGGAATGAATGGCGTGTCGAGCGGTGCGGGCATCGCGGTGCGGGTGGCGCGCAAGACGGTCGAGGCCGAGGGCGTCGCCGGCTTCAGGCTGGTGCCCGTCGATGGCGAGCGCTTGCCGGCCTTCACGCCGGGCGCGCACATCGACGTCGCATTGCCAGGCGGGCTGGTGCGCCAGTATTCGCTGTGCAACGCATCGGCCCCTGACGACGAGGGGCACTACGAGATCGGCGTGCTGCGCGACGCCGCCTCGCGCGGCGGCTCGCGGGCGATGCACGACACCGTCCATGAAGGCTCGGTGTTGCAGATCGGCCTACCGCGCAACCTCTTCGCGCTCGACGAAAGCGCAACGCACAGCCTGCTGCTGGCCGGCGGCATCGGCGTAACGCCGCTGCTGTCGATGGCGCAGCGGCTGGCCACGCTGGGGGCCGACTTCGCGCTGCACTGCTGCAGCCGCTCGGCGGCGCGCGCGCCCTACCGGCGGCGGCTCGAAGACAGCGCGTTCGCGCACAAGGTGTTCTTCCACCACGACGACGGCCCGCCCGCGCAGCACCTCGACCTCGCCGCCACCCTCGGCCGTCCGGCGCCGGGCCGACACGTCTATGTCTGTGGCCCCTCGGGCTTCCTCGAGGCCGTGCGCACGACCGCACGCGCCCTGCACTGGACGGACGCGCAGGTGCACTTCGAATCGTTCTCCGGCGCCGCACCGCCGGCCGATGGACAAGGCAGCTTCGAGGTCGAACTGCACCGCTCGCGCCGCGTCGTCCATATTCCCGCGACGATGACGGTACTGGACGCGCTCGCCGCCGAGGGCATCGAGATCCCGGTCTCTTGCGCGCAGGGCGTCTGCGGCACCTGTCTCACGCGCGTGCTCGCAGGCGAGGTCGCGCACCACGACCTCTACCTGACACCCGCCGAGCAGGCGGCCAACGACTGCTTCCTGCCCTGCTGCTCGCGGGCGATTTCACCTAGGCTGGTGCTCGACCTCTAGCAGCTCGTAAAGCACCATCCGCGTCTGCCGCCCCCGCAGCTCGATCTGCTCCTCGATGCGCCGCGTGGCCAGACGCCCGCCCAGGCCTTCGAAGGTCGCCTCGGACATCAGCGTGCGCGTGCCCAGTTGCTTGTTGGTGCCCTCGATGCGGCTGGCCGCATTGATCACGTCGCCCAGCGCCGTGTACGACAGCCGGTCGCTCGAGCCGAGCACCCCGGCGATCACGACGCCGGTGTGCATGCCGATGCGCGTGCGAAAGGGCTGCAGCCCCTCGGCCTGCCAGCGGCGGTTGAGCTCGGTCATCTCGGCGTGCAGTTCGAGCGAGGCCGCGCAGGCGTGGTACTCCGCGTCGGGCAGGTCGGTGGGCGCGCCCCACAGCACCATGATGCCGTCGCCCATGAACTTGTCGATCACGCCGCCGTGGCGCGCGAACACGCGGGTCGCGAGGTTGAAGTAGTCGGTCAGCTGCCGCATCAGCACGTCGGCCGGCATCGATTCCGCGATGGCCGTGAATCCTTCCACATCGGTGAACATCGCGGTGATGCGGCGCGGCGAACCGTTGGGCTCTAGGGCATGGCCTTCGGCGATGAGCTGGCGGATCACGTCCACCGGCACGAACTTGCGAAAGGCCTGCAGGCTGCGCGCGGATTCGTCCAGCGCCTGGTTCAGGTGCTGGATCTCGAGCACGCGGCTCGACTCGCGCGGCAGGTCGTCGAGCTCCAGCCGCCCGATGCGCCGCGCCGTGCGCGAGAGGCTTTCGATCGGCGCGGTCACCAGCTTCGACAGGCGCAGCGAAATGAAGAGCGCGATCGCCAGGAACGCCAGCACCAGCAGCAGCGACCACAGCACATTGCGATGCAGCGCACCCAGCAGCGCCTCTTCGGGCTCCCAGCTCACCAGATGCCAGTCGGTGGCGGGAATGCGCGAGGTCTGCACCTGGTAATGCATGCCCTCGTGCACGAGGGCAAAGGCCATGTCCTCGGTCCAGCCGCGGCTGCCGTTGGCCAGCATGTGGGTGTGCAGCGCGCCGAGCACGCCCTCGTCGGGGTCTTCGAGCACGCGCACGGAATGCGGGTGGTCGCTGCGCGCGATCACGTGATGGTCGGCGCTCAACAGCGCGCTGTGGCCGTGGCCCGTGCCACCGAACAGGCGCACGAGGTTGGAGAGATGCCCCAGCGACACGCTGGCGACCGCCACGATCGTCTGCGTGACGCCCTCCTCGTCCTGCCGCCGGCTCGGCCGCGCGTGGCTCACGCCGAGCTCCTTCATCGAGGGCAGCACGAAGGGCGCGGTCCACACGGCGCGCTGCGCCTTCTCGGCCTGCGTGAACCAGTCCTGGTGCACCGGGTCGTCCTCGCTGCGGAATGCCTCGATGCGCGTTGTCTCATAGCGCCGCCGCGGGTCTTCGTCGCCGTCGCTGTCGGGCGGCGATTTGTACTCCCAGGTCTCGGTGGTGGTGCGCCCTTCGCGCAGCACCTGCCGCACCACCGACACGGGGTGGCGCATGGCCATCAAGAAATGGCCGTCGTCGCTGCCCACGCCGATGCTGTCGATTTCGGGTGTCTGTTCCAGCGCGGCCCAGAGCAGCTCGGCGGTCTGCTCGCCGTCGTGGCCCGCCGGATGCAGGTCGGGCGTGTGGGCGATGGCGCGCACCAGGCCCTCGGTCTTGGCCAGGAAGGCGAGGATGTTGTCCTCCACCCGGTCGTGGTTGACCTTGTGCGCCGACTCGCCCACCTTCGACACCAGCTTCTCCGCCCCCCAGTAGCCGAAGGCCACCAGCAGCAGCGACTGCAGCAGCGCGACCGCGCAGATGATGGTGCCGACGTCGACCCGGAAGCGCCGCAGCCGCGCGTGGGGTGCGGGCGATGAGGCCGGTGGTTCCGGGTGCTTGCGGTCGTCTGTCATGTGTGGGGAGCCTCCAGGGCATTCGAAGGCGCCCTCGTGGCGGAGATTCTCACCCGGGCCGTGGGCCCGCGGGCCGGCGCATCACGGGTCGGCCGACATCTGGACGATGACCGGCCCGCTTGCCGCTACGCCGCAGTCTTTGAGAAGTCAGGGGCCCGCTTCTCGGCGAACGCCGTGAAGGCTTCGCGCGCTTCGGGACTCTGGAGGCGCTCCACGAACTGCGCGCCTTCGAGGTCCATCTGGGCTGCAACGGCCGCGCCCTGCTTCATCAGGCCCTTCGTCAGCTTCAACGAGCCTGCGGCACGGCTGGCGAGCAGCTCGGCAACCTTCTGCGCCTCGCCGTGCAGGTCCGACACAGGCACGACCCGGTTCGCGATGCCCCAGGCCAAGGCCTGTGCAGCGGACACCGGCAGGCCCAGCGCAAACATCTCGTAGGCACGAACGTGGCCGATGCGGGCAGGCAGCAGCAGGCTCGACGCCGCTTCGGGAACCAGCGCCAGGTTGACGAACGGCGTGGACAGCAGCGCATCCTCAGCCAGCACGACGAAGTCGCAGTGCAACAGCAAGGTGGTCCCCACGCCGACTGCGCGTCCGTTGACCGCCGCAATCACCGGGCGCGTCGAACTCGCCAACGCACGCAGGAAGCGGGCGACATGACGCTCTTCGTTGCCGGCCTTCCCGGCAGCCACGGCAGCAAATTCGCCCAGGTCGTTGCCCGAGGTGAACATGCCACCTTCGCCTCGCATCACGATGGCCCGGACGGACGGGTCGCTCTCGGCGCCTGCGATGGCATCGGCCAGACGGCCATACATCGCATTGGTCAGTGCGTTCATCTTCTCCGGCCTGGCCAGCGTGAGGGTCAGGACACCCTGGGTGGATTCGACGGTCACGTATTCGGTCATAGGTTCTCCTGGTTGCCCTCTCGCACCGTGCGAGAGGGATGGCATTTAATTCGCATGCGAAGTATATGCTTCGTGTGCGAAATAAATACGGATAAGATGTAACCTGCCGCGCCTTCGCTCAGGCCACAGGAATCCGATGAAAGCTCAAAAAAAATACAGGCTGGTGTTTCTTCTGAACGTCGCCCAGCGGGCGGTGCAGCGCTGGAAGGAAACCCGCGGCGACGCCCTGCCCGCGCTGTCGGCAGCCCAGGCCGGCACGATGTTTTTCCTGTCGACCAACGATGGCGCACTGACGGGAGAAGTCGCGCAGGCACTGAACATCGGTGCCCCGGCCATGTCCGGCCTTGCCGCCCGGCTCGAAAAGGCCGGCTACCTGACCCGCGCGCAAGACCCGAACGACGGGCGCGCATTCCGCCTGTACCAGACCGAGGAAGGACGGCTTGCCGGACAGCGTGCAAAGGCCGGGCTCGGCGCGTTGAACGCACGGCTGACCCAGGGTTTCAGCGACGAAGAGATGGCAATCGTCGGCCGGTGGCTCGAATCGGTGGTCGAGAATTTTTCCGCCGAGGGCGCGGGAAAGCACGAGGAATAGGCCCTCGGCCCCGGCACGCCATCGGTGAGGCGGGTGCAAGGCCCGCTGTGGCCGAATTCTTCCGTGCGCAGGAACTTTTCGGTGCGTCCGCGACACACGCGCCTAAAATGACATTTCGCTAGGGGTGCTGCACCGGTTTCGACCGGTGTGGCTGAGAAAGTCCCTTTGAACCTGACTGAGGTAATCCTCGCGCAGGGAAGCTGGTCCGGTGGCCTCTCACGTTCTCTCGCGTGACGGCCACGCCACTGGAGCCTCGCCCACCTGCCAAACCTTTTGCACTGGAGCAAACGGATGGCACACAACGACAACGACAGTTCCGCTTCGCCCGGCAACGAAGCGCTCACGCCCCTGCCCGCCTCCCGGCGCGTCTTCGGCTGGCACGACCACGCCTCGCTGTGGTTCAGCCTCGGCGTCGGGCTGCTGGTGATGCAGATCGGCGCCTACCTGGTGCCGGCCGTGGGTACGCGCGACGCGGCGCTGGCCATCGTGCTGGGCTCGCTGCTCGGCGCCGGGCTGCTGGCCTGGACGGCGCGGCTGGGCTGCGAAACCGGGCTGGCCAGCGCCGGACTGATGCACGCCACCTACGGCAGCGCCTTCGCGCGGTTGCCGGTGCTGCTCAACATCGTGCAGCTGGTGGGCTGGACCACCTTCGAACTCGTGATCATGCGCGAGGGCACGCAGGCCATCGGGCAGCAGGCCTTCGGCCCCGCGCTGGGCACGGCCTGGGGCGGCGTACTGACCACGCTGCTGTGGGGTGCGGTGCTGCTGGCGCTGCTGGCCGGCTCGATGGTCAAGCTGGTGCGCCGCTTCGTGAGCCGCTTCGGCCTGCCGCTGGTGGTGCTGTCGCTGCTGTGGCTCAGCTGGCAGTTCGCCACGCAGCTGCACGCCAAGGGCCTGGACGCCTTCTGGGCGCGGCCGGGCAACGGCAGCATGGGCATGTTCAGCGCGCTCGACCTGGTGATTGCGATGCCGGTGTCGTGGCTGCCGCTGGTGGCCGACTACGCGCGCCACGGCAAGCGCAGCGCCGGGGGCGGCCTGGGCAGCGCGTTCAGCGGCACCTGGATCGGCTACGCGCTCGCCAACATCTGGTGCTACGCGCTGGGCGTGATGGTGGTGAGCGTGGCCGAGCCGGGCACCAGCCTCGTCACGGCGCTGCTGTTGGCGCAGGGCGGGCTGGTGGCGCTGGGGCTGATCCTCATCGACGAACTCGACAACGCCTATGGCGACGTGTACTCGGGCTCGGTCTCCACGCACAGCCTGCTGCCGCGCTGGAGCGTGAAGCGCTGGGGCCTGCTGCTGGCGGTGCTGTGCATCGGCCTGGCGCTGGTGCTGCCGATGCACACGCTCGAACCCTTCCTGCTGCTGCTGAGCTCGGTGTTCGTGCCGCTGTACGGCGTGATCCTCGGGCGGCTGGGCAGCGGAAGTGCCGTGTCGGCGAACGGCACGCGCACCATCGACTGGGGCGCGGCGCTGATCTGGCTCGCGGGCATCGCGGCCTACCACGCGCTGGCCAAGTGGGCGCCGCAGTTCGGCTCGGCGCTGCCGACGCTGGCGGCGACCTTCGTGCTGGCCTGGCTCAGCCGGCCGACAGCGGCAAGCGGTGGGTCGGCACTGGCGCAAAGCCGTGGTTGAGCGGACCGTGGCCCGCACCGACCTGCACATTCGCACCGGCGCTCATCGCGCCGAGGATGTACGTGCGTGCGCGCTCGACCGCCTCGGGCAGCGCCAGGCCCAGTGCCAGGTGCGCGGCGATGGCCGACGAGAGCGTGCAGCCGGTGCCGTGCAGGTTGCGGCTGGCGATGCGTTGCGACGCGAGTCGCTTGCGCGCGCCGTTGCGCTCCAGCAGCACGTCGACCACCTCGTCGCCCGGCAGGTGGCCGCCCTTGAGCAGCACGGCCTTGGCACCGAGCGCGAGCAGTTCGTCGGCCGCGCCGTCGAGCGCGTCGATGCCGCCGATGGCATGGCCGACCAGCAAGGCGGCTTCGTCGAGGTTGGGCGTGACCACCACGGCGCGCGGGAACAGCTCGCGCACCAGCACCTGCACGGTCTCGGCCGCGATCAGGCGGTCGCCGCTGGTGGCGATCATCACGGGGTCGAGCACCACGTTCTTCAGCTGGTAGCGGTCGATGGCCCAGGCCACGACCTCGACCACCTCGGGCGCGTGCAGCATGCCGAGCTTGACGGCGTCGACGCCGATGTCTTCCACCACGGCCTGGATCTGCGCTTTCAGGAAATCGGGCGGCACGCCGTGGATGCCCGAGACACCCACCGTGTTCTGCGCGGTGAGCGCGGTGATGGCCGTCATGCCGTAGCAGCCGAGGGCCGCAAAGGTCTTGAGGTCGGCCTGGATGCCGGCGCCGCCGCCGCTGTCCGAGCCGGCGATGGAGAGCACGCGTGCGTAGCGCTGGGTGGGGGCTTGGGTCATGTCGAAAATTATCGGCGAGCCGACGGAGGTGCCGCATGAGCACACCGCATCCCCTGCCTTTCGGCTCGGCGGCGATCCTCGGCGCGGGCCTGATGGGCCGCCTGATGGCGGTCACACTCGCGCAAGCTGGCTGCAAGATTGACCTGTACGAGGCCGGCAGCCCCGAGGCCGAAGGCGCGGCCGCGCGCGTGGCCGCGGCCATGCTCGCGCCGCTGGCCGAATCGGCCGTGGCGCCGGTGTCGGTCGTGCGCATGGGACAGCATGCTCTGTCGCGCTGGCCCGAGCTGTTGGCGCCGTTGGCGCAGCCCGTGTTCTTCCAGCGCGAAGGCACGCTGGTGCTGTGGCACCGCCAGGACGCCGCCGAGGCCACGCGGCTCGCGGGCGTGCTGGCGCGCACCGGTGCGCAGGTGCCCGAGCTGGCACCGATGCAGGCGCTCGACACCCCCGCCGCCATCGCCGCGCTGGAGCCCTCGCTGGGCACGCGCTTCGCCCGTGGCCTGTACCTGCCGGGCGAAGGCCAACTCGACAACCGCGCGCTGCTGGCGTCGCTGCGCGCCACGCTCGAAGCCGATGCGCGCGTGACGTTGCACTGGCAGTCGCCGCGTGCGCCCTCGGATTTTTCGCCCGGCACGGCGAGCCAGCCCGACTGGGTGATCGACTGCCGGGGCCTCGGCGCCAAGCCGCAATGGAACGCGCTGCGCGGCGTGCGCGGCGAGGTGATCCGCGTGCATGCGCCCGAGGTCACGCTGCAGCGCCCTACGCGCCTCGTGCATCCGCGCTACCCGCTGTACATCGCGCCCAAGCCCGATCACCTGTTCGTGATCGGCGCGACCGAGATCGAGTCGGACGACCTGTCGCCCGCCAGCGTGCGCTCCACGCTCGAACTGCTGAGCGCGGCCTACGCGGTGCACAGCGGTTTTGCCGAGGCGCGCATCGTCGAGATCGCGACGCAATGCCGGCCCACGCTGCCCGACAACCTTCCCGCCATTCGCCAGCCGCAGCCGCGCGTGCTGCAGATCAACGGCCTGTACCGCCACGGTTTCATGATCGCGCCTGCCCTGCTCGACGCGGCAATGGAACTGCTGACGCACGGCCGCTCCACGCTCGCACACAGCTTCGGCATGGACGTGCCCGACGCATGACGAGAACAACGACGACCCCGATGAACATCCTGATCAACGACAAGCCCTGCACGCTGCCCGAGGGCGCGCTGCTCGCCGACGCGCTGGCCGTGCTGCAGGCCGTGCCGCCTTTCGCGGTGGCGGTGAACCGCGAGTTCGTGCCGCGCTCGGCCTATGCCACGCACCCGCTGCACGCCGACGACCGCGTCGAGGTGATCCGCCCAGTGACCGGCGGCTGAACGACACCACAGAGACAAGACGATGGAGACGACAACCATGACCAATCCCGATCCCCTGGTCCTCTACGGCCAGACCTTCCACAGCCGCCTACTGCTGGGCACCGCGCGCTACCCCTCGCCCGACGTGCTCGAAGCCGCTGTGCAGCGCGCCCAACCCGCGATGCTGACCGCCTCGCTGCGCCGCCAGACCGCCAGCCAGGGCTCCGGCAACAGCGACCTCGGCAACGGCTTCTGGGAGCTGCTGCGCAAGCTGGCCGTGCCGGTGCTGCCCAACACCGCCGGCTGCCACAGCGTGCAGGAAGTGATCGCCACCGCGCAGATGGCGCGCGAGCTGTTCGACACGCCGTGGATCAAGCTCGAGCTCATCGGCGACGACTACACGCTGCAGCCCGACACGCTGAACCTCGTCGATGCGGCGTCGCAGCTGATCCGCGACGGCTTCCACGTGCTGCCGTACTGCACCGAAGACCTCGTGCTGTGCCAGCGCCTCGTCGATGTGGGCTGCCAAGCCGTGATGCCGTGGGCCGCGCCCATCGGCACCGGGCGCGGGCCGGTCAACCCGTATGCGCTGCGCCTGCTGCGCGAGCGGCTGAAGGTGCCGATGCTGGTCGACGCTGGCCTCGGCCTGCCCTCGCATGCGTGCCAGGTGATGGAGTGGGGCTACGACGGCGTGCTGCTCAACACCGCCGTTGCGCTCGCACAGGAACCCGTCGCCATGGCCGGCGCGTTCGCCGATGCGGTGCAGGCCGGCCGCGCCGCCTACCGCGCCGGCGCGATGGCCGCGCAGGACGCCGCGCAGCCCAGCACGCCCGTGCTCGGCACGCCCTTCTGGCACCACGCACCATGAACGCCATCGACACCACCAACGCCCGCGCCGTGGCGCAAGCCATCGTCGCGGCCCACGGCCTGCGCTTCGGCGCCGCCATGTCCACGCCCGTGAGCGGTGCACCGCGCTTTACGTCGGACGACGCTGTCTACCGTGGCGCGAAGCAGGCCTGCACCGCACTCGGCTTCATCGAGATCGACGCCGAATGCCTCGCCCATGCATGGCGCGCGCAGACCGAACGGCTCAGCCAGTTCGACGCGTCGGCATGGCCCGATGCGCCAGCCGATTTCGGCATGGGACCGTTTCCACCCACCGCGCGCGCCGACGCCTTTCCGCCCTGCCCCGAACGGCTCGGCCTCTACGCCGTGCTGCCCGACGCGGCATGGGTTGGCCGCATGGCGCGCGCCGGCGTGCCGACGGTGCAGTTGCGCTTCAAGTCGGACGACGCCGAGGCCGTCGCGCGCGAAGTGCAGGCCGCCGTCGATGCGGTGCGCGGCACGGGTGCGCTGCTCTTCATCAACGACCACTGGCAGGTCGCCATCGCGGCCGGCGCCTACGGCATCCACCTCGGACAGGAAGACCTCGACGCGCTGTCGCCCGATGAACTGCAGCAACTGCGCGCCTCGGGCCTGCGGCTGGGCGTGAGCACCCATGGCTACGCCGAGATGGTGCGCGCCGACGCGGTGAGCCCGAGCTACATCGCGATGGGCGCCATCTACCCGACCACGCTCAAGAGGATGGCGACCGCGCCGCAGGGCGTGGCGCGGCTCGCGGCCTACGCGCGGCTGCTGCGCGGCTACCCGCAGGTGGGCATCGGCGGCGTCGATGCCGTGCGGTTGCCCGAGGTGCTCGCCACCGGCGTCGGCTCGGTTGCCGTGGTGCGCGCACTGGTCGCCGCCGACGACCCCGAGGCCACGGCCGCGCAATGGATGACGGCAATGCACGCCGCCCCGGTTTCCCCTGAACGCACAGAATGAACGCTCGACTTTTCTCGCACTCCCCGCTTTCGCGCGCGCTTGCCGCAGCCCTTCTCACTTTCGGTGCCTGCGGCGCGCATGCGCAATCGACATCGCAAGCACTGCCCGAAGTCACCGTGAACGACGGCGCCGCCGCGCCGCAGGCCGAGATCAGCGGCTTCGGCGATGTGCCGCTGCGCGAGCTGCCGCTGTCGGCCACCATCATCGACAGTCAGCAGCTGCGCAGCAGCGGCGCACGCCGCCTCGCCGACCTGACGCAGTTCGACGCCTCGGTCACCGACGCCTACAACTCCGCCGGCTACTGGGACTACCTCACGGTGCGCGGCTTCGTGCTCGACAACCGCTTCAACTACCGTCGCGAAGGCCTGGCGATCAGCGCCGAGACGGCGATCCCTCTGGACAACAAGGAGCGCATCGAGATCCTGCGTGGCACCAGCGGCATCCAGGCCGGCACCAGCGCGCCGGGCGGGCTCGTCAACTACGTCGTCAAACGCCCGACCGAGCAGGAGCTGCGCACCATCCGCCTCGAAACCACGAGCCGCGGCAGCGTGCTCAGCGCGCTCGACTTCGGCGGGCGCTTCGGCGAGAACCGCCAGTTCGGCTACCGGCTCAACGTGGCCGGCGAAAAGCTCAAACCGCTCACGCACAACCTGGACGGCAGCCGCCGCCTCTTCTCGCTCGCGGCCGACTGGCGCATCACGCGCGACTCGGTGCTCGAGTTCGAGGTGGAGCAAAGCCACAAGCAGCAGCCGAGCCAGAACGGCTACAGCCTGCTGGGCAACACGCTGCCCCGACCGGTCGATCCGCGCATCAACCTCAACAACCAGCCGTGGTCGCAGCCCTCGGTGTTCAAGGCGCTGACCGGTACGGTGCGCTTCAGCCAGGCGCTGAATGCCGACTGGCGCTGGAGCGCGCAGATCGGCCAGCAGCGCCTGAAGACCGACGACCGGCTGGCCTACGCTTTCGGTTGCGGCGCCGAAGGCAACTACGACCGCTACTGTTCCGACGGCACCTTCGACGTGTACGACTTCCGCAGCGAGAACGAGCGCCGCACGCAGACCGCGGGCAGCCTGAACCTCAAGGGCAACGTGATGACAGGCAGCGTGCGGCACGAGCTGGGCTTCGGCCTGCTGCAAAGCCGCGTGCGCAACCGCTTCCAGGACCAGGCCTACAACTACGTCGGCACCGGCAACATCTGGGCCACCGCGATGACGCCGGCCGACCCGCGCCTGACCGACGCCAACACCAACCGCAACGAGCGCTCGACCGAGCTGTCGGTGCAGGACGCGATCCGCTGGAACGACCGCTTCACGACCTGGATCGGCGCGCGGCACACGCGGCTGTCGCGCGACAGCATCCGCACCGACGGCTCGCGCCCCACCGGCTACAGCGACAGCATCACCACGCCGTGGATCGCGGCCAGCTACACGATCCAGCCCGGGCTGCTCGCCTATGCGAGCTGGGGCAAGGGCGTCGAGTCGCAGGTCGTGCCCAACAAGAGCTCGCAGTACGCGAACGCCGGCGAGGCACTGCCCGCACTGCAATCGCGCCAATGGGAGCTCGGCCTGAAGGGCGGCGACGCGGCGTTCAACTGGCAACTCGCGTGGTTCGACATCTCGCGCCCGATGACCAACCTCGACCTGTGCGGCGCGTTCTGCACGGTGCGCAACGACGGCCGCGCGGTGCATCGCGGCCTCGAGGCCGGCGCGCAATGGACCGGCGGCCCGTGGCGCCTGGGCGGCAGCCTCGCGCTGATCGACGCCAAGCGGCGCGGCAGCACGACCGCACCCGAACTCAACGGACAGGCGCCCACCAACGTGCCCAAGCAGGTGCTGCGCGCACAGGCCGGCTACCGCTTCGCGTCGGTGCCGGGCCTTGAACTCGCGGGACAGCTGTCGTACGAAGGCCGCCGCAACGTGCTGCCCGACGGCTCGATCCGGCTGCCGTCGTGGACGCGTCTGGATGCAGTGCTGCGCTACGACACCAAGCTGGCCGGCATGGCCACGAGCTGGACGCTGGCCGTCGACAACCTGTTCGACCGCCGCTACTGGAAGGAATCGCCCTACCAGTTCAGCCACGTCTACCTGTTCCCGGGCGCGCCGCGCACGCTGCGCCTGGGCGTGAGCATCGCGATGTGACGACATGAGCGGGGCGCTTCGTCTTCGTCATCGCGGCGTCGTTGCCACGAATTCGTTGCGCGGGCGCCGCGTTGTTTTGGAAGCCCCAAAAATCACGCTATAATCTAAGGCTTGTTCCTCGATAGCTCAGTTGGTAGAGCGCCGGACTGTTAATCCGTAGGTCCCTGGTTCGAGCCCAGGTCGAGGAGCCATCACAAAGCCGCAACGCCTCTGGAAGGCCCGCTACTCACAAGGTAGCGGGCCTTTTCATTTGTGAGACGACCGTCGAACGAAGACGTGTGCCAAGCGATGGAAAGAAATCGCCCCACGCACTTCGATTGGCAAAAATTGAGGGTCGCCGTTCAGAACGGCGATTCCATTGAATATAATTGAAGGCTTGTTCCTCGATAGCTCAGTTGGTAGAGCGCCGGACTGTTAATCCGTAGGTCCCTGGTTCGAGCCCAGGTCGAGGAGCCACCATTTGCTGAAGGCCCGTTACTCACAAGGTAACGGGCCTTTTCGCTTTGCGGCCCCTTTTGCTTTGGCGCCACACATCGGCCGCCGCCTGTCCGCTCGCGGGCCTGTCCGACACGCGGGCCCCGCCCTGCGTGCAAAACTCCCTCTTTGTTAACGGCTTCTGCTGCCCTGCCCCGGGCAAACCCGTGCACGCGACGCGCCGCTCAGGCGTTGTTTGAGTTCAGTCATTCACAAATAACAACCATCAAGGGCATCACGATGAAACTCACAAGAATTCTTCTGGCCGCCGCCGTGGCCGCCGCCACCTTGCCCGCCGTGGCGCAGGTGTCCGTCAACATCAACGTGCCCGGCCTGATCCAGGTCGCGCCGCCCGCACCGCGCTACGAGCCCGCGCCCCGGCCGCGCAGCGGCCAGGTCTGGGTGCCCGGCCATTGGCAGTGGAACGACCGCGCCTACGCATGGCGCCCCGGCTACTACGTGGCAGCCCGCCCCGACTACGCCTACGCCCCGGGCGGCTGGGTGCGCGCCGATGGCGGCTGGCGCTGGCGCGAAGGCGACTGGCGCCGCGCCGAGCGCCGTGAGGAACGCCGCGAAGACCGCCACCACCGCCGCCATGACCACGACCGCTACGACCATGACGACGACCACCGCGGCGGCGGCCACTGCCCGCCCGGCCAGGCGAAAAAGGGACGCTGCTGATAGCAGCAGCTTGCGCGCCTGCTGACGCGCAAGTCGTCAGTTCACCGTCACCCTGAATCGCACGCTGCCCGTACCGCCGGGCGCGAGTTGCCCGGTGAACTTCCAGTCCAGCGACCCCGTTCCGCCCGGCGCTTGTGCGGCCGCGCACGCCACGACCGGCGCAGGCAAGGCATTGGCCGGCGTGCGCTTCGTGCAAGCGGTCAGCGTCGCCGGGGTCGCGCCTTCCTGCGAGGCGACGAAGCTGGTGTAGACCGGGGTGACGTCGCTCACCGTCAGGCCGCTGATCGGCGTTGCGCCGTTGTTGGTGTAGGTGATGCGGTATTCGAGCGTCTCGCCCGACTTGGCTTCGTTGTTGAGTCCGAAGTCGCCGTTCTTCGTCAGGTTGCGCACTTCCTTCTTGAGCTCCAGCGCCGTGCTCGACACGGTCGTGGTGTCGAGCACGAGGTAGCTCGCGCTCAACGCGGGTGATGCGTTCGTGAACACGAAGCTCGCCTGCACCGAGCGCTTGTCGTTGTAGCCGGCGAGCGCGCTGGCCGGAATGAACTCCTGCACCACCACGCACAGGTTCTGCCCTGTCGTCACAGGCCTGGGCACCGCCGGCGGATAGAGCACCGCGGCGCCGGCCTGCAAGGCACCGGTGCAGCCCGGGTCTTCGTAGATTTTTGCGCTCCAGCCGTCGATCGGCGGTGTGGCCGCCGCGCCGGCCACGCCGAAGCTCACCGTCCCGCCGGTCTGCGCCACGAAGGTGTGCGCGTGGCTCACGCTGCTGCCGGGCGAGCCGGTGCGGGCGCTG
The DNA here is from genome assembly GCF_001591345.1 of Variovorax boronicumulans NBRC 103145. Taxonomy (GTDB): domain Bacteria; phylum Pseudomonadota; class Gammaproteobacteria; order Burkholderiales; family Burkholderiaceae_C; genus Variovorax; species Variovorax boronicumulans. Next base: position 16,810 of record NZ_BCUS01000016.1, on the reverse strand, counting down.
TCGGCGCCGAAGCGGTTGAGGGCCACGTCACCGAAGTTCAGCTCGCCGGCCCGGGCCTCTTTCCATGCAAAGGCGATGTGGTCCGGCGCCCCCGCGGCGGTGCGCGTGTAGGTGTAGGTCCGCCCGCCCACGGCCACGCCCGTGCCGGAAGGCAGCGGCGTGCTGCCGGCCGACGCCCCCGTGGACAGATGACCCGCCGGCGTGCTCTCTTCGACGCACAGCGGATCGCCGTTGGACGGCGACGAAGGCTGCGACGGCACCTCCAGGCGGTAGCGGCCCGAGCCGTCGGTCACGGCCGTGGACCACACGCGCGCGCCGCAGTTCGTGAGCCGCATCCGCACGCCCGCCAGCCCGGCCTCGCCGCCGTTGGCCACGCCGTCGTTCGGCACGCCCGCGCCGCTGCCGTTGTCGTTGAAGACGCGGCCGGTGATGGCATGTGCATCGCTGTTGACGAAGGTGCATCGGATGTCCGCGCCCACCACCATCCATTCGGCGGGAATCGTCAGCACGTTGCCTGCCAGCACCACCGGCGGTGCCTGTGCCGCCGCGGCCGCCGGCCTGGAACCCGACGCCCCGCGAATGGGCGACGGTGCAATGAGGTCCTTCAGGTCGTAACAACTGGCACTCACCGGATTCACGGGCCAGCCGGCGGGCGACGTTTCGGTAATGGTCGCCGGGACGCCGACCTTGCCGGTGATCGTCTGCGCGCCGGCCCCCTGCCCCGGCACGGTGACCGTGATGGTGTCGCGGGCCACGCTCAGGCCCGACAGCGCAAAGTCGAAGCGATGGGTGCCGGAACCGCTGATCACTTCCTTGGCGATGCGAAGTTTCGGGTCCCCCAGGCGGACGGCGACCGGCGGCGTCGTGTCATCACAGATCGCCTCGTTTGGCGTGGCTGTGCATGCCGGATCGCCGCCGCCACTCAGGTTGACGGTGTTCGTTCCCCCCTGCGGCCCCACGGCCGCGGCATCGACGTGCACGGGAATCCGGATCTGAAACAAGCCCGGCGCGACCCCCGCAGCCACGCTGCAACGGACGATCGCGGAGCCCGCCGCAGAGCAGCCGCTCAGGACACCCGTGGTCCCGATCGCGAGCAGCACGGGCGGCCCTGCCAGCGTGATGCCATGGGGCAACACGTCCTCAAGCACGAGCGGCGCAGTGGTCGGTCCGTTCTCCACCCAGACATCGACCTCATAGAACTGCCCCGGCATTCCCACGATCAATGAATTGGTGCTCGCGTATTTCAACGCCATGATGTGAGGCGCAGGGGCCACAGGTGTGGTCGCCGCACTCACGCATGCCCCCGCACCGTTGCAGGCAGGGTCCCCGCCGCCCACGGCCGTGGCCACGTTGGTCACGCTCGGCCTCGCGGTCGCCAAGGGCGTCACCGGGATGACGAACGACGCGGACGTTGCCATGCCCGCAGGCACCGTACACGTCACGGCCTGCCCGACCCTGCTGCACCCCGAAGGCAGCGTGCCGATCGTCAAGGAGGCAGGAATGGTGTCGGTGATGACGCTGTTCGCCGTGGTCGTGCCGCCGTTGGTGCTGCTCAGTTTCAGTGTGTAGCTGGCCTGCGCGGCAACGGCGAACTGCGCCACATCAGCGATCTTTTCGAGTTTCAGCGTCGCTTGGGGCACCACGCGCGTGGCCGGCGTGCTCGCATCGCACGCCTCTCCTGGCGCCGCCGTGCAGGCGACATCTCCGCCGCTGAGATTCACCATGTTCGTGCCGCCCGTTGCGCCCACGGCCGACGCGGCGACGTTCACAGGAATCCGTATTTCGAAAGTACCGGGCGCGATGCCCGCCGCCACGCTGCAGTTGGTCGTGTTCGATCCCGAGGTCGGGCAACCACTCAGCACGCCGGTGGTCGTTCCCGCCACCAATGTCGGGGCCCCGCGCAGGGTGACGCCCGGCGGCAAGGTGTCCATCACCGAGATCGGCACCGTGGTCGTGCCGTTGGCCACGGTAACGAGCACAGCGTAGAACTGGTTGGGCGCCCCCACCACCAGCGGGCTGGCGCTGACCGTCTTGGTCGAGGTGATGACGGGCGGAGACGCAGGGGCCACCGGCGTGGTCACCGTGCTCGTGCACGCCCCTGTGTCGTTGCAAGTGGGGTCTCCCCCCCTCGATGCCGTGGCCGTGTTGGTCACGCTGGGCACGGCAGAAGGCAGGGGCGTCACCGGAATGACGAAGGACACGGACGATGTGAGCCCTGCGGGCACCAGGCAACCGACGTTCTGGCCTATTCGGCTGCACCACGGGGGAAGGTCGCCGATGGTCAGCGAAGGCGGCACGTTGTCGGTCACCACCGTATCGGTAGTAGTCGCGACGCCACTCGTGTTCGTCAGCGTGAGCGTGTAGCTGGCAGGCTGGCCGACGACCCATGGGGCCGCGCTGGCTTCCTTCTTGAGCGTCAACCGGGGGTCTGGCACGACGAAGCACACCGCGTTGTCCGTCCCATTGGGCTGACCGTGGATTGGCTCGTTCGAGAGCGTGACGGAAGATACGGATGTTCTCGAAACGAAGGCCCATGCAGAAGCCCCAGAACCGAACGAGGTGGCGAGTTCCGCCCCCTCAAGATTGCCGTCTGCATCGATTTTTACCGGCGCAAAGGCCCTGAACTCTGTGGCCAATAGATCGGAGATAGGCGTCGTGACCTCCGCCGCAGTGAACGGATAGTGATTTCCGTTGACGGACACCGCCATCTTCTCGCACCAAACTTCGGAGCAGTTGAGCACGTAAGTGCGAACGCTCAGGTTCTTCACCGGCACAGAAAAGTTGAACGTGCATGCCTCCCGCATGTCGAACTTTCCCAGCCGGAGATAGGTACCCCATGCGTACTTGTCCTTCGCCTCGCATGTGCCCTCCGTGGTGACAGCGACGCCCCCGTAGGTCCCGCGCTCCCCTAGACAGAACTCTGCAGCCGTGGCCTGCGTGCCGATCAGGAGCGAGGTCAGTGCCAGAAAGACGACGCCGCGCAAGGCATGAAAGAAGTGCGCCACGCCTCTCGCACGCGTCCGCACGGGTAGGCAGCGAAGCGCCGTCGCGCAGCGCATCGAATCAGTTTTTTGCATTTTCATTGGCCATTCCTCCGCGACTTCATCGATCGGTCCGCTCGTCTTTCACGGGGGCTGCCGCGCCCGCCGACGCGGCACCCAGCGCCGTCTCGTCGAACTTGAAACGCAGCCGGATGTACGCGCCCTTGCTCGTGTAGTCGTTGGCCGCCAGGTCGCGGTCTTTCAGGCCCACGAAGTTGTAGCCCGCCGACACCCACAGGTCCTTCATGACCTGGTAGCCGACTTCGATGCCCAAGGTCTTCTGCAGGCCGCCGCCCTTGCCACGCAGCAGGCCGGCCTGCACGCCCAGGTCCCAGCTGTCGTTGAGGTCTTGCGTGTAGCGCGCCTGCAGCAGGTGCGCCCAGTAGGTGCTGCGCAGCAGGCCGTCGTCGGCGCGCGACCACTTGGCGGCGTAGCGCCCGTTGATGACGGTGCCGGGGCGCGGGTTGTAGTTGAGGTGGGCCGAGACGATGTCGGCGCTGGTGCGCCCGGGCAGCGCTGCGCTGCCGTTGCCCGCACCGAAGACGCTGGCGCCGTCGAGTGCGCCGGTCGAACTGCCGGTACCGGTGACGCGCTCGGAACGGCGCTCGTAGCGCATGAGCGCGTTCCAGCTGTCGGTGTCGACCGGGCGGTAGGCCAGGCCGATCTGGTGGCGCGCCAGGTGGTGCGCGTTGCCGGCGTTGGCGCCCTGCCCTTCGCTGGCGCTCATCACGCTGCGCGCCAGCAGGCTCCATGACGCATCGATCTTGAAGCCGAAGCCCGCGCTGAACAGGCGCGTGTCCGCGTCGTCGCCGTGGCGGCCTTCGAGGATGCCGCTGGCCTTGATGCGCGCGTCGGTGTATTCCACGCCGCCGGTGATGGCGGTGGAGTCGCCCGCCAGGCCGCTGGCCTGGCCGGTGCCGTTGTTGCCGCTGTTGCGTAGCCCGCCGATCTGGCGCGTGTGCTCGACGCCGCCGGTCAGGCGCCAGTGGTCATCGACCCTGAAGGTGTTGCGCACGCCCGTGGCGGCCTGCGCGGCGCGCCCGTCGAGGCTGTCGGCCAGGCGGTACTCGCTGTACACGCGCCCGCCCTCCATGTAGGCGCTCTCGATGCCCAGGATGCCCACGTTGTTCGACTGCCCCGCGTTCAGCTCGTACGGCCCGTAGAGGCTGGAGACCAGTTCGTAGCGGCCGTACAGGCGCGTCTTGTCGGTGACAGCGTAGTTGCCGCCCACGGCGAGCACGTGGCGGTCGGACTTGCGGATGTCCTGCTCGCCTTCGACGAACACGTTGGCTTGCGGCACGCCCGGCACCTGCGCCGACAGGCGGGCGCGCACGGTGGTCAGGTCGTCGTCGTTGGCGTTGGCCTGGGTGCCGGCGTTGGCCGCCGCACCGAGCGCGGTGACGTTGTTGGCAGCCACGCCGCTGCCCAGGTTGCCGCTGTAGGTGGAGACCTGGCCGTAGTCGAAGCCCGAGCCGCTGCCCAGGCCGGTGCCGTTGTGGCCGTGGCGCAGGCCGAACTCGCCCACCAGCTGCTCGCCGAACTTTCTCTGCACGCTGGCGGTGATGCCGCGGCGGGTGCCTTCGCGCAGGGCGTCCTGGCCGTAGAGCAGTTCGCCGCGCAGCGCGGTGGCGGCGTCGAGCCGGTACTCGGCGCGCGCCGAGGCTTCGGTGCGCCCGGCCGAGAAGCTCGCGCCGGGGTTGTCGAAGCCGGTGCTGGTCTTGCTCGCGAGCGCGGCCACGGCCAGGTCTTCACCCTGGTGGCGCAGCTCGACGCGGGCGCCGCTGCCCTTGCCGTTGCGGTCGGAGTCGGTCTGCACCCATTCGCCGGCGACAGTGGTGTGGTCGCCCAAGCGGGCCAGGGCGGTGACGGCACCGAGCTTGCGGCGGTTCTCGGGGTTTTCGTCGATGGCCGCGACCACACCGACCTGCAGGTTCTTGGCCACCTTGAGCTGCACGTCGGCACCGGCCACGGTGAACTTGGGGCCGCCCGCGTCGACCTCGTAGGTGACGCGGATCGACTGCGGGTTGAGGTTCGCATCGACCGACGCGATGGCGCGCGTGAACAGCAGGCGGCGCGTGAGCGGCTCGACGGTGTAGTCGACGAAGCGCGTCACGGTCGTGCGCTGCAGCACGAGGTCGGGCTGGTTGCGGTCGCGCACGACGATCTCGACCTGTTCGCTGTTCTCGACGAACTCGCCGCCCCTGGCGCCCAGGTAGTACGGGCCCGAGGTGCCGACGGCGCGGAACTCCTCGACCTGCTGGGTCTGCGCGGTGCGCGAGGCATACGTGGTGGTGCGCACCTCGCCGTCGTCGTAGACATGCTTGAGGCCGGTGAGCGAACGGCTGACCTGGCTCAGGCTGCGCACCTCGGTGCTGCTGGCGGTGCTGAAGTCGCCGTACAGCAGGTAGGAGCGGTTCTTGTCGATGCGCACGTAGAGCTTCTGCGTGCTCTGGGCGTCGAAGCCCTTCGCGGACGAGTCGCCGTACACGGGGTAGAACTCGTCGGGGCGGATGTCGCGGAACAGGCGGTCCTTGCGCGTCTTGTCGGAATCGTAGGCGGCAGTGAGCAGGTACTCGCCCTTGACGGCGCCCTTGAAGAAGAAGGCAGCGCGCGCGGCCGCGCGGCGCTTGTCGTTGCCCTCGTCGGCCAGGCCGGACAGCTCGGCCTCGAAGGCCGCGCCCGCGGGCATCGCGCCCAACGGCACCTGGCCGCGCTTCGTGAAGTCGAGCACGCCTTCGACGATGCCGACGCCGATCATGGGGCGCAGCTCGGGCAGCAGCGCCAGGCGTGCCTCGCTCGTGAAGCTCGCGGCCGTCACGCGCAGGCGGGCGTCACCGGGTTCGCCGGGTGGCAGCAGGCGGAAGTCGGCCACGCCGCCGTCCATGAAGACCTGGGTGCCGGGCTCGGCGGGGTTCAAGTCTTCGTCGAGCCAGCGGCCGCGGTCGGTCTCGAGCGTGAGCTGCGTGCGCGCGGTCACGGGCACGCCGGCCGCGTCGGTCAGGCGCACCTTCACGACGACGGGCGTGCGCAGGTCGGCCTGCGCAGAGGCGGGCACGTCGATGTGGATGGCGCCGAGCTTGTCGGGCGCGGTGACGCTGATCTGCTGCGCAGCGCCGCGCACGTTGCCGAACGGATCGACGGCTTCGAGCACGAGGCGGTTGACGCCGGGCCGCAGCACGATGCCGATGTATTCCCAGGCGCCGATCTTGCGGCTGGCCTGCTCGGTCTTCTTGCCGACGCGGCGCTCCTCGACGCCCTGGCCGTTGACGCTCAGGCGCAGCGCCAGGCCGGCTTCGCCCTTGACGCGCACGTTGAGCGAGGTCGAGGGCAAGGTGTCGCCATCGCGCAGGTCGATGAAGCCGAGGGCGTTGCTTTCGATGCGGGGCAGCAGGGCCTCGAGGTCGATGGGGCTGGGGACGGCCTGCGGCGGCGCCACCGCGGTGGTCGGCTGCGCAATACCGCGGGACAGGCGCATGCCGGAGAAAAGACTGCCCACGGGGGATGCGCCATCCGCCGCGGCACCGCCGGTCGCCGCGCCGAGCGTGCTGCCCTGGCTGCCCGACGCGCCGCCGATGAAGCTGCTGGGCGACGCCGGTGCGGTGGGCATCGCGATCAGCGGTGCCGAACTGGCCTGCGTGGTGCCGGTGCCGGTGCTGCCGCCCGCGCGCACCTCGCCGCTGGCAGGCAGCGCGCGCCGATCGCCCACGAGGACGATCCGGCCTTCGGGGTCCAGGCGCATGCGCACCTGGGCTTCGGCCTCGGTGTCGGGCACGGCGGCGATGGCCTCGCGCCGCGCGATGACCTCGCTCATCACCGTCGGCGCGTCGCAGTTGGCGACGACGAAGTTGGCCTTGTGGAATTCGCCCTTCTTGAGATCGACGAAGCGGCTTTCGGGGCGCCCGGCATTGCGGTTGTCGAGCGCTTCGAGCCGCGCGCCGGCGGGCAGCGTGGTGGCATCGAGCCGCAGCACATGGGTCACCGGTTTGAGGCCGTACAGGCTCCACTTGCCTTCGACGTCGGTGATGACGTGCGTGCCGTCTTCCATGTACAGGCGCACGCCGGGCACGCCGATTTCGTCGACGCCCTGCTGGCGGCCGTCGCGCCGGCAGTCCATGTAGACCTTGCCGAAGAGGAAGGCGTCGTCGGAGAACACGCCGCCGGTCACGCGCACGGTCCATTGGGCGAGGTTCGACTGCATCGGGCCGGAATTGGCGCGGGCCCGGTTGACGGCATCGCCGTTCGTCGGTGCGCCAACACCCACGCGCACGCGGTAGCGCACCGTGGCGGATTGGTCGATGCCAAGCGCGAGGCCGGGCTGGTTGAAGACCAGCCGGGGACCGGCCCCGCCCACGGGATCGGCCGTGGCCGCGCCGTTGAGACGCGCGCTGCCGGCCACGTAGGCGAAGCCCGGCGGCAACTGGTCGGAGAGGCTGAGGCCGGTGATGGGAAAGCCGGTCTTGTTGGTGACGACCAGCGCGTAGTCGAGGAAATCGCCGAACTCGACCTGGCGCTTGCTGCCTTCCTTGCGCAGCACGAGGCCGAGCACGTTGCCCGGGTCGAGCGGGATGTGGTTGTGCACCACGTCGCAGGCCGCGCCCGAGGGCTCGAAACCGGCCTTGAGCGAGAAGTGGTGCGTGGTGGGCTCCGCGCCCTGCGGCGACGCCGCATTCGGGACGATGGCGCCGCAGCGGTCGAAGGTGCCGGGCGTGGCGGGGATGAGCTGCGAAGGCGCCGCGTAGGCACTGCCCGCGGGCGGCGCCACACCCAGCGCATAGGTGCAGCTGCCGGTAACCGGCGGCGACAGGAAATAGAACTGGTAGCCGCCGTCGGCGCCGGTGGTCATCGACAGGCTGCCGTCGGCGTTGGCGCGGTAGACGCCGCTGTCGCCGCCGAACACCTCGGCCAGGGCCATCGGCCGGGCGGCGCCGTCGCTGCACGACTGGCGGGTGAAGGTGACGACGGCACCCGCCACCGGTTGGCGGGTGACGGCGTTGTAGACCACGCCCTGCGGGTCGGCCAGCATGGAGGACGCGCTGCTGGCGCTCGCGGTGACGAGCGCGGCCGACGACGCAGGAACGGTGTTCTGCTCGAAGGCGGCGGCCCAGGCCTTGTTGGTGAATGGCACGCGAGCACCGTTGCTCGAAGGCTTGCGGGTGACGCGCACGGTGAATTCGATGTCTTCGCTCTGGCCGGGTGCCAACGCGCGGCTGCCGTCGGTGAGGCCGAGTGCGGCCTGCATGGGCAGCTTGAAGGGGTCGGCGCTGGCGGCAGCCTCGCGGTCGCAGGCGGCGCGGCCGGTGAAGCCGGATGCGATCTGCAGCACGCCGTTGCGCACCTTCGGCGTGCCGACGAGTTCCCAGGCGGCGACGAGGCCGTCGGGCTTGTCCATGTCGAAAGTGCAGTCGAGGTTGTCGATCACGCGCACGTTCGGGGCCGGGGCCGCGCCGGTGTTGCCGACCTTGAAACGGTAGTCGAGTTCGTAGACGCCCTCTGCCACGCGGCGCGGCTGCGAGACGCTCTTCACGAGCGAGAGCACGGGCTGCTGCAGCTGCACCGGCGTGGGCGAGGTGTCGTTGCCGGGGTTGCCGTCGTCGTCGGCATCGGGGTTGCTGCCGTTGACGGAGTCGTCGAAGACGGTGGGCGGGCCACCGGCGGCGAGCGCGGCCTGTGCGCGCACGGTGTTGAGCAGCGCGCCCGCGCGACCCGACACGTGAAAGCGCACGTCGAAACGCACCGTGAACTGGCCGCCCACGGGCAGCACCGCACCGGGCGCGAGCAGGTCCTGCGCGGAGGCCGTGCCGTTGAATGCGGCGTTGACGGCCGCCACCGTGCCCGCCACGCCATTGTCCGAACCACCGACGATGGCCAGGGTTCCGGGCACCACGGCGTACTGGCGCGCGCCCGGCACCGCGGCGGTCGTGCGGGTGCCGAACTGCGCGGCGCCCTGCCCTTCGAGCACGTCGGCCAGCTGCACGCCGTGCAGCGCGGTCGTGCCGTAGTTGCGCACGTGGACATCGAAGGTGACGGTGGCCGTGCCGTCGGGTTGGCCGTCCGCGCCGCGCTGCATGCGCGGCGTGGAGGCTGCCTTGGCCACGCCGATGCGGCCCTGGCCTTGCGGCGGGGCCGCCGCGATCACCACCGTGTTCGACGGCGACGCGGCGGGCGCGACGCCGTCGTTGTAATGGCCATGCGCGGTGTTGCGGATGTCGCTGGTGTGATCGGCCTTGACCTGCACCGCGAACTGCATGGCGATGGAGGCGTTGCGCGCGAGCGCGGTGGGCACGCCGATGGCGACTTCGATCGCCGCGCCGTCTTCAGCGGAGCGGTAGCTGAAGTCGGGGTCGCCGGGCATGCGGAACAGGCGCACCGCGCCGGCCGCCGTACTCTGCAGGCTGCCAGGCAGGTAGCGCGTGCCCGTGGGCACGAGGTCGCGCAGCAGCAGCAGGCTGCGCGGGCTGCCATTGACCAGCACCTGCGTGCCGGTGGGCGCGGCCGCGCCGCCGGGCTGCGCGTCGCGCGCGCCGGTGTTGGTGCCCGAGATGCTGAAGTCGATGCGCGTGCTGCCGGGCACGATGGCGCCCGCATGGCTGGCCGACTTGACGAGCGCAAGCACGGCAACGCTGCCCACGTCGACCGTGTCGCGATTGCTCGCGCTCGCGCCCTGCAGGGCGGTGGTCGCGCTCAGCACCACGCAGGCGCTGCCGCTGGCCGCCGCGGGAATGGTGCCCTGCACCAGAAGTTCGGCCGTCTGGCCCGGCTCCAGCGCGAGCGCGCCGGCGGCACCGGGCAGCAGCACCAGATCGGAGGCGTCGACGACGCCGTTGTGGTTGGCGTCGCGCGCCACGCGCAACGCCGACAGGTCGAGCCCGTCGGCCGGGCAGCCCGCGCCGTCGTTGACGAGGCCCAGGGTGTAGCGCGAAGCCACGTTGCCGGTGTTGGTGAGCAGGTGGCTCAGCGTGACGACGGTGCCGGGCGGGCGGTTCACGCGCTGGTCCTGCGTGAGCGAGAGCGCCTCCACGGGCAGCACGCTGGCGGTCACGGCATTGGAGATGGCCGTCTCACTGTGCCCGAGGCCGGCCGGGACGTAGGTGCCCGTCGCGATGCTGCGGATCACGACGCCGCCGGGCGCGGGCGCCGCCTGCGCGATCGGTGCGAAGAGCATGGCGAGTGCCACTGCGGTGGCGAGTGCGAGGCCGAAGGCCGCCATCGCGCTGCGCGCGAGCGCCCCGCAGCCCCACCACCGAGGCATGCCGGCACGCGAAGAAGAAGAAAGAAGAAGTGGCACGCGGTGAACCTTCCCTGGCACCTCCCGCTGCGGGAGACACGTCAAACAGTCGAAGAACTCTTTCCTCTGCCGCCTCGAGGGCCGGCAAGGCACGGCTTGCATGCAGCGATGTGCGTGAAAGCGGCAGGGGAAACAGGCGAGGCACCGGGGCGAACTCGGGCCTCGCGGGAAACAGCCGACGGCCCTGGCGGAACCGTCGGCGGCGCCGATGTCAGATCAGGGGTTGATCTGCACGGCGAAGGTCAGCGTGACCTTTCCACCTGGGGCCACGGTGTTGGCCGCACTGCCGCAGCTGACCGCGGTGGCGGTCGATGCGAAGGCCGGCGCCGTACCGCCAATGCCCGGGGCTTCGCACTGCAATGCAGGCTGCTTCGCGCTCAGGACGGTGTACGCCGGCAGTGCGTCGTTGATGGCGATGTTGGTCACCGGCACGATGCCTTCGTTGGTGGCAACGACCTGGTAGACGATGCACTGGCCCGGCTTCAACTGCAGCGACGTTGCCGCGAACGCGGTGTCCGCCACGCCGTCACAGGTCGCATCGGCCGCCTGCGTCTTGAGGACGCGGATCTGACCGGTGATCACGGCCGTGATGTCGGTGGCCGAAGGGGTACCGCAGTTGGGGGCCGGGTCGGTGAAGGTGGCCGTCACCGTCGTGGTGTTGCTGACACCCGCGCTCACGCCGCCCGGCGCGAACACGCGCACCAGCAGCTTCTGCGCTGCACCGGCCGGCAGGCTTGCCAGCGGACCGTTCACCGGCGTGTCGCCAGCGTCGATCTGTCCGTCGCCGTTGACGTCGAGGTAGACCGTGGTGGTCCAGCCTTGCGCCGCATCCGCCGCGGGCACCGTGGCTGTCAGCGTGTACGCGCCGCAGCTCTGGGCGCCGATGTTGGTCAGCGTGTGGGCATACACCACGGTGCCGCCGGGCGCGACCTGGCCGTTGTTGTTCGGCGTGAGCGAGGCGCCCAGCTGCAGGGCCGTCGAGGTCACCGTCACTGCGTCGGTCTTGACGTCGGAAGCGATGCCGCCGGTCGAGGCCACCGCAGTGGATTGCACCTTGAAGTAGATCTTCACTGCAGTGACTGCGGCTTGCGAGGAAGGCGGCGTGACGCACGCTTCGACCGCCTGCTGCCCCCCGGCGATGACCGCGAGGTTCGAGATGGCCGGCGATGCACAGGTGCCGCCAAACGCCACGAACTTGACCGTCCAGCCTGCCGGCAGCGCGCCCGGGAAACCGGTCGTCTGGCTGGCGGCAAGGTTGTAGGTCGCGTCGATCACGTCATGGTTCTTCACCCACAGCGTGAAGACCGTGCCGGTGCCGGCGCCCGTGTCATGAACCTGCGTTGGCAACGGGCTGGGGCCCGCGCCGAGGTCGCCGTTGGCGACGCTGCCGGTGCCAGTACCAATCTTCGTGTTGGTCAGGTCGACCAGGGTCTCGATCACGCGCTCGAGGCGGTCTTCGGTCGCATCGATCTTCGTGTTGTCGTTCACGGAGCGACCGAGCACCGTGGCCACGTAGGCGCCGCCCACCGTGCCCGGCGGCAGTTGCACCTGCGTCACGATGTTGAGGCTCACGCCGGCTGGAATCGGGCCTGTGTCGGGCACGCCGTCGCCGTTCGTGTCCAGCAGCGGTGCGCCGCTGTCGGCCGCGAAGAACTGGAAGCTCGTGCCGGCCGGGAAGGTGCTGGCGGAGATCGACAGGTTCACGGCATCCGAGGCGCCGCCCGTGTTGAACACGGTTTGCGGGAAACGGACACTGCCGCCTGCGACGGCCAACTGCCTCGTGGTCAGATCTTGCCCGGCGGGGTTCGGTGTGCCGGGTGTCGCGTCGAGGGCCGTTGCAGCCGTGGACGGGTTGGAACCCACCACGATGCCGAAACGCGCCAGGACGGTGTACGCCGACGGGTTGGAGGTCGAACCGACCGTGCCGATCAACGCCGCGGTCACGCCGGCCGGCGCGGTCGCGGGGTTGTAGCGGGCCACGTTGGTGGTGGTCGACGTACCGACCGCCGCGGTGCTGTTCACCAGCACCACGAAGCTCAGCGTCTGCGTCACGTTCGGGCTCAGCGAAGCCACCACGGCATTCAGCGTGTTGCCGGTCACCTGGAAGTCGATGCCCGACGGATCACCGCCCGCACCGTCACCCAGCGCCGTACCCGACGCACCGCTCCACACGGCCGAACCGGTGACGTAGGTCAAACCTGCAGGCAACACGTCGGACAGCGCGAACTTGCCCGGTGCGCCGCCCGTGTTGTTGAACGTGAGGGTGTAGACCGAGTACTGGCAGTTCGCGTTCGACGCGAGACCCGCCGTCCAGCTCGTGGCCGTGCAGGCAGCGGAAGAGCTCGGCCCACTGGCCGGCGCGGTCGGCCAGACGCCGTTGCCCGGCGCTGCGACCGACGGAGTGCCGATGACCTTGGTGAGGTTGAACACCGCATCGGTGGCCAGCTTGACCTCGTCCTTGTCGGCCGCCGAGGTGTTCGGCGCGGTGTACAGCGCCGGGGTGCCCGGGGTGGCGGTGATCGTTGCGGCATCGAAATTGCCGGCGCCGGTGGCCGAGCCCGGGATCGTGTAGGCCACGACGAAACGGAACGCGCCGTTGTTGCCGGGCACGCTCTGCGCCGGGGTCACCGTGCAGACGTCCGTGCCAGTTGCCGAGCAGAGCGACGTCGTGCTGTCGGGCAGCCCGTTGCCGTCGGCGTCGGCAAAGACCTCGACGCGCGAGAACTTGCCTGCGTCGGCCTTGACCGTGAGAGCAAAGGTGTCGACGCCATTGCCGGTGTTGGTCAGCACGTGAGGCGCATAGACCGTGGCACCGGCCGCGCCGGACTTGGTGTTGACGATGGTCGTCGTGACCTGGTTGACGCTGTCGAGCGTGAACGAGCCCACCTGGAGAACGGTGGTCTGCACCAAGTTGGAAGTGGCGACCTGGGTCGTTCCGGCGGCGTCCGAATAGCTGGCGGACGCCTGGTTGCCGATGACTGTGTTGGCGGGCGGCGACGCGGCAAATGCAGCCGGGCTTCCGAAAAGGAAGCCCAGCGTCAACGCTGCGGCGCCTGCCCAGGGCGCGCACGGCTTGCAGCCGCTGGCGCGTTGGGTTGGCTGGGTGGGAATCACGTAGTTTTCTCCTCTGTTGTCGATGAACGGGAACACGAAAGAACCTGGCCGGTACGTTTCGATGGGCGAACGCGTACCTGCCGACTGGCACTCAGAAACAAGAGATCGATGGAAAAGGCGGGCGCCCTCGCCTCGCGCAGCGCGCGAGGGCCGGCGCGGCCTTTACTTGCCGCGCGGGGGCGGCGTGGCGGGCGTGGGAGGCACAGCCGTTGGCGGCGCGACGGTCTCGACCTTGGCGCGCGCGCTCACGGCGAGGCTGCCGTTGGCGGGCAACTGGCCCAGGCTCCAGCGCAGCATGCGGTACTCGCTGTAGGGAACGGGTTCGGTCTTGCCGCCGGGCAGTTTGCGAACGAGCGGCTCGGGCTCGAAGACGGCGGTCTTGGTGGCGGCTTTCACGAGGCTGGCACCTGGCTTCGCGCTGCGCGGCAGGTATTCCAGCCCCTCGGGGATCGGCAGATCCGCCACCAGCCCCTTGACCGGCTTGCCCGTGTTGTTGGTGTAGGTGGCCTTGTATTCGATGACGTCGCCCGGCTTGATGGTGGCCGCGTCCTGGAACTGTTCATTGCCGTCGGGCCCCTTGACCACCTTCGACTGGGCGAGGACGACGGTCACGGCCTGGGCCGCGACAGGTGCGCGCGGCGCCTCCAGCGAAGCGGTGGGTTGCGCGAACGCGACGGTCGCGGCGCCTGCGGCAAGCAGGGCCAGGCCCGCGCGGATCAGCGGGTGGACCGCCCCTGCGCGGCCTCGCGACGACGACAAGAACAAGTCCCATGTGGATGCTGTCATTCAAACCCCAATTAACAATATTTGAAATTCACGTCGCAAAATTTGCAATCAACCTCTTATTGCAAACAAATAATCAACATTGCTTGCAATTAAAGGCAATCGGTCGCTCATATTTTTGCGTACTGAATTCTTATGTCTCGGGGCTTTTATGGCAATCAAACAAAAGAACAGAGGATGCGCAAATGAGACATATTGAACAAACAAAATGCATCCACCATTTCGTTCGACCTGAAGCCCCCTCAATTGAAGCTTTTAAGCTTCTGGGAGAGTCAAAACAATTGAGATCGAGACAACAACAGCAGTCTCAGTGATACCTCTTATGCACCAAATAATATTCTCAATAAATTCGAACCCATAAAATCAATTTAAAACCACTCATTCGATACGGCACAAGAAATTATTCATCGATGAATTACAGAGAAATCCCGGCGGCGAGGAAAATATCGAACTCACAAAGAATCCGGTAAATATGAGCGCTTGCCCACCCTTTTCCCATCACTCATTTACGCCGTCTCGAATCAAAGGCTTTTGATTTCAATTCAGGTGTTCTGCAGATTGAATCCAGAGATTCCACGGCAATTCCTCGCTGCACCCGTAGGGCCATAATTGGCCAATCTGGCCAGAATCCCCTACACTCGCGGCCCATGGCTCTCCTCTCGCCCCGTCGATACCCTGCGCGCGCAGCCCTGCCCATGGCAGCGGCCGGTCGTCGTGTGGGCGCCGTCGTCGCGGCGGCCACGTCGGTCCTCCGACGCACGTCCGCACATTCCTGAGCCCGGCGGTCCGCTACCTTCTTCTTGATGCGCACACCTTGACCGCCGGGCACCACACCGCGCGGTAGCGACCCTGTCTGTCGGAAAGGCGGGTTGCGTTCATCTGGAGTGCTTCATGCTTTCAACCGTTCACGGGGAGCGCACGCTCACCGAACTCGATTACGTTCGTCTCAGCAAATTCGCGGACACGCCGCTTCCTCCGGCCCTGGTCGATCTGCTCGACACGGCCGACATCCTTCCGTCACGGGAAATGCCCTCGGACATCGTGACGATGTACACCCAGGTGGAAATCGAAGACCTGCCCGCCGGACAGCGGCAGAAGATCGTGATCTGCTATCCCGCCGATGCGAACCCGACCACGGGCTTCATCTCGGTGTTCTCGCCCGTCGGCATCGGCCTGCTCGGCCAGAAGACCGGCGCGGTCGCGCGCTGGAAGACGCCGGGCGGCGGCGAACACAGCGCACGCGTGATCGCCGTGCTGTTCCAGCCGGAAGCCAGCGGCGACTACACGACCTGAAAGTGCGCCGGTTCAGGCCGGAGGCCGGCGCCCCACCGGCCGGTCAGTGCTGCAGCACGCCGGCGACGCCGGGGCCCCTGCTCTTCGCACTGTCGATGGTCGCGCTGACGGAACTCGTGTTGACCGCCAGCGCCACCAGCACCGCCCCCACGAACGACGGATCGGCGCTGCCGCTGTAGCCCGACGCCCCGGCAATGGCCAGGGCCTGCGCCACCTGCTGCGTCGTCAGTTCGACGGCGGCTTCTCCCACGATATTCCTCTTCTTTGTGGCCATCTGAAAACTCCTGCGAATGGAGTTCGGACTGTAACCAAGCCCCGACAAGCGCCACAAATGTTCCTGACCGTGTGACTTTCGACACTGGCCCGCGCATCGGGCGGCCCGTATCGTCGCGCGGGCGCGGCGCCTGCCGATGAGCCGGACGCCACATTGTTTTCATTTGATGGACAGGGACATGCCTTTTTCCAAACTCTCTCTCGCCAGCGCACTCGCGGGCCTGCTCGCGCTTTCCGGTTGCCAGACCATGGACATGCAGATGGGCGCTCCGGCGGCCAAGACCACGGCCACGGGCAGCGCCGCCGGCGGTGCCACCTCGGGCGAGAGCAGCCAGCTCGAGCGCTGCGAATCGCCACTGGGTACCGTCTCGCTGATCGAGAACGTCAATGCCGGCTGGTACACCATCCTCACCGGTGAATACCGCCTGCCGCCCACGGCCAACCTGCTGCGCCTGCTGGTGCAGCAGTCGAACTGCTTCGTGGTGGTGGAGCGCGGCGCGGCCGGCATGAACGCCATGACGCGCGAGCGCGCGCTGATGCAATCGGGCGAAATGCGCGGCGGCAGCAACTTCGGTCGCGGCCAGATGGTGGCCTCCGACTACGGCCTGTCGCCCGAGATCGTGTTCAGCAACAACGACGCCGGCGGCATCGGCGGCGCGCTCGGCGGCCTCGTGGGCGGCGGCCGTGGCCGCGCCATCGCGGCTGTGGGCGCCAGCCTGCAGACCAAGGAAGCCAGCGCGCTGCTGACGCTCATCGACAACCGCTCGGGCGTGCAGGTGGCTGCCGCCGAAGGCAGCGCCTCCAAGACCGACTTCGCAGGCTTCGGCGGCCTCGGTGGCCGCAGCGGTGCCGGCGGCATCGGCGGCTACACCAACACCGCGCAGGGCAAGGTGATCGCGGCGGCCTTCATGGACGCCTTCAACCAGATGGTCCGTTCGCTGCGCAACTACAAGGCGCAGACGGTGCGCGGACAAGGCCTGGGCGGCGGCGGCCGGCTGGGCGTGGACGGCGGCGCCGCCCC